>DATKRE010000191.1:0-12544 GCA_035532335.1 Xanthobacteraceae bacterium | reverse complement strand
ACCGGCACGACGCCGCACGAATTTCGCGATCGCCGCGGCTGATCGCGTCTTCGCCGGCCCGTCGGGTCAGTAATCGTAAATGTCGCCGTCGACGATCGCTAGGCCAGGATCGATTTCTTCGATCATCTGCTGTCCGACGGTGGGGGGCAAATCGCCGGATCCGACAGCCATCGGCGCTTGCGCGAACGGCGATACAAGATTTTTGTAGTTTTGCATCGCGCCTTCATTGCCGAGAAAGACGCATTGGCAATAATCGGGATCGGCATAGATATAGTAACGTCGGCCGTTTTTGTTGCGCGCGAGGAATTTGCGCGGCGGCACCAGCCGCAGGCGGGCGAGCTGCTCAGGCGTATTGGCGGCGCGCATGGTGAAACCCACGTCTTCGAGCCGCATGTCGGCGCCTTCCTGGCCGGCTACCGCGTCACCTCCGCCCAAACCGATGGTGAGTAATATGCAGGCGCGCGCGATATTTAAACGCATGCAAAATCCTTAGCTGTAGCCGGTGTATCAGTCGTGCCGAACGTCCGGGTTCAGTAGGGGACCGGGCGCAGCTTCAATTGCGACAAGCCGGCGACGACGTTAATCGCAATAGACCCTTCCAGCGAAACCGGCTGCAAGGCGACACTGCGATTTGATCCGCCAATAAGAACATTGGCGCCTGCGCCGACGCCGAGACCAACGTCACCGGAAACGCCGACGTATTCCCCTGCGAGAGCGCCTGCGGGCAATCCGGCCGCGGAGCCGAGGACCGTCCATGCTAATCCGCCTGGCCCAGTGACGCCGAGGTCGATGCCGATGGTATTGATCGCTCCTTGATAAGCCTGTACCGGACCCGAAACCGGCAGGAAATTACATTCCATCGATTGGTGGCCGAAAATGACAAAACCGATGCTGGGGTTGAGTTTGCACGTGAGCTGCCCCGCCTGAACCCACGAGTTTGACTGGGCATATGCCGGTGCGATGGACAGCGCGACGAACGCGGCTGCCTGCAGAATGTAGCTTGCAAAATTACGCTTCGACACGACACGTCCTCCCGGTTGGCCGAAAAATTACAGCGCAACTCGGCTGCAAAGTACCATCGATTTCAAATAATAGCGATGTGTCGCGCTGCTGGTGGTTGTCAGTTACCGGTCCAACGGATGTTGGGCGAGCGATTAGCGTTGCCTCAGCCGCGCAAAAATTTAAGCCAAAAATTTAAGTACTGTATCGGCGTAGAGTTCGGGCAACTCCATGTTGGCGATATGCGCCGCATCGAGGATGACCAGTTGCGCGCCCGGTATCTGTTCGCGGATGAATTCGTTGCCGGCAAGCGGCGTCGCCAGATCTTGCCGCCCCGCGATGACCAGCGTCGGCGCCTTGATTTGCGGCAGTAGCGGCCGGTGATCCATATCGCGGATCGCCTCGATGCAGCCGATATAGCCCTCGGGTTTGGTAGCCAGGAACATGTCGCGGATCGCCGCCATCGACTGCGGCGGGTTTTCGCGGAACGCTTCGGTGAACCAGCGCTCCATGTTGGCTTCGACGATTGCGGCAAGGCCTTTTTCGCGCACCGTCTTGATGCGATCGACCCACAAAGTCTTGTCGGGATAGTAGCAGGCGGTGTTGGAGAGGATGAGTTTGTCGATGCGATTGGGTGCGTGCGCGCCAAGCCATTGTCCGACCATGCCGCCCATCGAGAGCCCGCACCAATTGACCCGCGCGATCCCGAGCGCATCGAGGATGGCGAGGACGTCGCGGCCGAGCCGGTCCATCGAGTAGGGGCCCTTTGGCACGTCGGATTTCCCGTGACCCCGACAGTCATAGCGAACCAGCCGAAAATGCCGGACGAACGGCGCCACTTGTTGGTCCCACATATGCAGGTTGGTGCCGAGCGAATTGGACAGCATCAGAACCGGCGCCTGCTCCGGCCCTTCGATCTCGACGTGAATGGTGCAGCCGTCGGCTTTGATATCCGGCATGAATATGTTCCTCCTGCCGGGGACTTTAGCTGCCGGTCCGGCGCCGCGCCAATGGCAGCCGCGCGCAGGCGGCCTTCCCACGCGCGCTGCGGTAGGCGATATTCAAACGTCGCGCGCATGCGCGTCGGAGGAGTGCTGCGCGATGGCGATGACGATGAACGGCGAATACCAGCTTCCGGTGCCGCAGGAGACCGTTTGGGAGAAACTTAACGACGCCGCGACGCTCAAAGCTTGTATTCCCGGCTGCGAGCAGCTCGACAAACTATCCGACACTGAAATGCAGGCGGTAGCGACCGTGAAGATCGGGCCGGTGAAGGCAAAATTCAAAGGCAAGGTAACGCTGTCCGATCTCGATCCCCCGAACGGCTACAGGATTTCGGGCCAGGGCGACGGCGGTATCGCGGGCTTCGCGTCCGGCGGCGCCACGGTGAAGCTCGCGCCGAAGGACGGCGGCACTTTGCTGACCTATGCGGTCGAAGCGCAAATCGGTGGGAAGCTTGCCCAACTGGGTCAGCGTCTCGTCAACGGCGCGGCAAAGAAGCTTGCCGACGACTTTTTCCAGAAATTTGCGGCTGCGGTCAGCCCACCGGCGGCGTAATCCGGCCCACCGCAAACGCCGTTGTGACCGTTCGACGGCTTGACCGGCGGCTAGGCCGGGGTTCACACTAAATCGGTTCCAAAGTCGAAAACCGGCAAAAATCGTCGAGTTTTCGCCTTTGAAAGCAGCAGACGGCCGCGAACCGTCCTGCAAACCAAGCGATTTTAAGAAACTCGAGGAGGCGCATATGGCAGCCGTTTCCCTCAAAGTGAACGGGAAATCAGTCACCGCAGATGTCGACCCGCGTACGCTGCTGGTCCAGCTGTTGCGCGAAAATCTGCGGCTAACCGGCACCCATGTCGGCTGCGATACCTCGCAGTGCGGAGCGTGCGTCGTGTTGGTGAACGGCAAGGCGGTAAAGTCTTGCACCGTACTCGCGCTCCAGCTTGAAGGTGCCGAAGTCCTCTCGATTGAGGGGTTGGCGCCGGCTGACGGGCCGCTGCATCCGATGCAGGAAGCCTTCCGCGAGAATCACGGGCTGCAATGCGGCTATTGCACGCCGGGCATGATCCTGACCGCGGTCGATATCGTCCGCCGCAAAGGCAACGACCTCGACGACAAGACGATCCGTGAGGAGCTGGAAGGCAACATTTGCCGCTGCACCGGCTATCACAACATCGTCAAGGCGATTGCCGCCGGCGCGCGTGCGATGACAAGCGGTGCTGCGGCGAACGCCGCTGAATAAGCCGCACTGACGCTGAGGTGAATGCATTTAGGAGGAAGCCGCTATGAGTGCGACCGGGATCGGCGCCGCGGTGCGCCGGAAGGAAGACCACCGATTCATTACCGGCAAGGGCCACTACACCGACGACATCAGCCGGCCGGGCCAGACTTATGCGTATTTCCTCCGCTCGCCGCATGCCCACGCCACCATCAAATCGATTGACGCCAAGGCGGCCTCGCTTATGCCGGGCGTGCTCGCCGTACTCACCGGCGCCGAACTCGCGGCCGACAAAATCGGCAGCCTGATCTGCGGCTGGATGATTCATTCCAAGGACGGTTCGCCGATGAAAATGGCGCCGCATCCGGCGCTCGCTCACGGCAAAGCCAATCATGTCGGCGATCCGGTCGCGGTGGTCATTGCCGAAACGCTGGCGCAAGCCCGCGACGCGGCCGAAAAGGTCAAAGTGGATTATGGCGTGTTGCCCGCGATCGTCGATCCGGCGCAGGCGCAGCGGCAAGGCGCGCCGCAGATCCACGAAATCGCGCCGAACAATACGATTTACCAGTGGACCATCGGCGATGCCAACGGGACCGATGCCGCATTCAAATCCGCGACACATGTCACCAAGCTCGACATCGTCAACAACCGGCTCATTCCGAACGCGATCGAGCCGCGTGCCGCGCTCGCCGATTATGATTCAGGCACCGAAGCGTTCACGCTGTGGAACACATCGCAAAATCCGCACGTCGCGCGGCTTGTCATCTCGGCCTTCATCGGCATGGCGCCGGAGAACAAATTGCGCGTCATCGCTCCCGATGTCGGCGGCGGCTTCGGTTCGAAGATTTTTATCTATCCCGAAGAGGTCGTGGCGCTTTGGGCTTCGAAGAAAGTCGGTCGACCGGTGAAATGGGTCTCCGACCGGTCGGAGGCGTTTCTCGTTGACGCGCACGGACGCGATCATGTCACGCATGCCGAGATGGCATTGGATACAGCCGGAAAAATTCTCGGCCTGCGCGTCAAAACGATCGCCAATCTCGGCGCCTATATGCAGGTCTTCTCGTCGGCGGTGCCCACCTATCTTTACGCCACGCTGCTGTCGGGTCAGTACCAGATCCCGCAAATCTTTTGCGAGGTCGATGCCGTCTATACTAACACCAACTCGGTTGACGCCTATCGCGGCGCCGGCCGGCCGGAAGCGACGTTCGTCGTCGAGCGGCTGATGGAAGTTGCGGCGCGCGAACTCGGCATCGACCCGGTGGAGATGCGGCGGAAGAATTTCATCAAAATCTTCCCGCATCAGACTCCGGTGGTGTTTGCCTATGATGCTGGCGACTACGACGCTTCGCTTAAGAAGGCGCTGGAGCTCGCCGACTACAAGGGGTTTGCCAAGCGCAAACGTGACGCGGCGCGTAACGGCAAACTGCGTGGCATTGGTATTTCGACCTACATCGAGGCGTGCGGACTGGCGCCTTCGCAGGCCGTCGGCTCGCTCGGCGGTGGTGTCGGGCAATGGGAATCGTGCGAGGTGAGGGTGAATCCGACCGGTTCGATCGAAGTGCTGACCGGATCGCACGCGCACGGCCAGGGCCATGAGACAACTTTCGCGCAGGTGGTGTCCGATCGCCTCGGCGTGCCGATCGAGAGCGTTTCGATCGTGCACGGCGACACCGACAAGGTGCAGTTCGGCATGGGCACCTATGGCTCGCGCTCCGGCGCCGTCGGGATGTCGGCGCTGGTGAAAGCGCTCGATAAGATCGAAGCCAAGGCGAAAAAAGTCGCCACCTATCTGCTTGAGGCGGCCGAGACCGACATCGAGCTCAAGAACGGGCAGTTCAGTGTCACCGGAACCGACAAATCGGTGCCATGGGCTGGCGTGGCGCTCAATGCCTACACCGCGCACAAATTCCCCGGCCAGGAACTTGAGCCGGGCTTGAAGGAAACCTCATTTTACGATCCGACCAATTTCACCTTCCCGGCCGGCTGTCATATCTGCGAAGTGGAAGTCGATCCGGAGACCGGCAGCACCGAGATCGTCGCCTGGACCGCGGTCGATGATTTCGGCGTGGTGATCAACCCGATGATCGTCGAGGGCCAAATCCACGGCGGGGTGGCGCAGGGAATAGGCCAGGCGATGTGCGAGGCCGCCGTCTACGACAAGGACGGCCAACTCGTCACCGGTTCGCTGATGGACTATTGTTTGCCACGCGCCGATCACGTGCCGGCATTCAAAGTCGACACCACGATGACCAGATGCCCGTCCAATCCGCTCGGCATCAAAGGCTGCGGCGAGGCGGGAGCGATTGCCTCGCCGCCCGCGGTCATCAACGCGATTACCGACGCCATCGGCACCGAAGCGATCGCCATGCCGGCGACGCCGTCGGCGGTGTGGGCGGCGTTACAGAAATCCGGCCGGGCGATGCCGCACGCGGCCTGACGCAAGAGATTACGGAGAACGACAATGTACGGTTTCACCTTTGAACGGCCGGAAACGCTGCGGCAGGCGGTCAACCTGCTCAACAAGAATGCCGACGCCAAGATCCTGGCCGGCGGGCACACGCTGTTGCCGACCATGAAGCTTCGGCTGGCGAGTCCGCCGATGCTGATCGATCTGTCGCGCATCGAAGGGCTGGCCGGAATTGAGCCGAGCGGTCGCGCGCTGACGATCGGGGCAATGACGCGGCACGTCGACGTGCACACTTCGCCGGTGGTTCAGCAATCGCTGCCGGTGCTCGCCAAACTTGCCGGTATGATCGGCGATCCGGCGGTACGCCATATGGGTACGATCGGCGGCTCGGTCGCCAACAACGATCCAACCGCTGACTATCCGGCCGCCTGTCTGGGGCTCGGCGCCACCATCATCACCAATAAGCGCCGCATCAAAGCCGACGATTTTTTTACCGGGATGTTCTCGACCGCGCTTGAGCCGTCGGAGATCGTCACCAAGATCAGCTTTCCGATTCCGAAAAAGGCCGCGTATCAGAAATTCCGCAATCAGGCGTCGCGCTACGCGCTGGTCGGCGTGTTCGTCGGTAGACGCGGCAGCGAAATCCGCGTCGCGGTCACCGGCGCCGGCAGCAACGGCGTATTCCGCGTCACCGCTTTCGAAGAGGCGCTGAAGAAACGCTTCTCGCCCAAATCGCTCGAAGGGCTGACGGTTCCCGCCACCGGCCTCAACAGCGATATCCACGGTAGCGCCGAATACCGCGCGCATCTGATCGGTGTCATGGCACGCCGCGCCGTCGCCGAGGCAGTCGGGAAGTAAGGGCTTCAGGTCGCTTAACGACGTGGCGTTCTTCATCGTCATGCCTGGCCTTGTGCCGGGCATCCACGTCTTTACATGGCAGTCAGACGTGGATGGCGGGGACAAGCTGGCCATGACGGATTAAGTTGAGATCATGAACAAAAGCTCGCCACGGCCGGTACCGGCGTCGATCGACGCCACCGTCGCTTTGCTCGCCGAGGCGGATTATCTGGCCGACCGCTCGCTTGGCACGGTGCTTTACCTTGCCCTCAAGATGGGCCGGCCGATCTTCCTTGAGGGCGAGGCGGGCGTCGGCAAGACCGAGATCGCCAAGGTCCTGTCGGCGACGCTCGGACGCCATCTGATCCGGTTGCAATGCTATGAAGGCCTCGACGTCGCGGCGGCGGTCTATGAATGGAACTACGCCGCACAGATGATCGCCATTCGCGTCGCCGAAGCCGAAGGCGACCAGGATCGCGCACGGCTCGAACGCGACGTGTTCTCCGAACGCTTCCTGATCAGGCGGCCGCTGTTGCAGGCGCTCACGCCGGACGCCGGCGGTCCCCCGGTCTTGCTGATCGACGAAATCGATCGCACCGACGAAGCCTTCGAGGCTTTCCTGCTGGAGGTGCTCGGCGACTTCCAGATCACGATCCCGGAAATGGGCACGGTGAAGGCCGTGCATCCGCCGATCGTGGTCATCACCTCGAACCGCACGCGCGAAGTGCATGACGCGTTGAAGCGCCGCTGTCTTTACCATTGGGTCGGTTATCCGAGCGCCGAGCGCGAACTCGCCATCGTGCGAACCAAGCTGCCCGGCGTCAGCAAAAAGCTGTCCGAACAGGTGGTGGCGTTCGTTCAGGCTTTGCGCAAGCAGGATCTGTTCAAATCTCCCGGCGTCGCCGAGACGCTCGATTGGGCCGGCGCGCTGTCCGAGCTTGACGTTGTCGCCCTCGATCCGGCCACGGTCTCCGATACGCTCGGCGTGCTGCTGAAATATCAGGATGACATTGCGCGGCTGGAAGGCAGCAAGGTCAAGGAGCTGCTCGACGAGGTGAAGTCGGAGCTGCGGGCGGCGGAGTGATGGCCGCCGACCAACATATGCCGCCGAAGGCAGAAGGCCGCATCGCCGAAAACATCGTTTATTTTGCCCGCGCGCTGCGCGCCGCCGGCATTCCGGTCGGGCCCGGCTCGGTACTCGACGCTTTGGAAGCGGTAAAGGCCGCCGGCGTCGGCACGCGTGAAGATTTTTACTGGACGTTGCATGCGGTGTTCGTGAAACGGCATGAGCATTCCATGCTGTTCGACCAGGCCTTTCGCATTTTCTTCCGCCGTCGCGGTTATATCGATCAACTTTTGGCGATGGCGCTGCCGGCCGCGCCGGCGAGCGCGCCGCGCCCGCCGGAGGCCGGCGCCACCCGCATCCACGAAGCCTTGTTCGCCGGTGTTGAGGATAAGCTTAAACAGGAACGTGAAATCGAGTTCGACGCCCGGATGACCGTTTCCGACCGCGAGGTCTTGCAGCGAAAAGACTTCGCGCAAATGACCACTGCCGAAATTGCCGCCGCCGAGGACGCGATGAAACGGCTGATCCTGCCGCTGGCCGAGGTACGCACGCGCCGGTTGGCGCCGCATCCACGCGGCCACATCATCGATATTCGCCGCACGCTCCGCGGCAGCCTCAAGGGCGGCGGCGATTTCATCGATCTGAGGTTTGTCGGTCCCAAGACCAAGCCGCCGCCGGTCGTGGCGCTGCTCGATATTTCCGGTTCCATGAGCCAGTACAGCAGGCTGTTCCTGCATTTCCTGCATGCGCTGACCGATCAGCGAAGGCGGGTGAGTACATTCTTGTTTGGCACGCGGCTGACCAATGTCAGCCGTGCCTTGCGCGAGCGTGACCCGGACGACGCGCTGGCCGCCTGTTCGGCGAGCGTCCCCGACTGGTCCGGCGGCACCCGCATTGCGTCGTCGCTGCAAGCCTTCAACAAGCAGTGGGCGCGCCGCGTGCTGACCCAGGGCGCCATCGTGCTTTTGATCACCGACGGGCTTGAGCGCGACGCCGATCAGACGCTCGCCTTCGAGATCGATCGGCTGCACCGCTCCTGCCGGCGTCTGATTTGGCTCAATCCGTTGTTACGCTTCGAGGGCTTCGAAGCGAAGGCGCGCGGCATCAAGACCATATTGCCTTACGTCGACGAATTTCGGCCGATCCACAATCTTGAGTCGATTTCGGCCCTGGTCCAGGCGTTTCGGCGCGGAAACGATCGGACGGCCGATCCAAAAGCGTGGGTGCAAAAAGTCGCTTGATCGCCTATATTTAGCGGGACATAGCGGTACGAAGGGAGAGACCGATGCTCTCAACCGACAACGACATTCTCAAAGCCGCCGAAGCCTGGCGCAAAGAAGGCCGCGCGGTGGCGTTGGCGACCGTGGTGGAAACCTGGGGCTCGGCGCCGCGTCCGGTCGGCTCGAACCTGGTGATCGACGAACAGGGCAATTTTCTCGGCTCGGTTTCCGGCGGCTGCGTTGAAGGGGCGGTGGTGACCGAAGCGCTTGAGGTTATCGATTCCGGAAAACCGAAAATGCTGGAATTCGGCGTCGCCGACGAAACCGCATGGAAGGTCGGCCTGTCTTGCGGCGGCACCATTCGGGTGTTTGTCGAGAAGGTGGAATAGGGCGCGTCAGCAGATGCAACTTCACGTTCTAGCGGTACTCAATGCCGAGCGCGCAGCGCGCCGGGCCGCCATCGTCGTGACCAGCGTGGATTCCGGCAAGCAGCGGTTGGTGAAGGCCGCCGCTATCGGCAACGATCCGTTGCGGCGGGAGCTTGCCGAGCATCTGCGCAGCGGCAAGAGCGGCATGGAAGAAACCGCGGAGGACCGAGTCTTTCTCACCGTCTACGTACCGGCGCCGCAATTGGTCATCACCGGTGCGGTGCATATCAGTCAGGCGCTGGCGCCGATCGCCAAGCTCGTCGGCTACGACGTGACCATCGTCGATCCGCGCACGGCGTTCGCATCGCCCGAACGCTTCCCCGACGTCAAAGTGATCGCGGAGTGGCCCGACCAGGCGCTGCCGCCGCTTGGCATCGATCGTTACACCGCTTTTGTCGCACTCACGCACGATCCGAAAATCGACGATCCGGCGCTGCTGCACGCGCTGTCGCGCGACTGCTTCTATATCGGCGCGCTTGGCTCGCGGAAGACGCATGGGCGTCGCGTCGAGCGGCTCAAGCAGCAAGGTCTGAACGAAGCCGATATTCCCCGCATCCACGCGCCGATCGGCCTCGATATCGGCGCCGTTTCGCCGGCGGAGATCGCGGTGGCCATCATGGCTCAAATCACCGAGCGGCTGCGCGAGGAATCGGAAGCCGAACGTCCATCGGTCAAGGCGGTGTCATGAAATTTGGAGCGGTCGCACCCGGCGAAGCCATCGGCGCCACTGCCGTGCATACCATTCGGCAAGGTGCGCTGGTGCTCAAGAAGGGAACGCTGATCGGCCCAATCGAGGCCGCCGCGCTCGATGCCGCCGGAATTAAGGACGTCGTGGTGGCGCGGCTCGAGGCGGGCGACGTGTCCGAAGACGTGGCGGCAGCCGACATCGCGACGGCAATTGCGGGCGAGGGCGTTCATGTCGATCACGCTTTCACTGGTCGCGCCAATCTGTTCGCGCGCGCAGCCGGCGTGCTGGCGGTCGACAAGGAGGCCATCGACCGTCTCAATCGCGCCGACGAAGCGATCACGCTGGCGACCTTGCCCGCCTACAAGCCGGTGGTGGCGGGGGAGATGATCGCTACCGTCAAGATTATTCCATTTGCGGTCGCGGCCTCGGCACGCGATGCCGCGCTGGCAGAAGCGAAAGCGCCGCTCATTCGTGTTGCGCCGTATCGTATCCGCAAGGTCGGCGTCGTCTCGACGATATTGCCCGGCCTTTCGTCCAAGGTGATCGACAAAACGCTCAAGACCACCACCGAGCGGTTGGCGCCGGCGAAGGCCACGATCGTCGCTGAGCGGCGGGTGCCGCACGATCAGACGAAACTCGCCGAGGCGCTCGCGGAAGTGCTCAAGCAGGGCGCCGAACTCGCCATCGTCTTTGGCGCCTCGGCGATCGCCGACCGGCGCGACGTCATTCCGGCGGCGCTGGAAGCAATCGGCGGCCGGATCGAGCATTTCGGTATGCCGGTCGATCCCGGCAATCTCTTGCTGATCGGCAACGTCGGCGGGCGCGCGGTGCTGGGTGCGCCCGGCTGCGCCCGCAGCCCGAAGGAAAACGGCTTCGATTGGGTGCTGATGCGGCTGTTGGCCGGACTTCCGGTGCCGCCCGCGGAAATTACCGGGATGGGTGTCGGCGGCCTGCTGATGGAAATCGTCACCCGGCCGCAGCCGCGCGTGGAGCCGGTGCAACCGGCGCGCAATGTGGCGGCATTGTTGCTGGCAGCCGGACGGTCGAGCCGCATGGGCGGCCCGAACAAGCTCCTGGCCGAGATTGGCGGGCGGCCGCTGGTGCGGATCGCCGCCGAGCAGGCGCTCGCGTCGCGGGCGCGGCCGGTGATCGTGGTCACCGGCCACCAGCGTGAGGGAGTTGAGGCGGCGCTTGCCGGGTTGCCGGTGCAATTCGTCCACAACAAGGGTTTTGCCGACGGCCTTGGCACCTCGTTGCGCGCCGGCATTTCGGCGCTGCCGGCTGGCGTGGACGGCGCCATCGTTTGCCTTGGCGACATGCCGCAAGTCGATGCCGCTATGATCGACCGGCTCATTGGCGCCATCGATCCGGACAAGGGCGCACTGATTGCCGTGCCGTCCATCGACGGCAAACGCGGTAATCCGGTTGTCTGGTCGCGCCGGTTCTTTCCGGAGCTGATGGCGGTCGAAGGCGATATTGGCGCCCGTCACCTGATCGGCCGCTACAGCGAGGCCGTAGTCGAAGTGCCGCTCTCCGGGACCGCCGCGCTGACCGACGTTGACACGCCGGAAGCTCTTGCCGCCGTCAAGGCGGAGCTGGAGCGGAATTAGGCCGCGCCTTCCGTATCGGAAAGCTGCGCTTTCCCACTGCGGCCTTGCAACCTCACGCAACCCACACGTGAAGCACGGCGACGCAATTTTTCGTCACTCGCCAATTGTTCTTGCCATACTATGCAAACGGGCCGTTGCGAGGGGCGGTGTTGAGGCGCACCGCGGGGGAGTGGCCTTAAGTGCGCGTGCGAAACCGTTTTCGCGCGGCGATTGCCGCCGCGATGGTCATGTTTTGTGGCGCAGCAGCCCATGCGGAAAACGATGGGGCTGCCAATCCTTCCTTTTTGTTGTTCGCCGGCAGCGATTTGTGGCGCGACGGCGAGTTCCTCAACGGCGGTACGCTGTGGTCGCCGAAGGGTCTCAACACCGGCGGCTTCACCGGTATTAGGTAGCAAACTCACCTACCGAATGCCGGGGAGCTAAATGATTGAACCCCCCTCATAGTCCTAAAGCGCCGCTAGGCAATCGTTGCCGCCAATCGGCCAATTTCGGCAATTCGCGCCTACCGCCTTGCGCCGTCATTTTGAGTCAACCGATTCCATTGACTCATGTTTTAGAAACGGCCCGGTGTTTGCCTGCTGTTCCTCGCGTCTGATCCGGCGAGGAAACAACCATGGCTGTAGGCGGATGGAAGAACCAACTTTTTTACGGCGATAATCTAGACGTTTTGAGAAAGAAGATTCTGCCTGAAAGCGTGGACCTTTGTTACATTGACCCGCCGTTTAATTCAAAGCGAACCTACAATCAGATTTATAATAACGTCGGCGCAGAGGACCGCGCACAAGCTCAAGCGTTTATTGACACTTGGAAGTGGGATGATCGAGCAATCGAAGGCTATCAGGAGATTATAGATAACTCCGCCGGTCGCTTCCCGGCGCAATTGGTTGAATTGATTAAAGGGCTATCCGCAGTGCTAGGTGAAGGGAGTCTGAGAGCCGGTCCCGGAAATCTGCACAGGGCGATAAGTGGAGTTTCTGCCTGACGGCGGGCAAGATTGGCCCGTGAATCAGGAGAGACCATGAGCAGACGAGCGCGCCGGATGCACACACCGGCCTTCAAGGCAAAGGTGGC
>DATKRE010000190.1:0-28962 GCA_035532335.1 Xanthobacteraceae bacterium | reverse complement strand
GAAGCGCAACCGGTCGAAGGCACTACCGTCATTTGGGTTGCAGGCGCAGGCATCGTTCTCAACGCCGCGACCGCGCTCTTATTCATGCGCGGACGAACGCGTGACATAAACATAGCAAGTGTGTTTACGCACATGGCTGGGATGCCGCACTTTCGCTGGGTGTTGTTATCACCGCGTTTTTGATCGGTCTCTCGGGATGGCTGTGGCTCGATCGTCTTATGAGCATTGTCGTCGCTATAGACACCGCATGGCTCAACTCCAAGCCCGTGCAATCTTTATCCCGCCCTAGCAGCCCGACAATGCGTTTGCTCGCTAAAAGCCGATCTTGTCAATCCACTTCTTCAGCGTGACGACGCTGAATCCTTCACCGTAGCCTTCGGCGACAGAGCGCGTTTCATGCCCAAGCAGGGCGTGGCGGATGTCTACCGGGCATTCATGGGCGCGCAAACGGTCGGCTGCGCGATGCCGGAGTGAGTGAACCACCAAGCCCGGATCGGTGAGCCCAACTTCATCCAAGAAATCATTCAGCCGTTTCGACGCGGCCTTCGCTGCAAGTTCTATCGACGGGACAGACGCAAACAGCGGCCCTACGATTTTGTCCGGCAGATACGGAAGAACGTCCGCAGGCAAAGGCACCCGCCGTTTCGACGCTTCTGTTTTGGACCCGATCAAGACGTATCTCACCCCTCGTTCGGTCGCCTCGCCGTCGATTTGGAAGGCCTCCCCTAATCGAGCGCCGGTCATCCCTAGGAAACGGAACAGTAATTGATCGGAGGCGCTGAGCTTGTCGAGGTTCGTCTTGCACACCTCCATGTCGGCGTCGCTGAGCGGCTTGCGGCGTAGTTCGTCGTCGCCATTGGGCACGATCTTGGCGAATGGGTTAAACGTCAGTCGTCCTTCGCCGATGGCAAATTCGCACATGGCCCGCAGCCAACCGATTTTCTTCGCTATCGTGCCCGTCTTATTGCCGCTGTCCTCGAAGTGTTGGACTAGAATCCTGCCATCATCCCGGCTCGCGCTCTTGAGCGGCTTACCGACAAGCTTCCGGTACAGCGCCCACACCGTCCGTGCTTCCCGCTCGAAATGGGGGCTGAGCTTGGCGTGTGCGATGTAGGTTTCGAATAATCCGTCATCGCCGTTCTTGACGGCGGACGTCGGGCGTTTGGCGTTGTCGTAGGCTTTGAAGCTCGGTTCGCCTGACGACGGCGCTGGCGTAAGAAGCTCCGCCGGGCCGCCGTTGGGTTCGCGGCGGACGACATTGCCGCTTGCATCGATGAATTGCAGTTCGCGTTCGGTAACGATTGCCTGCTCGCCGTTAATGACCCGCAAGCCGGGTTCGTGAGCACGATGCCATATCAGCGTCACCTTGGGCCTGTTCGCAAGCAACGCCGCCTTGTGTTGCGCGATCAACGGCAGAGCAGCAATCTCAGCCTGCCGAGCGTCGGACGTAAGCTCGCCTCTGTGCGGCTGGTAGGGCTTCTGAGCCGAATCCACCAGCTATCGGAGCCGATGCGCTTGAATACATGGGAGCAGGTGGGACGATAGGTATTTGGCGAGAGATTTTGGCGAGAGAGTAAACAGCGCAAAAATGCTTGTTTTGCTGGTAAAAATGGCAATTCACGGCGAGGGTCAAATGTATTACTTTCCCGGCACCGGGGCTCCATTCTTTCCTGGCACTTGCGTTCCCAGCGGCGGCGCTCGACCGTGCCCCGCATGAGCGAAGACATCGCCTACAACAAGGTGTTCGACCTCGTTCCCGGCCGCCCGACCGAGGTGGCGCCCGGCGTGCGGGCGCTGGTCGCCAACAATCCCGGCCCGTTCACCTTCAAGGGCACCGTCAGCTACATCGTCGGCCGCGGCAAGGTCGCGATCGTTGATCCCGGTCCGGACGACGATGCGCATATCGCTTCGTTGCTCGCCGCGGTGCGCGGCGAGACCGTGACCGACATCTTCGTCACCCACACCCACCGCGATCATTCGCCGGCAGTACCGGCGATCAAGGCAGCGACCGGCGCCACGGTTTATGCGGAAGGACCGCACCGCCCGGCGCGGCCGCTGCATATCGGCGAAACCAACCGGCTCGACGCCAGCGCCGATATGGATTTCCGTCCCGACGTCACGCTTGCCGATGGCGCCGTGGTGAGCGGTGACGGCTGGACCATCGAGGCGATCGCGACCCCGGGGCACACGGCCAATCACATGGCCTACGCGCTGCGGGAAGCCGACCTGATCTTTTCCGGCGATCACGTCATGGCGTGGTCGACCTCGATCGTGGCGCCCCCCGACGGCGCCATGAGCGATTACATGACCTCGCTGGAGAAACTGGCGCGGCGGAGTGACCCGCTCTATTTGCCGGGCCACGGTGGGCCGGTTCGCGCGGCTCCAAACTTTGTGCGCGGCTACATCCGGCACCGGAAGGGGCGTGAAGAATCAATCCTGCACCGGCTCGCCAGAGGCGCTGCCGATATTCCGACGCTGGTGCGCGCGATCTATATCGGGATCGACGCGCGGCTGGTCGGCGCTGCCGCGCTTTCCGTGCTGGCGCATCTCGAAGATCTGGTCGCCCGCGGCATCGTGGTCACCGATGGGGCGCCGTCAATCGGCGGCATTTATCGCTTGACCGACGCTCCCTTGCCCGCGGCCTGAGCAGGTTTCGGCGTCGGTAGTTTCTTCTCCGGTGTCGGCGCGGAGAGAACATCGTCCACATCGCTGATCAGCGCGCGCACCCGCGCGGCATTGACGCCGAGATCGTGGCGTCCATAGCGCGACGCCGAGCGCACGTCGATGCGCGCGCCATCCGCCGTCGGCCGCACGCGCACCACCACATCGTCGCGGAAACTCAAGACCGGCGTACGCGCGATTGCCTCGATCAACCCATCACGGACGCCGACACCCTGCGGCGGCCGCGCGTCGACAATATGCCAGCGGCGCTTGGTGATGACTTTGATCGCCGCGTCATAGGCTTCCTGCGGCGACGCCGTTGTGTTGTCAGGCTCGATATCGGAATACGCCCTGTGTTGCAGCTCGGCGACATGCAGCCCCGCATAGGTGACGGGATTGGCGTCGCGCGGCCGCAAGCGCGCGATCGCCTCGAACCGCGGCGGGTCGATCGGATCGGTCGTCACGTCGTAGATCGCCGGTAGCCGATAAGCCTTGAGGCCGAGGTAGAGCGGATAGGCAACCAGCGCGAGCCCGATCAACAGCGCGGTCAGCGATTCGCGGATGCCGCCGACGCCTTCGGTCCAGATCACGATGCCGGCCGCACAGGCGAGCAGGATCGCGACCACGGCGAGCGTTAATGCGCCGGCGAGCGTCGACAGCGCCGGCACGATGTCGAGCGCACCCGACCGCACGATGATGACGGCAATGAAAGTGGCGGCGAGCGAAAACAACGCCAGCCGCCGCGCCCAGATAGCGAGCCGCGAGATCGGCTGCTCGGCAATCCGCCTTCGGACCATCTCAAGATGACCCTTTGCGCCGCGTCTTCTTCTTCGTTTTGCCGCGCTTGATGCCGGCCATCGCTTCCAGCACGGCGCAGGTCGAGGCGGTGTCTTGCGCGGCGTAGCCGGTCGACATCGCCGCGGCGTAGATCGGCAACGTCGCCGAGAATAGCGGCGTCGGCGTGCCAAGCTCGCGCGCGAAACTGCTGATGACGTCCATGTCCTTCTGCCAAATCGAAACCTTCATGGTCGGCCGATCATAGCGGCCCTTGACCATCATCGGCGCGCGCAACTCGAAGATGCGGGAATTACCGGCGCCGACTTTAACATGTTCGTAGACGACTTCCGGCGGCAGCCCGGCCTTCATGCCCATCACTAGCGCCTCCGCACTGGCCACGTTGTGGACCGCGACGAGGAGATTGGCGATGTACTTCATGCGGCTGCCGTTGCCGAATGCGCCGAGATCCCGGACGACGTGGGTGAAATCGGCAAACAGTGGACGGAGCTTGTTGATTTCGGCGGTGGGACCGGACGCGTAGACCACCAGATCCTTGACCTTGGCTTGAAAGCCGGTGCCGCTCATCGGGCAGTCGAGCAATACGTGGCCGGCTTTGCGCAACACCGCTTCGGCGGCGAATTTGTCTCCAAGCTTGAACGTGGACGCTTCGATGACCACGCGGCGCGGCGCCTTGGCGTTGGCAATCGACGCCGCCGTCTCAGCGAGCGCCGAAGGCTTCGGCAGACTGAGGATAATTACCGCCGCCTGCCGCGCCACCTCCCCCGCATCCTTGGCGATTTCGACGCCCTGTTTCGCCAAAGCGCGGCGGCGGGGCGCGGCAATATCGTAGCCGATGACGCGCCAACCCGCCGCCACGAGGTTCTCGGCGAACGCGCTGCCCATGATGCCGAGGCCGACAACACCGACGGCGCCCCGCTTTTTTACTGCCATGCTTCACTTACCTTTCAGATTCATCGCAACCGACCACAGCCGTTGTTCCTGGCGTTTGGTCGTCGTGCCGGCAGCGTAGCTTTTCCATAGTCGCCTCGGAAGCCCGCAACGACCGCTTCAGCACTACGGCGCTTTGAGAAATCACATCAGGCGCGAGACCACCTGCGCGTTGTAGCTGCGTCGCTCTTAAACGGAAGCCTACCACCGGTCGGGAAAATGATGCAGCGGCCCGCGCCCGCTACCGACGCCGAGCCGGTCGGCGGCCGCGATTGCGGCGCTGACATACGTTTTGGCTTCGCGCGACGCCTGCTCGAGCGGCAAGCCTTTGGCCAATCCGGCCGCGATCGCCGAGGCAAATGTACAGCCGGTGCCGTGGGTATTGCGGGCGGCCACTCGCGGCGCTGCAAGCCGCAAGTGGCTGCCGGGTTCGACCAGGACATCGACGCTTTCGGGGCCGCCGCCATGGCCACCCTTGATCAGGACCGCGCCGGGGCCAAGCGAAAGCAGGCTTTCGGCTTGCGCGCGCATTTCGTCTTCGTCACGCGCAGGCAAAGCGTCCAGCAAAGTGGCGGCTTCGAGAAGATTCGGCGTGACGACCCGCACCTGCCCAATCAACTCGCGCAGCCGGCCGAGTGCGCTCGATTGCAGGAGTTGATCACCCGAGCTTGCAACGATAACCGGATCGAGCACGACATTATGCGGCTGGTAGCGATCGAGCGCAGCCGCGACCGCGTCGATTGCCGCCACCGTATTCAACATGCCGATCTTTACGGCGCCGATCTTGAGGTCGGCAAACAGTGCGTCGATCTGGGCGGAGATGAAGTCGGCAGGTACGTCGTGAATCGCGAACACGCGCTTGGTATTCTGCACGGTGATCGCGGTGATGACCGAGGCGCCATAAACGCCAAGCGCCGCGAAAGTCTTCAAATCCGCCTGGATCCCGGCGCCGGCGCTCGAATCGGAGCCGGCAATGGTCAGCGCAATGGGAACGCTCATCCCGATATTCTCCGCGTCCCCTGGCGCTTGCGCAACCTCGGATTGTTGCAATGCGATCATTGCCGAAATTTAACGCGCAATACGCGCAACCTCCCGGGCGGCGGCGGGTTTTAGGCTTGAGTCGGCTTGTATCGACGCCAGGAAATCGAGGAGAACGTGCCATGTTGAGCCACAGGTCGAGCAATCTTGCTGTTGTGCTCATGACCAGCGTCGCGGTTGCGGTAGCAGGCTTTGCGGGAGGTGCTGCTGCGGCGCCCGCCCACGGTGGCGCTCCGCACGGCGGCGGCGGCGGCGGCGGCGCCCACTTCGGTGGCGGTGGAGCGCATTTCGGCGGTGGTGGCGCGCACTTCGGTGGTGGCGGCGCGCACTTCGGTGGCGGTGGAGCGCATTTCGGTGGTGGCGGCGCGCACTTCGGTGGTGGCGGCGCTCATTTTGGTGGTGCCCGTGTCGGTGGCGCTCACGTCGGCGGAGCGCATTTCGGTAGCGCCCATGCCCTCGCCGGCCACAGCTTCGCGGCTCATTCGGCGATCAATCACGGCCATGCCGCCGTCAGCCATAACTTCACAAACCGCGCCGTGACCCATCGCGACAACACTCGCGGCAATAGTCGTCGCGGCAACGGATTCGCAGCCCACAACAACCTCAGGAATGGTCTCGCAGCCCATAATGCGGTCAACGGCGCGAACCGATTTAATGCGAACAATGGCAACGCCCGCTTCGCGCATAATCAGTTGGGTGCACGAAATTTCCACGGCATGAACAACTTTCATCGCGCCGGTTTCAACCGCAATGCCTTCGGCAACGGCCACACCTGGGATCGCTGGGGCGGCCGCTTCTGGGGCGCCGGCTGGGATAACTGGGGCGGCGGCTGGGGCGGCTGGGCCGGCCCGGTATTCTGGCCGTATCTCTACGGCGATGTCTTTTCCTTCGCGTTCTGGCCGGGTGGCGACTATGACCCGTTCTTTGCATTCGGGCCGGATTTCGTCCTCGCCAGCATCTTCGCGCCGGGACCGTATTTCGGACCGGACTATTACGGCTATGACAATCAATCCGACGTCTATTACGGCGCCACCGCCGCCGATCAGCGCGCAATGGCCCGTACCGACGCGGCTGCGGCGCAAAGCTGCAACGGTCTTGCGCCGGGCGTGACCGATTTGCCGATCGCGCAAATCCGCAAGACCGTGCAGCCGACCGGCGATCAGCTCGCCGACCTGAACGCCTTGAGTGAAGCCACCTCGCAAGCCAACAGCATCGTTGCGGGCTCCTGCCCGAACAGCATTCCGCTCACGCCGGTCGCGCGGCTTGACGCCGCCGGACAGCGGCTCAACACGATGATCCAGGCGATAGACGTCGTGCGCGACCCGCTCGGCAAATTCTACGACTCGCTGAACGACGAGCAGCGGCAGAAGTTCGACGATATGAACAGCGCGAGCGCCGGCCGCCATAAGACCGCACCACAGGACCTCGCGTCCTTGTGCGGTCCGCAGCCCGGCGATGTCACCGCACTTCCGGTGCAGCGGATCCAGCAGGTGGTGCAACCGGACGCGCAGCAGCAAGGCGCATTCGACGACCTAAAGAAGGAATCGCAGGACATCGCGGCCAAGCTGCAAGGTTCCTGCCCGGCGCAGATGCCGAAGACGCCGGTGGCGCGGCTCGATGCGGTCAAGACGCGCCTTACCGCCATGGTGGACGCCATAAACAGCGTCCGCCCAAAGCTCGAGACTTTCTACGCGTCGTTGAGCGACGAGCAAAAGGCGAAGTTCAATACCATGGGACCGCCGAAGAGCGCCGCCGATTCGCAGGGTCAGACCAGCGGACAATAACCTGCGATGCCGGCGAAGCGGTGCTCAGGTGCCTCGCTTTGCCAGCATGCCGTCGATAACGTCACGCAAGGCGCGCGCGGCGCCGGCCGGATCCGGCGTCAACGACAAGGCCGAAATCACCGCGACACCGTCGGCGCCATGGGCGATGACGGCGGCTGCATTGCCGGCGTCGATGCCGCCGATGCCGCAGGCCGGCATCGCCGACGTACGCCGCCGCAGCACGCCGGCAATGCGCGCAAATCCCTCCGGACCGATCGGCGGTTTCGCCAACTGCTTCGACGCCGTCGCAAAGACGCTGCCAATTCCCACATAGTCGATGCATTCGACCGGCGCGGCTTCCGCCTCGGCGATCGAGCTGACGGAAAGCCCGATGATCGCCGCCGGGCCGAGCAGGCGGCGCACGTCGGCCGCCGCCATGTCGTCCTGGCCGACATGCACACCGTCGGCGCCGGCGGCGAGCGCCACGTCGACCCGATCGTTGACCACGAGCGGCACCTTGAACGGTATGAGCACAGCTTTAATCGCCCGTGCTTCCTCCACCATTGCGCGGGTGGGCCCGCCCTTATCGCGTAATTGGACCAGGGTGGCGCCGCCGGTGGCGACGCGGCGGGCCAGATCGACGATATCGTGGCCGCCGCCGACCGCCGGATCGATAATTGCATTGAGTCGTAGATCGACCGTCGTCATGGGACGCATTCAACCAGCGCATGCATTGCGGTTACCGGCTCTTATCAGAGCCATCGGATTAGCTTAACATTTGTTATCCGAGCCGGAGGCGCGCATGGTCCCTTTCTTCGTGCAGATCAAATGCCATATGGGCAAATCCTATGAGGTGGCCAGCCGGCTGGCAGACGCCGAGATTGCGTCTGAGGTCTATTCGACGGCCGGCGACTTCGATCTCTTGGTCAAGTTCTATGTCGAGCAGACCACCGATATCGGCCATTTTATTGCCCAGCAGGTGCAGACCATTCCGGGCGTGCAGGACACGCGTACCATCATTACTTTCAAAGCGTTCGGCGGGCCGTAACGGCCGCAATCGCAATACCGATTATTTCTTCGGGCGCTTCGGCCCTGCCGCGGCGGCAGCGAAGCGGAGCAAGTAGCGACGGCGGCGTGACCGTCGCGTCGAGCAGCGGCGTGTTGCGAACGATCGCGAAACTGCATCGTCGTTCGGCCGTATAGTGGCAGGGAAAGACGCGCCGGCATAACCGATGATGAAATCCATCTACCGCTTCCGCAAGGAAAGGCATTTCCAAAAGCCCCCCGAGGCAATTTGGCCGTTCGTCGCCGATACCGCGCGCGTCAATGAACTTTCCGGCTCGCCGCGCTACAGCGTCGAAGAACGCGCCGACCAACAGGGCCGCATCCATCGTTTTGCCAGTATCGGACGCTGGCCGCTCCAACTGCGTTGGCAAGAAGGCTACGGCGAATGGCAGGAGGCTCGCCGCCTCAGCCAAACGCGGCACTTTCTGAACGGACCGTTGCGCCGTTCCCATTCCGACTTCGAGCTTCGCCCGGAAGGCGCCGGCACCAAGCTGGTGTTTTCGGCGGAAGTCGATTGCGTCGGCGTGCTTGGGTGGCTGGTCAGGCTGTCGGGCAAGATCGGCCGTGAAGCCGACAAGCGGTTGGCCACAATCGAACTCCTCATCGCCAATTCGGAAAACACCGAAATCATTCCCGGCGCCGGCGATGCCGCGGTAAAGCCTGCCGCCCGCCGCCGCTTCGATGCGCTCATTGCCGAGCTCGATCGCGATCCGGCGAGCCACGGACTTGCGCCAAAGCTCGCCGACTTTCTTCTGCACGCGCCGACGCTGCCGCTCAGCAGCATCCGTCCGCTGGCGATGGCACGGCAGTGGCATGCACCGCCGGACCAGACCGTGGAAATGTTCCTCGCCGCGCAACGAATCGGCGTCCTGGCCATGGGATGGGATTTACTTTGCCCACGTTGCCGCGGCGCCAAATCGCGGGTCAAACTTCTGCACGATCTGCCGGAAGGGGCGCATTGCTCCTCATGCAACATCGACTATCAGCGCAATTTCACCCGCAACGTCGAGCTGACTTTCCATCCGGAGCCTTGGCTGCGTCAGCTGCCGAAGGGCGAATTCTGCATGCTCGGACAAGGCTCGACTCCGCACGTCAAATTTCAAGCCGAGGTTGCCGCGCATTCGAAACATAGCTTCGAACTAACCCTCACACCGGGCCCTTACCGTTTCCGCACCGTCGAAGCCGGCGTGCAAGCGGACGCCAATATCGGCGGCGACGGGGTCATTCCCGAAATCACCGCCAAAGACCCGGACATGGCGCTGACAGAACCTGGGCGCCGCGGTGAAATCGCCATCGACAACGACACCGACCGGCCGCTGATCTTCGTGATTGAGGACCGGCACTGGGCGAAGGACGCGCTGACCGGCGAAGCCGTGATCGCCATGCCGGCGTTTCGCCGGCTGTGTCCGGAACAGCTTTTGCGGCCGGGTGACGAGGTCGAGATCGGCCGCGTCGCGATCGTGTTCACCGATTTGCAAGGATCGACGAAATTGTACGAGGCCATCGGCGACGCCAGCGCCTACCGGCTGGTGCGCGATCATTTTGCCTTCCTGTCGGAGCGGATATCGCGCCATGACGGCTTTGTCGTGAAGACCGTCGGCGATGCGGTGATGGCGGCGTTCCACGATCCGGCTGACGCCGTGCGCGCGGTGCTGTCGATCCAGGACGACGTTGCGAGCTTCAATAAAGACCGCGCCGACGGCGGCATCGTGTTGAAACTCGGACTCCATCAGGGCGGCTGCATCGCCGTCACCGCTGGCGACCTGCTCGACTATTTCGGCTCGGTGGTAAACACCGCCGCGAGGCTTGAGCACCAATGCAAGGGCGGTGAAGTCATTATTTCCGAAGCTGTGCTGGCCGACCCGGAGGCGCGCAATGCACTCGCCGGCCGCGCATTCACCGAGGACAGCGCGACATTGCGTGGGCTCAGCGCACCGGTACGCTTCGTGCGCGTGCCCGCCACGAACTCACCTGCAAACCAGGTGCCACCTCATTAACCTCTTCGCGCACGCGATGATCCGGCGGCGGGATTTTCGGATAAATTGAGCGCCGATCCGGGCGGTCTTCGGATCGAGCAGGAGTATCGCGTATGGGTAGGCCTGTGTGTCGCGTGGCTCTCGTCGCCCTCATCGGATTTTTGGCGATGCAATCGCAAGTCAATGCCGGCGGTCTGGCCCCCTCGCCTTACGTCACTGCGGCACCCGCCTACGATACGGCCTTTCATCCGGTCTGCATGTCCGGCAGCTTCTATGCCTGCCGGATCGAGCCTTACGGCACGCGGTTCTGCGGCTGTTGGCTCGGCGGCGATCATCCCGCTTGCCCGATCGGATATCGTTTCGCCTGCGGACATGCGCCAAACGGCGCTGCCGGCTGCGGCTGCTACTAGTGGTCCAATTCTAACATTCGCATCCGTATTCGGCAGCTTCTCATGCGAATGTTGGAATCAAAAGGACCAGTAGCAAATATGAGTCTTAGTGGAGCTTTGGATTTGACATTCGCTTCACGAGGCTGCCGCTAGGGGGGTAGCGAATGTTAAATCCGCTCCACTAGTGGTCCGATTCACATTCGCATCCGTATTCGGCAGCTTCTCATGCGAATGTTGGAATCAAAAGGACCACTAGCAAATATGAGTCTTAGTGGAGCTTTGGATTTGACATTCGCTTCACGAGGCAGCCGCTAGGGGGGTAGAGAATGTTAAATCCGCTCCACTAGGTGGGTAGCGAATGTTAAATCCGCTCCACTAGCTATCGGCGAACTATTCCGCCGCTTCCGCCGTCGGTTCGCGCTTTTTGCCGCGTCGCGGCCCCAGCGAAGCAACCCACCGGGCGATGACGTAGAAGACCGGCGTGAAGATCAGCCCAAACGTGGTGACGCCGATCATGCCGAAGAACACCGCGGTACCCAACGCCTGGCGCAATTCGGCACCGGCGCCGATCGCCCAGACCAGCGGCGAGACGCCGAGAATAAACGCAAACGACGTCATCAGGATCGGGCGCAACCGGCGCCCGGTCGCCTCGACCGCCGCGTCCCAGCGGCTGTGGCCCTGATCCTCAAGCTGCCGGGCGAATTCGACGATCAGAATTGCGTTTTTGGCGGCGAGCCCGATCAGCACGACGAAGCCGACTTGAGTGAGGATGTTATTGTCCTGCCCGCGCAGAATGACGCCGATGATCGCGGCGACAAGACACATCGGCACGATCAGAATGACCGCGAGCGGCAACGTCAGGCTTTCGTATTGCGCGGCGAGCACGAGAAAGACGAACACCACCGCAAGCCCGAAGGCAAACATGGCGGTATTGCCGGCCTTGATTTGCTGAAAGGCGAGCGTCGTCCATTCGAAGTCAAAGCCCGTCGGCAAAGTCCGGGCCGCGAGCTTCTCCATAATGTCGATCGCCTGGCCTTGCGAATAGCCCGGCGCGGCCATGCCGTCGACTTCGGCGGCGGGATAAAGATTATAACGCGGCACGCGGTAAGGACCGGCGATGTTGCGCACGGTGGTGAATGATCCAAGCGGCACCGTCTCGCCGCTTGCGTTGCGCACGCGGATCTTCAAGACATCGGCGATATTGCGCCGGTCCTCTTCGCGGGCCTGTGCGGTCACCCGGAAGGTGCGGCCGAGGAGATTGAAGTCGTTAACGTAGGACGATCCGATATAAATTTGCAGCGCGTTGAACACATCCTGCACGTTGATGCCGAGCAACTGCGCCTTGGTGCGGTCGATGTCGAGATACACTTGCGGCGTCGAGGTCTCGAACAGCGTAAACACCTGGGAGAGGCCCGGAGTGTTTGCGGCAGCATCCGTCAGACCGGTCGCCGCTTCCCGCAGCGCCGCGAGACCCCTTCCGCCGCGATCCTCGACAATCATGCGAAAGCCGCCGGCATTGCCGATACCGCGGACCGGCGGCGGTACGACGGCGACGATGAATGCCTCCTGGATTTTCGACAACCGGCGGTTCAACTCGGCCTGGATCGCCGTCAGCGACTGGTGCGGATCGCGCCCGCGTGCGGCAAAGGGATCAAGCGCCAGAAAAATCGCACCGGCGTTGGGCGCATTGGTGAAGGTTGCACCCGAAAAACCAACCACATTAACGCCGTGAAAGACGCCCGGCACTCCCATTGCGATGTCTAAGGCCCGCTGCTGAACCGCATCGGTGCGCGCGAGCGACGCGCCGGGCGGCAGCTGAATCACCACGATGATGTAGCCGCGATCGACCTGCGGGATAAACCCAACCGGCGTCTGGCGAAATTGATTGAGCCCAAAACCGATGATCACCAGATAAATCACGAACATGATCGCCGCGCGCCGCACCGTTCTGCTCGCAAGCCAGGAGACGCCGTTGCCGACGGCGTAAAATCCGCGATTGAACCAGCCGAAGGCCAGATGAATCGGCCGCTCCCACCAGCGGTCGCGGTGCGCCGGGTCGTGCGCCTTGAGCAGCAGCGCGCACATCGCCGGTGACAGCGTCAGCGAGACAATGAGCGAGATGATGGTAGCGCCGGTGATAGTAAGCGCGAACTGACGGTAGAACTGGCCGGAAATGCCGCTGATGAACACCGATGGTACGAATACGGCGCAAAGAACCAGCGCGATGGCGATCAGCGCCGAGCCGACTTCGTTCATACTTTTGATCGCGGCTTCGCGCGGCGCCAACCCAATAGCGATGTTGCGCTCGACGTTCTCGACCACGACGATGGCGTCGTCGACGACGATGCCGATCGCCAACACCAGCCCGAACAGCGATAGATTGTTCAGCGAAAAGCCGAACGCGCCCATGAAAAAGAACGTTCCGATCAGCGAGACCGGTATCGCGACCAGCGGGATGATTGCCGCCCGCCAGGTCTGCAGGAACAGGATGACCACCAGCACGACGAGCACGATCGCCTCGAAGATCGTCTCGAAAACGGCGTCGACCGATTCCTGGATGAACTCGGTCGGATTGTAGACGATGGCGTATTTGATACCGGGGGGGAAACGCTTCGACAGCTCGGCCATGAGGCGTTTGATGCCGGTCGATGTCGCAAGCGCGTTCGAACCCGGACGCTGGAAGACCGCCAGTGCCACGGCCGGATCGTGGTCGAGATAGGAATTGGAAGTGTAATCGAGCGCCGCCAATTCGACTTTGGCGACGTCTTTGAGCCGCACGACGGCCGTCGGCGTCTGCTTGATAACGACGGATGCGAACTCGTCGGGGTTGGCCAGCCGGCCCAACGTCTGGACGGAAATCTGAAACGCGCCGGGGTGTGCATCGGGCGGTTGATTGAGCACGCCGGAGGCGACTTGGATATTCTGGGCCTGTAGAGCGCTGGTGACGTCGGTCGCCGTCAGCCCGAGCGACTGCAGGCGGTCGGGATCGAGCCACACCCGCATCGAATAGTCGCGGGCTCCGAACACGATGATCGAACCGACGCCGTCGACGCGCGTCACCGCGTCGGTCAATTCAAGCGTGGCGTAGTTGGAGATGAACAGCGTGTCGCGTGATTTGTCGGGCGAGTAAAGATGCACAACCATCATCAGGTCGGGCGAGCTTTTCGCGACCGTGACTCCGACATTGCGAACGTCCACCGGCAGGCGTGGCGCGGCGACGTCGACGCGATTCTGCACCTGCACCTGGGCGATATCGAGATTGGTGCCTAGTTCAAAACTTATGGCGATGGTGAAGCGCCCGTCGGCGGACGAGTTTGACGCCGTGTAAATGGCGTTCTCGACGCCGTTGATCTGCTGCTCCATCGGCGTGACCACGGTGGCAGCAACGACTTCGGCGCTGGCGCCCGGATACTGACCGGTGACCGTGATGGTCGGCGGCGCCACTTCAGGATATTGCTCGATCGCCAGCCGCGAGAACGAAACGCCGCCGAGGATCACAAAGACAACCGCGATGACCGCTGCAAAGATCGGGCGGTCGATGAAAAAATGCGAAATGCGCATGTCGCGAGGCTGCCCTACTCGGACTTCGGCTGCCCGGCGTCCGGGTCGACCGATGCCGCGGCTGGCGCCGGCTGCTCTTTGGCGGCGACCTTCTCGCCCGAGCGTGCGCGCATCAGGCCGTTGACGATGACGCGGTCATTGGCGGTCAGTCCTTCTTTGACCACGCGCATCGTGCCGTCGAGGTGGCCGGGTACGATGTATTTCTGCCGGACGACTCCGCCATCATCGACCACCAGCACGTATTTGCGCGCCTGTTCCGAGCCGATCGCCGCATCGGGAACCACCAGCGCCGTATACGGCGGCGAGCCGGGCACGCGGATACGGCCGAACATGCCGGGCGTGAACATGCCGTCCCGATTGGCGAACACGGCACGGCCGCGGATCGTGCCGGATGAACGATCGATCGCGTTGTCGACAAAATCCATCTTGCCGGTGTGCTGGAAGTCCTGCTCGTCGATCAGCTTCAGCGCGACCGGCAGGCCGCCCTCGCTATTCGCCATTTGCCCGCTTTTGCCGGCGAAGCGCTGATAGCGCAGGTAGGATGCTTCGTCGAAAGTGAACTCGAACCGGATCGGATCGACCGAGACGATGGTCGCCAACAGCGTCGTATTGCTGCCGTTGCCGCCGGTGACCAGATTGCCGACTGACACGCGTCGGTCGCCGATGCGGCCGTCGATCGGCGCGCGCAATTCGGAATATTGATTGAGGTCGAGTTCGGCCGAATGCACCATCGCTTCTTGCGCGGTGACGGCGGCCTCCGCCACGCGCTTGGCCTGCGTGCGTTGATCGTAGGTCTGCTCGGTGATGGTCTTGTTGTGCAGAAGCTCCTGGCCGCGCGTCAAATCGGCTTCGGTGAAAGCGAGATTGGCGCGCGCCTGCGCGAGATTGGCGCGCATCTGGTCGAGCACGATCTGGAACGGCCGGTGATCGATGGTGAACAGAAGGTCGCCCGTGTGCACCATCTGACCGTCGGTGAAACGAATCTCCGACAGATACCCGGAGAGGCGCGAGCGAATTTCGACGGAATCGACGGCGACAAAGCGGCCGACATATTCGTCCTGATCGACGATCGTGCGCTGCACCGGCTTTGCCACTGTGACCGTTGGCGGCGACGGCGCGGCCGCCTGTTGGCCTTGCCCGCATCCGGCGAGCGCGAGCGCTACAGCCGTAATCAGAAAAACGGCGGCCGGACGGGCCGCCTGAACCGACACCATAAACCACCCGTTCGAGGACAATCCGTGCTTGGCGCGCACCATACGCGATGATCGCGGTCAACCGCAGCAGAAATCGTTGCCCTTCCCTATCGGGCCGCCCATTCCCATATGTGCGATCCTGCGCGGCAATACCGCCGAAAAATGGCGTCCTTCGCATGAAAATCATACCCTTGAATGGCGGTTTCGGCGGCGTGGCGCCGGCCCAAACCGAGCGCGACCCGGCGGCCGTTCCGGTCGAGGATCTGGCGCTGCTCGACGCCTATTCGCGGGCCGTGATCGACGTGGTCGATCGCGTTGGCCCGGCGGTGGTCGGCCTCGCCATCCGCACCGACAATTCCGGCGGCGGCACTGGCTCGGGCGTCATCGTGGCGCCCGACGGGCTCATTCTCACCAACAGCCACGTCGCCGGCGCGGCCGGGGCCAACGGTTCGCCCGCGCGCATTGCGGTGAGCACCGCCGACGGCCAGGAATTACACGCGCGCCTTGTCGGCGACGATCCGGACACCGATCTGGCGCTGGTGCGCGTCGACGAGCCGGTGACTTTACCGGCCGCCGCGCTCGGCGATTCCAAAATGCTCAAACGCGGCCAATTGGTGATCGCCATCGGCAATCCACTCGGCTTCGAATCGACGGTCACCACCGGCGTTGTTTCCGCGCTCGGCCGTTCCTTGCGTGCGCGCTCCGGCCGCCTGATCGACGACGTGATCCAGACCGATGCCGCACTCAATCCCGGCAATTCGGGCGGGCCGCTGGTCTCCTCGCGCGGCCAGGTGGTCGGCATCAACACCGCTGTCATTATGGGCGCGCAAGGCATCTGCTTTGCGGTCGCCGCCAACACCGCGAGCTTTGTGCTCGGCCAGTTGGTCCGGCACGGCCGCGTGCGCCGCGCCTTTATCGGCATATCCGCCCAACAGATGATGATCCCGCGGCGGCTGCGCCGTGCCGGCCTGATGCAGGACAGCGCCGTGATGGTTGGCACGATCGAGGCCGGCAGCGCCGCCGACCGGGCCGGCCTGCGAACCGGCGATATTCTGCTGGCGCTCGATGGCGCGGCGATGACCGGCGCCGACGACCTGATCCGCGCCCTGACCGGCGACAAGATCGGAAAGAAAGTCGCGGTCGAGGTGTTGCGCGGCGAAGGCCGGCTGACTGTCTCGCTGGCGCCGGAGGAGCGGCGGCGGGCGGGTTAGTTTTGCTTCGGCGCGGAACGCGACGCTGTCAGCGCAGAAGGTCGGCGACGCCGTTCTTCTGATCGGCGCGTCCGGTATTGAACGCCGCCTCCCAGACCGCGATCTTGCCCCCGCGCATGACCCAAACTTCTACCCCGTAGCCGCGCATGGCGACGCCGCTTTCAGCGTCCCGCCATTCGCCTTCCCATACATTCGCGATCGTATCGTTCATCAGCGAACGAAAATGTTTGTCCAGCCGATAGCCGGTCTGTTTGGAACTGCGCGCCGTAAAGAATGCGCGGAGCGCATCGTGGCCGCGAAATTCCGGCACCGTGCCGAAGCGCACGACGCAGTCTTCGGTGAACCCGTCGACCAGCGCATCGATGTTCCACGGCATGAACAAGGATTTAACGTAGCTGACGAAAGCGCGCGCCTCTTCCGCGGTTTTCGGGTTGCTACTTTCGTCCTTGCGCGCGGGTTGAACCGGCATGGTGTTCTCCAGCTATGCTTCTCGGGTGGCTTTTGCGCCATGCAAAACGAGAGCATCGGGTAAGTCAACGCGGCGGAAACGCCCTTCACGCGGCTTCGACCCGGCGAATTCCGTCGGACGTGCCGGCCGGCTTGAGCTCGCCTTGCCGCTGCATGTAATTCACGTGCGCCAGCACTTCGCTAAAAGCAAAGCCGGTCTGGTGCGGATCGAGCTTGAGACTGAACACGAACGGGATTAATTCGGCGGCCGAGCGCGGCGCGGCGCGGCAGGCCTCAAGGATCAGCGCGCAGCGCTGCCGGTGATGCGCAATCAGTTCCTCGGCGCGGACGTGCAGCCCGAAGAACGGCAGGTTGTGTCCGGGAAGCACCAGGATGTCACCGGATATCTCGGCCTTCAGCGCGTTGAGCGAGCGCAAGTAATAACCGAGCGGATCGCCCTCCGGGTCGACCGCAACCACGCTGACATTCGGCGAAATCTTCGCCATCACCTGATCGGCGCCGAGGAACAGCTTCTCGCCGCGACAGCGCAACATCACCTGTTCGGGCGAATGACCGCCGCCGGTCAGCACGTCGAATTCGCGTCCACCGATCCGAACCACGTCGCCGGCGACGATGCGATGATAGGTCGGCGGTAGTCCCGACGTCAGTTTCAGATAAGCGTGCCCACTGGTGACCACGCGCCGCGTGGTCTCGGCGTCGAGACCGTGCTCGAGATAGAAGCGACGGTAGTGCTCGGCTTCAAGCGCGCCGGGATCGAGATGGATATTGAGGCTTTGCAGATATTCGGTCGCGGCCATATACAGCGGCGCATCGAACTGCCGCAGCAGAAAGCCTGCCGCCCCGACATGGTCCGGATGAAAATGGGTGACGATGATCCGCGTCAGCGGCCGATCGCGCAACATCCCGTCAACGAGCGGCTGCCAGGCCCGCAGCGTGGCAGGGTCACCAAGACCGGTATCGACAAGCGCCCAGCCGTCGCCGTCCTCAATGAAATAAACGTTCACGTGATTGAGGCGAAACGGCAGGGCGAGCTGCATCCAGAGGATGCCGGGCGCCACCTCGATCGTTTCTCCGGGTGGCGGAGGCGAGCCGTGAGGAAAAACGAGATTGGCCGGAGAAGAACTCACAAAACTCGGCTTGCCTTGCATATCGTCGTGATCGCCCGCGGCTTGCCGAATGTCAACGCCGGCTGCGGACGGTCAGACGCGCTGGGCGAGACAAATCCAATCCCAGGGCAGCGTCCTGTCCTGACGCGAGCGCCGCAGACCTTCGGTTGACCACGAATAAGCGACGCGGCCGAGCTGTTTCACCTTGAAACCGTGGTGCGCGAGGACCGCTTCAAGCTCGGTGCGCTCGAAATGCTTCTGCCAACTGTTTTCCCGCTGCACCAACCCGTTGCGCTTTGAACCCAACCGGCGATTTATCTGTAAATATCGCTGTTCGACCATGCGGTTCGATTCAAGCGACGGCACGACAATGAGCGCATAACCGCGCGGCTTGGTTACTTTGGCAAGACATTTCCACAAAGCGTTGCGCTTGGCCGGACTGGGCGAGGTGATCACGTTCATGCACACAGTAAGGTCGGCGCGCGTACCGACCGCCTTGAATGCGCTTGCAATGTCGGCGACCAGCCAGGTGACGCCGGGCTGTGCCGTGCAGCGATCCTTGGCCCGGGCGATGATCTGCGCGGCGAAGTCGACCCCTACTACCTCGCGAAAGCGGTGGCCGAACTTCTGAACAAAGCTGCCGAGCCCGCATCCCAGATCGACCAGCACCGCATTTGCCGGCAGGCGCGCCGCCCGCACGAACCGGCCCAACTGATTGTTGGTTTCATCGACGGTGACGTCGAAGATCGCGTCCTCGAATTCATCGGCGTGCAAATTCCATTCGTGCTTGTTCATGGTTCGCTTCCTCAGTCGATTTGCATCTGGAAATCAGCGAAGAACCAACAGACGATCACGCCATCACCATCCGAAACGAAACCAGGGCGAATCACTTAAACCGCTGCGCCAGCTTCGTTCTCCCGACGAATGGACTGGAAATCAATTCGGCCTGCCTTTTTTTCAACAAATAACTTGCTTGCGCGATCAAAGAATCAACAAAAACCTTATTGCGGCCCGGACCGGCCAAAAGTGACCAAAATTTGGTGACCTTGGCCATCAAACAAATACTTGCCATGCAAAATTGGGACGCTCAAAGAATCACCGGGATGCTATGACGCTCACGCGCCTCGCCGTTCAGCGAGGCGTTTTTGTTCGTGTATGCCCTCGTTCAAACCTTACGGTTTGGACGAGTTTTCGTCTGGGGTGGAAAACAAAAAATGTATCGTCAACAATACGGGAACCACTTCGATGAAAGCGATGACGTTGATGGCCGCACTTGCGGCCGTATCGGTATTTTCTCAGTCCGCGCACGCGCGGGAGCATTATCATCGGCACAGTGCCGCACACGCGCCGCGATATTTTGATTCGGCGCCGACAGCGGCAGAGAGCTGGGGCGCATCTTGGACTGCCGCCTCGGACTCCAACTTCGACAACAATGTTGCGAGCGGACGCGGCGGCCGGCCCCGCGCATGGTGCGGCTGGGAAATGCGCCAGTTGGTCGGCAGCGATCCGGGCGCGGAGTTCAATCTCGCCCGCAACTGGGCGCGTTGGGGGCACGCCGGACCGCCCGGCGTTGGCGCCGTTGTCGTGTGGGCACACCACGTCGGCAAGATCGTCGGCCAGGAGGATGGCAAGTGGATCATTCAATCCGGCAATGACGGCAACCGCGTGCGCACGCGGGCGCTGCCGATCGGCAACGCCATCGCGATCAGGTGGGGCTGAGGCCCGACCGCGTGTCTACACCACGTACAACGGCCGCTCGGACAACCGGGCGGCAGTTTTCCTTTGACGGTCACGGCCGCCGGCGTAACTTTACGGCGGCGCGGCAATGGGCAATCATTCGGCGGCTCAGGGATCACCCTTGCAATGACCGACATTCTGAAAACGCCGCCGGAACGGTTTGCCGATCTGCCCGGCTTTGCCTGGCGCGCGCACAGTCGCGCCGACCTGCCGGGCTATTCCGGATTGTCGATGAGCTATCTCGACGAGGGGCCGGCAAATGCACCGGTCTTTCTTTGCCTGCACGGCCAGCCGACCTGGAGCTACCTCTTCCGCCGCATGATCCCGCATTTTCTGGCGGCTGGCGGCCGCGTCGTCGCGCCGGATTATTTCGGTTTCGGCCGCTCCGACAAACCCGTCGAAGACCGCGTCTACACGTTCAATTTTCATCGCAACAGTCTGCTCGCCCTCGTGCAGCTCCTCGACCTCAAGAGCATAACCCTCGTCGTGCAGGATTGGGGCGGCTTGCTTGGACTGACGTTGCCGATGGAAATGCCGGAGCGGTTCCGGCGGCTGACCGTCATGAACACAACGCTGCCGACCGGTGACGTTCCGCTCAGCAAAGGATTTCTCAACTGGCGGGCGTTCTCCAACAGCCACCCTGACATGGCGATCGGCAAGTTGATGGTGCGAACCTGCTCGCATCTGACGCCGGCGGAAGTCGCCGCTTACGAGGCGCCGCATCCCGACGCTCGCTACAAGGCAGGCGTCCGGCAGTTTCCCAAGCTCGTGCCGGAATTTCCCGACAGCGACGGCGCCGCCATCGGCCGTGCCGCACGCGCGTTCTGGCGCCGCGACTGGCGCGGCCAAAGCGTCATGGCGATTGGCATGACCGATCCAGTGCTCGGTCCGCCGGTGATGCGCGCGCTGCACCGTGACATCAAAGACTGCCCGCCACCGCTCGAATTCGCCGCGGCCGGCCACTTCGTGCAGGAATGGGGTGACAAGGTTGCGCCCGCCGCGCTCGCGGCGTTGCCGGCCTAAATTGCGATGCGCCTCACCCGCATTGTTCGGCGCTCATTGCGATTTGGCCGGGAGCACACGCCGGATTGCAGCGTCCGGTTCGTCGATGACGCCACCGCACACTGAAAAACGGGAGAAGGCGATGCCCAAGGTAATCTACGAGAAGGACGGCAGGATCGGACGTATTACGCTGAACCGGCCGGAGGTGATGAACGCCATCGACGACGATGTGCCGGGCGAGCTCGCCGACTGCGTCGCGCGCGCCAACGCCGACTTTGGCGTCCACGTCATCGTGCTCGCTGGCGCCGGCGCGGCGTTCTGCGCCGGTTACGACCTCACCTATTACGCGGAAGCGAGCGGCGGGACCGGTAACAATGTCACCCAGGACATGCCGTGGGACCCAATGCGGGACTACGCGTTCATGATGCGCAACACCGAGCTGTTCATGAGCGTGTGGCGCTCGCATCGCCCGGTGATTTGCAAGGTGCATGGCTATGCGGTCGCCGGCGGTTCGGACATCGCGCTCTGCGCCGACCTTATCGTCATGAGTACCGACGCGCGGATCGGCTATATGCCGACGCGGGTGTGGGGTTGTCCGACCACCGCTATGTGGGTTTACCGGCTCGGCCCCGAACGCGCCAAGCGCATGATGTTCACCGGCGACAAGATCACCGGCGTGGAAGCCGAGAAACTCGGACTCGTGCTTAAGGCGGTGCCGCCGAACGAACTCGACGCCGAGGTCGAAGCGCTGGCGCAACGCATGGCGACCGTGCCGGTCAATCAGCTGATGATGCAGAAGCTCGTTATCAATCAGGCGATCGAAGCCATGGGGCTGCATACGACGCAGCTTATCGCCACCGTGTTCGACGGCATCACCCGTCACTCGCCCGAAGGCATGAACTTCAAGAAGCGGGCGGAGACTGTGGGCTGGAAAGCGGCCGTGAGCGACCGCGACAACGGTACCTGGGACTGGACCGAAAACCGACCGATCAACCCGCGCTGAGCCGTAACGACGACGCGCCGTTTAATGCGCGGTCGTCAACAGCCGCTCACTGTTGGCATGCACCTGACGACGCAACGGCTCGTAGGCCTCTTCAGCCGCTTCGTAGATCCCGCGTCCCAGCGCCAGCGCGCGCTCGGCGGCGGCTTGCGCGTCGGCGAAGGCGACCATTTTCTCGGCAATCATGCGGCCAGCCTCGACCACCGCTCGCGGATCGTTTGACGCGAACAGCATCAGACGGGCCGAAATGACGGCCTGCGCCTCGTAGGTGAAGCGCACCGCCTCGTAGCAATTTCCCCAAAACTTGAACATGACGTTTCCCGAATTGGCGTAGCCGGATGGCGTGCGACCGGCGCAATATCGCTCAAATTTTCAAAAATTGATTTTCGCAATCCGTTAGACTTGTTTGGATTGCCTTAAATTGCCGAAGGCCAAAACAAGCGAGGCGCCCCAACCGGGAGCGCCTCGCGTCGCTTTTGCGGTGATGACCGCGGCGGCTCAGTAGAAAGCGCCGTAGATCACGTCGACCACCTGACCGGTCGTCACGTTGACCAGCAAAAGATCAGGTCCGTAACGCACCCACTGGAAGCCGGGATCCGGGGGCGGCAATCCCATCCCCGCCCAATCGCCGTAGTAGTAAGCGGGCGCCAAGAAGAGCGGCGGCAGGACCATGCCGATGCCCCAACGTCGATAACCCCACCCGTGCGGATAGGCGTACGGCGACAGATGCATCCGATTAAAATTACGGCCGCGATAGCTGAATTGCGCCCCGTGCGAGCCCGGCCCCGGCCCACGCGGACCGGCAAAACTCGGGTGCGGTCCCCCCGGTCCCGGCCCGTGTGGTACGACGCGCACCGCCGGTCCGTGCGGTGCTGCACGTAGCGCCGGTGCATGCGGCGGTGCCCCGTGCGGCGCCGGCTTACCGGGCGGGGGATGGTGTTCTTCCGCCATTGCCAAAGTCGGCAAAGCGAGCGCGAGTATCGCGGCAAAAGCGGCTAGCTTACGTACCATTGATGCTCCTCAGGTTGATTGGCCCACGTCTCCCCTGAATCGACGGCGAGCCTAGCAATTCACCGCCGCGTTGCAACTATATTGGCTCAAAAAATCGAATTATTCAGCCGTTTAAAAGCTCATCCGGCCCGGCGGGGGATGCCGACGTGCCTTCAAATTCGCTCGGCGAGGCGCCGGGCGAATTGTGCGCGCTCTTGCGTGTCACCGAAAGCCAGCGTCGCCCGAACAGGGCCAGCACAAGGCCGCCATAAACCAGAAAACCGACCGCCGCCAAAATCAGCAATTCCGATTCATTGCGGAATTTTGGCCAGGACGACGCCATTGCAGCGACAGCCGGTGCGGCGAACACGAGCACGATCGCCAAGACGGCGCCGGCCGCGAGGATTCGCAACAGCGAGGACTTGAGCGCGGCATCGGCGGCGAAATGGCCGGCGCGCGCCGCCAACCAAAGCACCAGGATGAAATTGATCCAGGCGCCGATCGACGTCGCCAGCGCCAGACCGACCTGCGCCAACGATCCCATCAGCAATATCTTGCACATGATGTTGACGGCGGTGCCGATCAGCGCCGCCTTCATCGGCGTCAGCGTGTCGCCGCGGGCAAGGAATGGCGCGGCGACGCTGCGGATCAGCACGAACGGAACCAGCCCGACGGTGTAGGCCATCAGTGTTAGCGCCGCCGCATGCGCATCGCCGGCAGTGAAGCGTCCGCGCAGAAAAAGTCCGCGCATGATCGTCTCCGGCACCACGAGAAACGCAACGATGCAGGGAATCGCCAGCAGCAACGCAAACTCGATGGCGCGGTTTTGCGCCGAGCGCGCGCCGCGATCGTCGCCGGCCGCAAGTTTGTGCGTCATTTCCGGCAGCAGCACGGTCCCGACCGCAATGCCGATGACGCCGATCGGCAACTGATCGATGCGGTCCGCATAGTAGAGCGCCGAGATCGCGCCGGTCGCCAGCAGGCTGGCGATGATGGTGTCGGCGAACAAGGCGAGTTGCGTTCCAGCCGAACCGATAGTGGCCGGGATGAGCGCCTTGAAGAAGCGGCGGACATCGGCATCGAAGCGGAGCGCGCGCAAGGCGGTGAAGGCCCCGGCACGCAGCGTATCGCCGCCGACGAGGGCTGCTTGCAGGACGCCGGAGATCAGCACGCCCCAGGCGGCGGCATAGCCGGCGCCGCCGAAGAAGGCGGCCGACGCCAGCGTGGCGATCATCGCCACATTGAGCAAAATCGGCGCCGCCGCCGCCGCCGCAAAACGATGCATCGCATTGAGGATGCCGCCCCACAGCGTGACCAGCGTGATGAGAAGAAGATACGGAAACGTGATCCGCGTCAGCGTCACCGCCAACGCGAACTGCTGCGGGTCGCGCGAGAAGCCGGGCGCCAGCACCTCGATCACCTGCGGCGTAAACACGAGCGCAAGCACCAGCAGCGCCGCCTGCGTTGTAATCAACAGCGTGAAGATGCGATCGCCGAACAGGTCCGCCGCCTGCGGCCCGCTTTGCGTGCGGACGCGGGCATAAGCCGGGATGAAAGCGGCGTTAAACGCGCCTTCGGCAAAAATCGCGCGAAAATGGTTGGGCAGACGGAACGCGATGAAGAACGCATCGGCGACCGGTCCGGCGCCAAGGATCGCCGCCAGCATAATGTCGCGCAGGAAGCCGGTCGCGCGCGAGGCCAGCGTATAGCCGCCGACCGTGAGAATCCGCTTGATCATGGCGTCTTTGTTAGCATTGGCCGTCAATCCCGGCGAAAGCAGGGATCAGCCGTCCACAGCCATACAGTCCGGATTCCCGCTTGCGCGAAAATAAGCGGAAAGGGCCGCTATCCGGCGAGCCCGCGGCATACCGCGGCAATGATGTGGTCCTGCACCCGCGGCTCAAGGTAGGGGTGTATCGGCAGGCTGATTACCTCCCCGGACAGGCGCTCGCTGACCGGCAGCCCGCCTTCGGCGACCGGGAAGCCCTGATAGGCGGCCTGCCGATTGAGCGGCTTGGCATAATAGACCGCGGTAGGAATGCCATCCCGCTTGAGTGCGGCGGCCAAGGCATCCCGCCGGCCGGGCGCCAGCCCGATGGTGTATTGCGCCCAGACCGAGGTCGATTCGTTACCGACCCGCGGCACCGTGGCGACGCCGGCAAGCCCCGCGGCGTAGCGCTGCGCGATGACGTTGCGCGCTGCGATTTCCTCGGGAAAGATTTTGAGCTTCTCAAGCAACACCGCGGCCTGGATGGTATCGAGCCGACCGGTGATGCCGATATGCTGGGCGTCGTATTTGTCGTTCGGGCTCTCGCCGTGCACGCGCAAACTCTTGATGCGCGAGGCCAGCGCGTCGTCGTCGGTGAAAATCGCACCACCGTCGCCGTAGCAGGAAAGCGGCTTGGCCGGAAAGAAGCTGGTCGCCGTCGCCGTAGCCAGCGTGCCCAGCTTGCGACCCCGATAGGTCGCGCCGAACGATTGTGCGGCGTCGTCAAGCACCTTGAGATCATGCGCGGCGGCGATCGCGGCGATGGCGCCGTGATCGGCTGGCAGGCCGAAAAGATCGACGGGAATGATCGCGCGCGGCTTCAGGCCCGCGCGCTTTGCGGTCACAACGGCCTGCTCGCAGCTGGCCGGGTCGAGATTGAACGAGTCGGGCAGCACGTCGGCAAGGACCGGTGTCGCACCGGCAAGCGCAACGACTTCCGCCGTGGCGCAGAAGGTGAAGGTCGGACAGATGACCGCATCGCCGGGGCCGATGCCCCAAGCCATCAACACCAAACGCAACGCATCGGTGCCACTCGAGCAGGTGATCGCGTGACGCGCGCCACAAAATGCCGCAAGCTCGGTCTCCAGCGCGCGCACTTCCGGCCCGTTGATGAACTGACAATGCGCCAGTACGCGGCCGACCGCCTCATCGACTGCGCGGCCAAGGCGGTGGCGCTGGGCGGCGACATCGATAAACGGAATTGGCCGCTCGTTGAGGCGGGCATGCGAATTCATGACTGGATCCAATAAGTGAAAGCGAAAATCAGCCGGCGACGCGGCGCGGCACCTTGCGCTGCAGCGTACTGATGCTGCCGGCACGCTCATCGAGGCAGCGAATGGCGACTTCAAGACTTGCCACGCCCTCCTCACCGGTCACGGCCGGCGGCCGGCCGGTGCGGATTGCGTTGACGAAAGCCAGCAGTTCGGCGCGCAACGGCTCGGCATAGCCGACCGACAAATGCCGCATCGAATAGCTGCCGTCAGGCTGGAAGCCGAAACATTCGGTGACCTGCAAAGTCAGCAAATCTCCGATCAGATATTTGTCGCGGGTGGCGACATGGATCGTGCGCGCCTTGAACGGCGTCAGCCAGTTGGTGTTGATGTGCGCCAGCACGCCCGAGGCGGTGCGGAATTGCAGCAGCGCGATGTCCTCACGCTCGGCAACCGCACTCGATAATTGCGGCTGGATCTCGACGATTTCCGAATCGGTGAACCAGCGGATCAGGTCGATATCATGCACGGCGAGATCGATCACGACGCCGACGTTCGACATGCGCGGCGGAAACGGGCCGACGCGGGTGATGGCGATCGAGAGAATGTCCTGGTTCTTGATCGCGCGCTTGATCGATTCAACTGCCGGATTGAACCGCTCGACATGACCGACCATCAATGTGGTGCCGGCGTGGTGGGCGGCAGCGACGATGGCGCGCCCCTCGTCAACCGTCGGCGCGATCGGCTTCTCGACCATGACGTGGATGCCGCGGGAAATACACTCGAGAGCGATGTCGTGGTGGAGATGGGTCGGCGCGGCAATGGTTACCGCTTCGACGCCGCTGCGAATCAGCGCCTCCGCATCGACGAATTCGCCGCAACCAAGCGTGCGGCCGACATGTTCTCTTTGCTTGCGGTCCGGATCGGCAACCCCGACCAGATCAACACCGGCCATTTCGGTGAGGACGCGGGCATGATTGCTGCCCATCACGCCAACGCCGATAACGCCAATTTTCAACGGACTTGCCTCACCCAACCTTGCCTCACCCAACCTAGCCTCACCCATAACCCCAAGGGCCCCTCAACTTCGTCGTCGCCCACTTCCCCCTAGCATGGCTGAAGTCTACTGGCGACCCATACCGAACGGAACCAAAACACGTTTTGCTTCCAATTGTTTATGCTCGAAACGGCCCTCGGGCCGCCGGCAGCCGCCGGCACGTTGCGAAGAAATTTGCGCTATCCCGGCGCCAGGGAGCCGAACCGGCGTTGATGCAATAATAATGTGAGGCGAAGTGCGTCCCCCGCCGAGATCGCGTTAGCGAAAGGACTGGCCCATGCGCTTATCGACGATTTTGCGGTTTCCAATCCTGCTTCTGGTCGGCGCTTTGACCACCGGTGCGCCGGGCGTAGCGACGGCGGAAGACACGGCGGCCTACGGGCCCGAACTGCAAGAGTTCGAATATCCATGGCCGGTGGCTTATTTCGCCTTCACCTCGCAGGGCGAGGCGATGCGCATGGCCTACATGGACGTGAAGCCGGCAGCGGCGGCGAACGGCAAGACCGCCGTTCTGTTCCACGGCAAAAATTTCTGCGCAGCAACCTGGGAAGACACCATCGCTGCTTTGCGCGAGGCGGGCTTTCGGGTGATCGCGGTCGATCAGATCGGTTTCTGCAAATCGACCAAGCCCGCGCATTATCAATTTACGTTCCAGCAACTCGCCGGCAACACCCACGCGCTGCTGGTTTCGCTCGGGATCGAGCATGCAACCATCATAGGCCACTCGATGGGCGGCATGCTCGGCATGCGCTACGCGCTGATGTACCCCAACACCGTGGACCAGCTTGTACTGGTCGACCCGATCGGGCTCGAGGACTGGAAAGAAAAGGGCGTACCGTGGCAGAGCGTCGATGCTTGGTATCAGAGCGAGCTTAAAACCACCGCCGACTCGATCCGGAATTATCAACGCGCAACGTATTACGCCGGCACCTGGGATTCGAAATACGATCGCTGGGTGCAGATGCTAGCCGGACTCTATCGCGGCCCGGGACGCGAACTCGTTGCCTGGAACGCGGCTTTGGTCGACGACATGGCCATGACGCAGCCGGTGTTTTACGAGTTTGAAAAAATCTCGGTTCCGGTGCTGCTGATGATCGGCGACAAAGACAATACGGCGGTCGGCAAAAACCTGGCGCCGCCCGAAATCCGTGCGACGCTTGGAAATTATCCGGTGCTGGGAAAACAGGCCGCGGCACGCATGCCGCATGCCCGGCTGGTCGAGTTTCCGAATCTAGGTCATGCGCCGCAAATCCAGGCACCTGACCGCTTTCATCGGGCGCTTTTCGAGCACCTCGGCAAATAAATCCGGGTCGCGGTAAGGCCAGCCGCAATCGATTAAAATTGTGCGCAAATTTTCGCCACTTGCTTTGCGGTTTTGCCAGATGTTCGTGGCAAAATGCCTACACACTTGAAGCGCTCGAAATACTTGAAAGCGCTCGAACAGCTGATCGGAAGGGTTTTCATTATGCGTGTTTCTGCATCGACCGCGGCTCGCACGTCGCGTCACGACACGTCGCTGGACGACCATCAAGCGGACGACGCCCTTTCGGTTGGATCCGCTGATTCAAATCACCTCGGCGGCCTTCCGGGCTTGCAGGCGACGTTCGGCGTCGGAGCACTAATTGCGACGACTTGTTTTGCCAGCTTCATGACGCTGGGCCTTGAGTTGCCGGCCGCGATGGTGAGCTGGGGGCAGTTTCGCCACTAGTGGAGCGGATTTAACATTCGCTACCCACCTAGCGGCAGACTCGTGAAGCGAATGTCAAATCAATCTAAAGCTCCACTAAGACTCATATTTTCCAGTGGTCCTTTTGATTCTAACATTCGCATGGGAGTCTGCCGAACGCGGATGCGAATGTTAGAATCGGACCACTGGCCGCGCTGCGGCCATCGTAGCCGTCTCCGTAACGATTCGCGCGCTCCAGTCATGGAAGAACGGCGCGGGCGGATTGTGCGGCTCAACGCCACCGACGATGCAGCCAAAGCCACTGTTCCGGGTGCTCGCGCACCCAGCCCTCGATCACGGCGGTAACCGCCTGCA
>DATKRE010000189.1:0-4424 GCA_035532335.1 Xanthobacteraceae bacterium | reverse complement strand
TTTTTGGACGCGAGAAGACGCAACATTGATTCGCATGGCGACCAGTTCACGCAAGAACGATTCGCGAGAGGGCTCTCGATGATTCTTATGTTGCGTGATTCGGCTTCGCATCAGAGTTTTTCAGCAGCCTGCTAAATCTCGACGCGCGCGCGGATCGTATTCGAATTTCATGATGTGGCCGAGCTGGCTGACGCGCGAACTCAGCTCGGACACGCCGGTCGACAATACGGCGTCGCAAGCCGCGCATCGCGGTTAGCTTTTGCGAAACCGAACGGGTCATCCATTTTAGAAAGCCTTTGAACGCCGCGACCTGAGCGGGATCAGGCAACGACGGTGGCGCTAAGTGACTCTCAGGACTCACTAATTTGCCCGTTTACTAAACTACTGATTCTGCTATGATTTTTAGCATGGTAGACGCGACTTACAATTTGAAGGGTGCCTTTAAGCCGACGATGAAGCGGTTCGCGGACTTGTCCGGGCCCGACTATTTCCCGACGCCGCGTTGGGCAACCTTCGCACTCATGGACAATGAGAAATTCTCAGGCGACATCTGGGAGTGCGCGTGCGGCGACGGCGCAATGTCGCGCGTTATCGAAGAGGTAGGAATTAACGTAATTAGCACCGATCTCTACGAACGCGGTTACGGCGAGTCTGGTCATGATTTTCTATTAGCAAAGCGACCTGCACCGAACATCATTACTAACCCGCCGTACAATAGCGCTGAGGGCTTTGTCGCGACCGGAGTTAGGCTCGCCCGGCGCAAATTCGCCCTTTTGCTTCGACTAGCTTTTCTAGAGGGCGCAAACCGCGCCAATACTATTTTTTCCAGATTGCCGCCGAGCCGGGTCTGGGTATTCAGCGAGCGGATTACGTTCTACCCGAGCGGCGTTGAGCCGAAAGGCACCGGCACTACCGCATACGCTTGGTTTATTTGGGACAAAGACGCACCGAGCCGTACCGAGCTTCACTGGTTTAAGCCGGGTTATAGAGCGCAATACGCTTAGGGATGAACGCGGGCCTTCCCCGTCTCGGTCACTCTGTATCCCACCTTAGGGACGTGGATGAGATAGCCCTCGCAGATGTAATTTCCAGGATTATCATGGTGCGACTGAATATTCCTGATCTGCTGTTCCCAAACTTTTTCGTTCGGCCTTGTCGGGGACTGTGCCAGATCGGCGGCAGATAAGTTCAGGTAATCCGGCACTTCCTCTCGACATTGATCAAATGTCGCGGTGTCATTCGGTTTTGTCTTGGCGATTTGCGCGACAGCAAAAGCGACGTCATTTTCAGTGGCGCGATCAGATAGTGGCATAGTTCCCCCCGTCTGCAATCGACGGGAGCATCCTACGTTCAACTCGCGTAGCAGGCGAGTCGACTACCGGGCCGGCTCGACCAACGAATAGCTTGTGCTGCGCCCGCCGGCGGGATCTCTCGCGAGAATGCCCAACCTGATCAATCCCTCGATGTCGCGCAAAGCGGTATCCGGCGAACTTTTGGTGATCTCGGCCCATTTCGAGGTTGTGAGCTTGCCCTCGAACCCATCGAGCAACCGCTTCAGCATCGTTCGTTGCCGTTGGTTCAATGGTGTTGCGGCATGCTGTTCCCAGAACCGGGCCTTCTTGAGCGCGCCCGCAAGGAGTGTTTCCGCGTTGAGCAATGCGCGGCCAAAGCAGCCGATGAACCATTGGAGATGCAAGGTGACGTCGAGGTCGCCTTTCTGCGTTTCCTCGAGGTAATCGTAATACGCGTCGCGCTCCCGCCAAATTTGCGCCGATAGGCTGTAGAACCGTTGCGCGCTTTTTTCCGAGCGGGCCAGGGCCATATCGGCAATGGCGCGGCCGATGCGGCCGTTGCCGTCTTCGAACGGGTGAATGGTCACGAACCAGAAATGAGCGATGCCGGCCTTGAGGACCGGGTCGAGGTTCTCCTGGTCGCGGTTGAACCAGTCGAGAAACGCCGTCATCTCGTGCTCGATCTGCGCGCCGCTTGGCGCTTCGAAATGGATGCGCTCGATGGGTCCCTTCTGCGAGACCACCTGCATCGGATCGGATTCGGGCGGGCGCCATGCGCCGACCGTGATCTTTCGCATGCCGCTGCGTCCGGTTGGAAACAGGGCGGCATGCCATCCGAAAAGTCGGTCCTTCGTGAGGGGCTCGCCGTAGTTCATGGTTGCATCGAGGATCATGTCCACGACGCCTTCCACATGGCGTTCGGTCTGAACGCCCTTGCCGATATCGATCTTGAGGCGGCGAGCGATCGAAGATCGGACTTGTGCCTGGTTCAGTGTCTCGCCCTCGATCTCGCTCGATTTCACGACGTCCGCGGTGAGGGTCTCGAGCGAAGCTTCGGCGCGGAGCTGCGGGTTTAGGGCTTCCATGCGGCCCATCAGGCGACCCTGCCGATGGCGGGCTTCGGCAAGCGCTGTGGCGAGTTCCTCCTCCTTCCACCGAAAGTGGGGCCAGTCCTTCAGCTGATGGATGTAAGTAGCCATTCTCCGCATCCTTCGCGGAGAATATGGCAGCTATTCGCCGCAACCGCAAGTCTATTCTCCGCGTTTTATGCGGATAATAGAGGAGCCAATCTCCGCAGGCCAGGCGCGGCGGGACCGGTTCAAGCCCGGCGAGCGCCGCCACATGTTCTCATTTTGTTCTTGACTCGCAAGGTGTGATATGCTATGAAAATCGCATCCTCAGAATTGCGCCTGGCGGTCGCCAGACCGGCCGGGCTTTTTGTTGCCGTCGTTCCGATCTCCCGCCGCCCGCCGGCTGTATGGACAATGTGTATACAGCGCTCTATATAACGCGGTGACGGATCGCGCCAGTCCGCCCGACCGAAGAAGGGAGATGCCGATGAAATCCAGCGCCCGTCTGCGTCGCGCCGCGACGATCAATCTCCGCGCGCCGGCGCCGGTCAAGGCGCTGATCGATCGCGCCGCGCACATAGTCGGCAAGACGCGGAGCGAGTTCATGCTCGACAGCGCACGCCGCTCCGCGGAGGACGTGCTGCTCGATCGGCGGCTCTTCACGCTCGACGCCAAGCGCTATGCCGCGTTCGCGAAGCTGCTCGACCATCCGCCGAAACCCTCCGCCGAGCTCAGGAAGCTGCTGTCGACCAAGGCGCCGTGGGAGGCGTGACGCCGCCCGCTTCCGGCGCGGCTCCGCCGTTGCAGCCGCCCGAGGCGCTGGCGGATCGTCACGATCTCTCCCGGTTCGACTGCGGCAACGACGATCTGAACCACTGGCTCCGGCACCGTGCCCGGCCGAGCGAAGGGCGCTCGGCGCGGACCATCGTGCTGCCGGCGGCCAATCGCGTCATGGGCTATTACTGCTTGGCCGCCGGCGCGGTCGAACGCGCCAATCTGGCGACCGCCAGGCTCCGCCGCAATCTGCCCGAGCCGATTCCGGTCCTGGTGCTCGGCCGGCTCGCGCGCGATCTGGAGCTGCGCGGCCGCGGCGTCGGTGCCGGCCTGCTCAAGGACGCGATTCTGCGAAGCCTCGAGGCGTCGCGGATCATCGGCGTCCGCGCCATCGTCGCGCACGCCATCGACGATGCGGCGGCGCAATTTTATCGGCGGTTCCAGTTTCTGCCGTCGCCGCTCGACGCGCGGACGCTCGTGCTGCCGATCGAGACCGCGCAGGCGGCGCTCGCTTGATCCGAATTCGCGGCGCGACCGCTCTATAGGCCACACGCTATCGGCCGGTCGAGTTCGATAGCCTATGGTCTATATGTTCTCATTTTGTTCTTGACTCGCAAGGTGGGTAGTGGGTCAGTTTGAACCTTCCGGATTTTAAGGCGGTGTTAACTGGGGCGCTTAAAGCGCCCTTAACCGGAAGTCAAAGAGACTCACTCCCAGCGCACAACGCGAGCGTAACGGAGTGGTCAAATGGAAACAGATGGCGGTGCGAAGTATCACGACGCCGGCTTTGCAGGTCTGCCCTACGAGAACCAGCCAGTAACGGTCACACTACTGGGCAATCAATTGCACCTCTCGTCCGGCAGGCACGCTGAAGTCTCGAATCTCGCCAATAACTCCTTTGTCGAGAGCCCATTTCGCGTCGAAGGTTTTCTGTTCAGCAAATAGGCCGTCGCCTTCTTCTACGGTGATTTTGGTGCGGTCGGCTAGGATTGTTGAAATCCTTCGATGATCCGCCGTGACTGAACCCAAAAGCTCTCGGAGATTTTTTGCCTCAAGCCTCTGACCGGCGCTCATATTAAAACCGACACTGTGAAATAAAAAATTCGATGCCGGTGACGCAAAGCGGGTTGGTGCGCTCAAAAAAATCGCATTAGCAGGCTGCTGAAAAACGTTTTTGGACGCGAGAAGACGCAACATTGATTCGCATGGCGACCAGTTCACGCAAGAACGATTCGCGAGAGGGCTCTCGATGATTCTTATGTTGCGTGATTCGGCTTCGCATCAGAGT
>DATKRE010000188.1:0-15548 GCA_035532335.1 Xanthobacteraceae bacterium | reverse complement strand
GGGGCGGTCGAGCCAACGACAAAATCGTCATTGTTCGAGGTTCCCTCATGTACTTCATGCAGGAGGCTGGGCAGCCGCTGCGGCTAACTTACGCCAAGGCGGCTTATGGCCCGTATGCCGAAAATCTCCGCCACGTTTTGCATGCCGTCGAGGGTCATCTAATTTCTGGATACGCCGACGGTGGCGACGCCCCCAATAAACAGATTGAGCTCGTACCCGGCGCTACCGCCGAAGCCGAGGCTTTTCTTAATGATGACCATGAGGCCAAACCTCGGCTTGATCGTGTGGCCGAACTTGTGGAAGGCTTTGAGACACCTTTCGGCTTAGAATTGCTTTCAACCGTGCCATTGGATTGTGACGCGCGAAAGCGCCGCATCTATTGATGAAGTGGTGCGCCGCGTGTACGAATGGAACGATCGAAAAAGACGGTTCTCGTCACGGCAAATCGAACTCGCATTTAAAATTCTTCGATCGAAGGGTTGGCTTGCGGACGCGTAGATACGAGGCGACATCGCCACGCTAAGCCGGGTTCGAGTCCCGTAGGGCGCGCCAGTCCATTGGTAAGTGGTGCAGCGGAGTCAAAAGGGCCTGCCGGATCGGCAGGCCCTTTCTTCATTCCCACGTCGCGTCATTCCCACGTCGCGTCGCAAATCAGTAGCAGGCAGGCACCCAAGCGTAGCCGTTCCATACGGGCCGGCATGCCGGCCCGTAGTACGGAGCGTAAGGTCCGTTGCCGTAGTAGTACGGAGACGTCGCCGCCGCAGCCACCGCACCGGCCACAAACGCGCCGGCAATGAACGGTCCTGGGCCCCAGCCGCCGTGCGGTCCGTACCAGTGCGCGTCCGCAGTGCTGGACAATCCGATTGCGCCCGCGCCGATCGCAGCAGCTGCAACGAGAACTGTAAGGGTCTTTTTCATGACATCACCTCGTTGTTGAATTTCTTTCGGTGATGCTGGTTTAGCCCCTCGCCGTACAGCACGATGTGACGATCAGCACACTTCGGCCGGTTTTGGCGGCTCGGCGAATTCGTTACCATAAGCTTTCGTGCACCCGCAGAACTTTACAAATTCGCCATTGTCGGCCAGAGCGAAGTTCCGGCGCGGACGCCGGCACGATTGTCCGGAATTTTTTCGTGCGCCCAGCCCGCATGGTGGGTCGCAGCAGCCCGCTCCCTGGTACGTCCGCCGTTACCGCGATGACATTGCACGATGTTGCATTGCGAGATCGTTGCGTGACGGCGTGTCGTGTCGCCGCGCATCAACCCGCGTTCTGACTTGCCTGCGTCACGTTGATGCCACAGACCGCACCTACGGTTCGCGCTCGGGAGGGGTGACGCAGGAGGAGATCATGGCACTGCTCACCGAAGCTGCGCGCAGACGGCTCGTCACCTACGAGAAAAACACCTGCCCCCAATGCAGCGCCTGGCTGCTTGCGCCAGACTGGTCCGAGTACCTCAGCGAGCGCCGCGTGCGGCATACCTGGTCGTGCGAGACCTGCGGATACGGATTCGAAACGACCGTCTTCTTTCCGGCGCTGCAAAACGCCGCGGCCTGAGCGGCGGCAATAAGCTCAAACTTTTGGCAATATGACCTCACGCCGCGGCGGATAAATATGCCGCCGCCCGGTGAAGTCCTCGACCGCGCCGCCTGCCAAATAATTCGGACCGATCGGCGATTTGCCATAGCCGCCGGGAATGTCGAGCACATAAGTCGGCTGGCAGAGGCCGGAATAACGGCCGCGCAGCGAACGCATCAGCTCCTGGCCCTCGGCAATACCGGTGCGCAAATGCGCCGTGCCGGGCGCGAGATCGGCGTGATGCAGGTAATAGGGCTTGATCCGGCATTCGACCAACGCGCGCATCAGCGTGCCGAGCGTTTCGGGATCGTCGTTGATGCCGCGCAGCAGAACCGATTGCGACAACATCGGAATGCCAGCATCAATCAGCCGAGCACACGCCGCGCGCGCTTTCTTGGTCAGTTCGCGTGCGTGATTGACGTGCAGGACGACGAAGGTCGCCTTTCCGCGCGCGCGTAACGCGCGCACGCACGCGGCGTCGACCCGCTCCGGCGCCACCGCCGGCACCCGCGTATGCAGACGGATCACCTTGACGTGGTCGATGACCGCCACCCGCGCCACCACGTCCTTGAGCCGTCGCGCCGACAGGATCAGCGGATCGCCGCCGCTCAGGATCACTTCCCAAATTTCCGGATGCCCGGCGATATAGTCGAGCGCAGCGTCGAGCGCCTTGGGCGACAGCCCTCCCCGCCCCGGCCCGATCATCTCGCGGCGGAAACAGAAGCGGCAATAGACCGCACAGGCATTGATGACCTTCAACAGCACGCGATCGGGATAGCGGTGCACCAAACCCGGCACCGGGCTATGCGGGTCGTCGCCGATCGGATCGCCGCTTTCTTCCGGCGACACCACAAGCTCACGCGCATCGGGCACGAATTGGTGCGCAATCGGATCGTGCGGATCGGCTGGGTCGATCAGTTGCGCCATCGCCGGCGTGATGCCGACCGCATAGCGCTCGGCGACCTCGGCCAGCGCATCGAGCCGTTCGCGCGGCACAAAGCCGTGCTGGCAAAGCGAGCGGGTGCTGCGCAATGTCGTGGAACGCGGATTCATGGCAGCGGATTCCATAGCACCTGCTCGATGCGCGATGCGCCGGTCGCCAACATCACCAGACGATCGAGGCCGAGCGCGACGCCGCTAGCCTGCGGCATCGTCGCGAGGGCGGCAAGGAAGTCTTCATCCAGCGGATAGCGCTCGCCGTAAATGCGTTGCTTCTCCGCCATCTCGCGTTCGAGCCGGCGGCGCTGCTCGGCCGGATCGGTGAGTTCGCCGAAGCCATTGGCGAGTTCAACCCCACACGCGTAAAGCTCGAAGCGTTCCGCGACGCGCGGGTCGGCAGCCGGCCGCGCCAGCGCCGCCTGCGGCGACGGATATTCGTCGAGAATGGTGGCGCGACCGATACCGAGGTTGGGTTCGATCTTTTCCACCAGCACGCGGCTGAAAATGTCGCCCCAGCGGTCGTCTTCGCTCACGCGAATCCCTTGAGCCTGCGCGGCGCGGGCCAGCGCATCGCGATCCGGCTCGCCGCCGGTCAAAGTCGCCAGCAGATCAACGCCGGCATAACGGCCGAATGCTTCTGCCACCGTCAGCCGTTCCGGCACGGCGAACGCGTCGACCGAAAGGCCGCGGAAGCTCAGCCGGTTGGTGCCGGCGGCGTCCGCCGCGCGCTTGAGGATCGCCGTGCAGTCATCCATCAGCACACGATAGGGTTCGCCGGCGCGGTACCATTCGATCAGGGTGAATTCCGGGTGGTGCAACGCGCCGCGCTCGCGGTTACGGAACGCCCTGGCGAATTCAACGACGCGGCGCTCGCCGGCGGCGAGCAGTTTCTTGGCGGCAAATTCCGGCGAGGTGCGCAGATAAAGCGGCGACTTCGTGCCGTCGGTGGTCAAAAGCGTCGTGGCGAACGCGTGCAGATGGGTCTCGTTGCCGGGCGAGACCTGTAAAACGCCCGTCTCCACCTCCATAAAATCTTGCGCTTCGAACCACCCGCGCAAAGCGGTTACGATCCGGCTGCGCGCCAGCAGGAACGGGCGTCGGTCGGCGTGAATATGCGGGTCCCAGACGGGCGAGGCAGGCGGAACGCTTGGCATAACCTTGTTCGCGGTTAAACAGAAATATCTAGCGTGCAGGCTCAGGATCGCTATGGTGCGGCCCGAATCCCGCTTTGTATCGAGGACACTGTGAAAGTCATCGCCAGCTCATTGCGAAAAGGCAATATTGTCGAAATCGACGGCAAGCTCGGGGTCATTTTGACCACCGAGAGTATCCACCCCGGCAAGGGCACGCCGGTGACCCAAATGGACGTAAAGCGGATCGCCGACGGCGTGAAGCTCTCGTTCCGCTTTAAGACCACGGAACAAGTCGAGCGCGCCTTCGTCGAAGACCACAAGCATCAGTTTATGTACCAGGACGGCGAAGGCTTCCATTTCATGAATATGGAGAGCTACGACCAGGTGGCTCTGACGGCCGACATTATCGGCGACCAGTCGGCCTATTTGCAGCCAGAGATGGAAGTCACCATCAGCATATATGAGGACCGGCCGGTCTCCATCGAGCTGCCGCCGCGCGCCACCCTCGAAGTGGTCGAGACCGAACCGGCCATCAAGAGCCAGACGGCTACGTCCTCGTACAAGCCAGCCGTTCTCTCCAATGGTGTGCGCACCATGGTGCCGCCCTTCGTCACCACCGGCACCAAGATCGTGGTGCAGACGGCCGACGGCTCCTACATCGAGCGCGCCAAGGAGTAGCGTCGTCATTCCGGAAGCCGCGCGAGCGGCTGTCCGGAATCCATAATTACTGCCAATCCAGAATCAGCTCAGTGCCATCGATCGGGCGTCTGCGATTATGGATTCCGGGTTCGCGCGGAGCTTGTCATCGGGCCGGCCACTTCGGCGCGCTCCGGAATGACGTCAGAAAAACGCCAGCGTGCGGATCTCGATGCTCTCGCGCGGACGCGCGTTGGGCGGCGAGGTCGGATCGTCGAAGGCAGTGTGCGCGGTGAAGCGGGCGCGGCCGTCCTGCATTGAATCGAACACCTTGAACACGATCGCCTCTTCCCGGCGCATGCGCGGGAACCAGAACCATTTGTGGTTCGGATTGTAGGTGATGGCATAGGTCTGCCCGACCCGATGCTGGTAGCGCCGTTCGGACACCACCAGATCGTCGGTCGAAACGCTGCGCGCATCGCAAATCGCCAGCGGAAAGCTTTCCACCGGATGCTTGATCGGCCGCCATACTTGCACGACGGCAAAACGGCGCTTGAGCAACGCCTCGGCTTCGCCCGGGACGATGTCGCGCACGCGCTGCGGCGCCGACCATTCGGTATAGTCGTTGTGTACGCGTGGCACGATTTCGCGGATTTTTAGTTGTTGGCGCAGCGCGTCGTCGCCGGTGCGCAAGGTGTGGTCAAAAACCACGACGCGGGAGGCACCGCTTTCGGCTTTCACCAATGCCTCCATCTCCGGGTAATAGACGCGGCGAACTTCGTCTTCCTGGTAGAAATCGGCGACCTTGGTGTCGTGGCGCACGAAGCGGAAGCCTTCGCGGTCGAGCGCGAACTCGCCGTGCAGCCGGCCGTTGCGGATGACGGCGCGGTGCGAATCGAGCCTGCCGCCGCGCATGTCGGCGGTGCCGCCGGCGCCGGCTTCGGTGACGATCTTTTCGCCGGTATTGATGAGATAATTGAGCGTCGCCTCGATCTGTGGGATCGTTTCCGGACGTTCCAAAACCTGATCCATTGCCGACTCCTTCCCAAACTGTCGCTGCCGCCAACATAAGCCGGGACGTAAAGCCGGGTAAGAGGCGCCGGGCGGCATCGGCTTCAACGCCGGCATGCGCCCCGAACACGCCCGCGGCTGCTTCAACGCTGAACAAACATTCATGGCGCGCATTTTTTTGCACAGCGACGGCAGGCCGGAGAAGCTTTTATGCGGATTTTGCGTTGCCGTAGGAATGCATCGCTTGGCAGCGGCAATGTGGACCGGGATAGTAGGATCGCGAGTTTGGATGCAAAAGCCGTGAACGCGCCGAAATTGACCAGTCGAGGATACCGCGGGCCGGCAAACCTGATTGCCTGCGGGTTTGCTTGCGCGCTCGTTGCCGTTTTCGCGCCCGCCGCATGGAGCGCGGACTGCAAGCCCGATCACTTTCGGCCGCCGTTTTTCGTCAACACGATGGGGCCGTGCTCGTTCGACTGGGCGGCAATGAGTTTTCAGGGCGAGCCCGAACAACAGGCGCACTGTCTGATGCGCGGTATGGACAAGTCGAGAAATCTCGCCCCGACGCTCGAAAGCTTGCCGCCGGCGCTTGAGCAGCGCGTCGGGCGCGACGGCGGCATGCCGAACCGCGACGCGCTGAGCGGCTATCTCTCGAAGCTCGATCTGGAATGGGACTTCGCCGCCCATCTCTGGGAGCCGGTCTCGCGGGCCAACGACAACGATCCCGATGCGCCGATGGCGCGCTATTTCGTCATTCACGATACCAGCGGGCCGAACTTCGGTCGCCGGCCGTTCCCCTCCGACATCAACGGCGAGGCCATTTTCAACAAACTTGCCGACTTCAAATGCGACGACGGCTGGGGCAAGGCGCACGTGGTCATCAACCGCTCGGGCGATATGCTGCTCAGCCACGAACTTGCGATCCCATGGCGGGAAACGCGGTTCGAACAGGCCGCTAATTTTGCCGGAACATTGAAAGGACTGTTCCTGCATGTCGAGCTTATTCAGCCGCGAAAGAGCGCCGGCCGCGGCCGCGGCAACGACGCACAGGCGCCCAATCCCGCCTTCACCGCCGCGCAATATGACCGGCTCGCTGTGGTGTACGTCATCGCCAGCGTGCGCGCCGGCCGCTGGCTCATTCCGGCTTTTCATGCCGCGCTCGACGCCGACATTCCGAACGGTCATGACGATCCGCTAAATTTCGACATCGATAGTTTCGCCAACAGCACCGAAAGACTTGTCGGCGCACTGCAAGGGCCGGACCAACTGCAGGCCGCCCGCCGATGACAATGGTCCGTGCCGTTTCAGCGATCTGTTGTCTCGCCGCGCTGCTTCTAGCCGGGCATGCTGCGGCGGAAGACTCGGGCGCGGCAGCCCCACCGCCGACGGTGCCTGGTCCGGCGGCTGCGGCGCCGGAGATGCGGGGCCCGCGCATCACCACGGCTGCGGTCGATTGGGACGCTGCTCGCGCCGAAGCCGCCGACGCCTGGCCGGCGCTGAACGCCGCAACCGGTAAGCTTCTAGCGAACGTCAGCGCAAGCGGCGTGCCGGTGTTGCTGCCGCTCGATACCGCGGCCTTCCTGCGCGACCAGGCAAGCGGCAACGCGGCCGACACCGACAAATACTTTGCCGACTTTCACGCGCCGACCTTTTTCTTTCCGGGGCCATCGGGCTACGACGCCGCGTTTCGCATCCCGCTGAAAGATTCGTCGGTGCATCCGGCCGAAGTGCAGATTTCCGCGTCCTCGGTCATCTATGAACTCGATGGTGCCGCCGCCGATCAGGACGCATCGGTTCCGGAACTGGAGCATGATTTTCCCGGCACCCGCCGTGTATTGCTCGAAAACCGGCTCCGTTACGTCTTTACCCGCTTCGGTGTGACTTACTTCATCTCGATCCTGTGCTCCGACGGACGCCACGCCAGGCACGTGACCTGCCGCGAGGCGGATCAGGTGATGCTGCGTTTCGTCAAGGCGCTGCACATCGCCGGCGGCGCGCTGGTGGCCGCCGCGGCAGCGCCGCGAAGGATCGCCCGGCCCGAGCAAACGTCAGCGGACTTTGCCTACTTCCCGCCGGGCGATCTGTTGCCCGGCACCGGCATGCTGGGCTCAGGCGGCCGCGGCGACGACACGGTCTATGCCGACATCCGCTTTCCAATTGCGCAAGCGCCGGCCTACATCAATTCGCAATCGTTCATGAATTGGGGCAATTGCGATCTCACCGGGCTCGTTCACCTCGGGGGCCATGGCAAGGAGTCAGCGTATCGATGCCGCGTCAACGATATTCGCCTGTTCAACGATGAAACCAAAAACTATGCCTATCCGTGGCGCGATAATTTCTGCGAACACCGTCACTACCAGGTGACGCAATGCCCGTCCGGGCTCGGTCACCAGGGCGAGGATATCCGGCCGAGTTCGTGCAAGCTGCGCAACGAGGATGCCGATCGCTGTGAGCCCTATCAGCACCAAGTCGTCGCGGTGCGCGATGGAATGGTCTGGCGCAGCGCCGGCGACGAGGCGCTCTACCTCACCGCCAATGCGCCGGGCGAGCATATTCGTTTCCGCTACCTGCACATGAATCCGCACATGCTGGACCTTGCCGGTATGATCAGCGGCCGCACCGTCCGGGAGGATGATGCGCTGGGGCCGGTCGGCGATTACGGCGCGCGCGAAGGCGGCACCTCCTATCACCTGCACTTCAACTTACAGGTGCCGACGCGGCAGGGCTGGTTGTTCGTCAATCCATACATGACGCTGGTGGCTTCCTACGAGCGCCTGATCGGCGGCCGCGGACAAGTAGTCAGCCCCGCGGCGGTCGCCGCCTCCCCCATTCCCGACACCTCGGCTACACCCAATCCGGCGCCAGCGGATGCTATGGTGGCAACAAAGCCTGCAGCAAAAAGCGAGGCCGGGAGTGACCATGAAGCCAGCAAGCGCGCCGCCGTTACCGAACATTGCACGACGCGCTTCATTAAAGGCCATCGCCGCCGCGTGTGCTGGACTGCTGCTGTGGAGACCCGAAAGCGCTTCGGCCGCGCGCACCTCGTTCGCGCAATGGATCGAAGCGTTCCAGGCAAAGGCGGTCGCGCACGGCGTCGCACCGGAGACCTACACGCGCGTAATGAGCGCAGTTGAGCAAGATACGACCGGCCTCGACGCGATCCGTAACCAGCCCGAATTCACCGTCCAGCTCTGGCAATATCTCAACCGCGCCACCTCCGACTGGAAGGTCGCCGCCGGCAAGGAGAAGGCAAAGGAATACGCGGCGCTGTTTGCGCGGATCGAAAAAGATTTCGGCGTCGAGACCTCGTTCATGCTTGGCGTGTGGGGCATCGAGTCCGCCTTCGGCGATCCGGCGGTTGAGAAAAATCACATGCGCCCGGTGATCCCGTCGCTGGCGACACTCGCTTGGGCCGAGCCACGCCGCCGCGCCTACTGGGAAAAGGAACTGAGCAACGCGCTGTTGATCGTACAAAACGGCTGGAGCACGCCGGAGCAGATGATCGGATCGTGGGCGGGCGCCATGGGTCACACCCAATGGATGCCGGAAGTCTGGCTGCACGTCGGCTTCGACTACAACAACGACGGCAAAATCTCGCCTTACGGCCCGCCTGACGACGCGCTCGCCTCGACCGCGCGATATTTCGTCGAGCGCGGCGGTTATCGGCGCGGCGAGCATTGGGGTTACGAAGTCCGCGCGGCGGAAAAAGCGCATGGTTCGCGCAGCTACGCCGAGTGGCAAAAGCGCGGCGTCACCCGCGCCGACGGCAAAGCCTTTCCCCAGCCAGAGGCGAAAGCGCGATTATGGGTGCCGGTGCCGGGCGGCCCCGCCTTTCTGATCGGGCCGAATTTTCTGGCGGCAAAGAGTTACAACCCCTCGACGACGTATGCGCTCGCGCTGGTCTATCTCGGCGATCTCTGCGTCGGCGGCGCGCCTTTGGTGCAAAAATTCCCCGGCAGCGAACCAAACCCCACGTTGGTGGAAATTGAGGAAATCCAGCGCCGGCTGACCGCGCTCGGGTTCGACACCGGCGGCGCCGATGGCCGGGTCGGGCTTCGCACGACGCTGGCGGTGCGCGACTATGAGCGTCGAGTCGGCATCGAGCCGGCCGATGGATACGCCGGCGTCAAGCTTTTGGCCCGCTTGCGCCAAGGCTCCTGATCCGGTTCGATCCCCCCGATAACCGCCACAGATCGAGAAAAGCCCGCCGATGCCTCCGCCTCCTCCCAACAGCGCGCGCCCCACCGGCAAATCCACCGCCGATCCGGCGATCGGCGCGCTGGAACGGCCGGCGCAAGCCGGGGTCAATGCGCCCGGTTTCGGCAGCGACGTCGTCGCCGACACCTTACGCGCACTCGACATTCCCTACATCGCTGTGACCCCGGGCGCGAGCTATCGCGGCTTGCACGACAGCATCGTCAATTATCTCGGCAACACCACACCGCAGATGCTGCTCTGCGTGCATGAGGAATCCGCCGTCGCCATTGCGCACGGTTATGCCAAAGTCACCGGCAAGGCGATGGCTGCCGCCGTGCATTCCAATGTCGGGCTCCAGCACGCGACCATGGCGATGTTCAATGCCTGGTGCGACCGCATGCCGGTCCTCGTCCTCGGCGCTACCGGTCCGGTCGATGCGGTCAAACGCCGCCCGTGGATCGACTGGATCCATACCGCACGCGATCAGGGCGCGCTGGTTCGCGACTACACCAAATGGGACGACCAGCCGGCCTCGCCCGGCGCTGCGCGCGAAGCGCTGATCCGCGCCACTTGGATCGCCAACACCGCGCCGCAAGGTCCGGTCTACATCAACCTCGACGCCGAGATGCAGGAAGCAAAGCTCGCCGAGCAACCGCCGCCGCTTGATGCGGCGCGCTATATGCCCCCGATCGCCACCGCAGCGCCGGTCGATCTGGTGCAGAAGGCGGCGGCCCTGCTCAAATCGGCCAAGCAGGTGGTGATCCTCGCCGGCCGCGCCTCGCGCAGCGAAGCGGCGTGGAATGCGCGCGTTGCGCTGGCGGAGGCGTTCAACGCCAGCGTCGTCACCGATCTGAAAATCGGCGCGAGCTTTCCGACCGACCATCCGTTGCATGCTGGCGCGCCGCGCGACGTCACGCCGGGAAGCGTGCCGGCAATCCGCAATGCGGACGTCATCCTGAGCCTCGACTGGGTCGACCTCGCCGGCGCGCTGCGCGCGATCGGGCCCTCGTTCGCCGCGAAAATCATCCAGGTGTCGCTCGACCATCGCATCCACAACGGCTGGAGCATGGACCATCAGGGCCTGCCGCCGGTCGATCTTTTCCTCTCCGCCGATCCGGATTTGGTGGTGCCGGAACTTGTCAAAGCCATCGGCGGCGGCGGCACGCTGCGTCTTGCGTCTCCTCCACGAGCACCGGCACCTGCCGTCGAGCAGCCTGGCTTCACCAACGAGACCATCGCGCGCACGCTTCGCAACGTGCTTGGCAACCGGCCGACGACGCTCACGCATCTGCCGATCTCCTGGGAAAGCGACTGGTGGACGTTCCGTCATCCGCTTGACTTTCTCGGCTCCGACGGTGGCGGCGGCATCGGCGGCGGGCCGGGCATTTCGGTCGGCGCGGCGCTGGCCCTGAAAGGCTCCGGGCGGCTACCGGTCGCGATCTGCGGCGACGGCGATTACCTGATGGGCGTCACCGCATTGTGGACCGCGGTGCATTACAAAATCCCGCTGTTGTTCGTCATCGCCAACAATCGTTCGTTCTATAATGACGAACTGCATCAAGAGCGGGTGGCGCGGATGCGCAGCCGTCCGGTCGAGAATAGGTGGATCGGCCAGCGCATGACCGATCCGGATATCGATCTTGCCGCCATGGGTCGCGCGCAAGGCGCCGTCGGTTTCGGACCGGTGAACAACACGGCCGAGCTTGCCGCCGCACTGGAAAAGGCGATCGCCGCCGTCGATGCCGGCCAAGTCGCCATCGTCGACGTGCGGGTCGAGCCCGGTTACAGCGCCGCCATGACCGCAGCCATGACGCGAAGCAAAAGCTGATGCGCTTAAAAGTGAGGAAGCGACCATGAACACCGCCGTTCCGCTCAAATCGATCAAGCCGGAGAAGCCCAATCTGCCCGAGCATCGCGATGCTTTCTATGGCGGCCAATGGCACCGGCCGAAATCCGGCCGCTATGCGGATTCGATCAATCCCGGCACCGGTGAATCGCTTGGGCCGGTCGCCGATTGCGGCGCAGCCGACATTGACGCCGCTGTGGCCGCCGCGAAGACGGCCTTCGACGGCTGGCGTAACACACCGCCGCTGGAACGCGCGCGATTGCTCAAGCGCATCGCCAACGTGCTGCGCGAGCATGCGGACGAACTGGCTTTGATCGATGCCGCCGATTGCGGCAATCCGGTGCACGAGATGGTGATGGATGCGACCGTCGCCGCCCCGCAGATCGACTTCTACGCCGGCCTGGTGACGGAGATGAAAGGCGCGTCGATCCCGATGGGTCCGGGCGTGGTCAACTTCTCGGTGCGCGAGCCGCGCGGCGTGGTCGGCCGCATCATTCCGTTCAATCATCCCTTCATGTTTTGCGCCGGCAAATCCGGCGCGCCGCTAGCGACCGGAAATACGGTGGTGATGAAACCGCCGGAGCAGGCGCCGCTATCGTCGCTGCGCCTCGCCGAACTGATCGGCGGCATCCTGCCGCCCGGCGTGCTCAACATCGTACCAGGCGGCCGCGAGGCAGGTTCGGCGCTCGCGGCACATCCCGGCGTCGCCATGATCGCGCTGGTCGGCTCGGTACCGACCGGGCGCGCGGTGATGAAGGCCGCCGCCGACACGCTCAAGCCGGTGATGCTCGAACTCGGCGGCAAGAATGCGCTGATCGCCTTTCCCGACGCCGATGCCGACGATGTCGCCGGCGGCGTGGTCGGCGGCATGAACTTCACTTGGTGCGGGCAATCGTGCGGCTCGACCAGCCGCGCCTTCATCCACGAAAAAATCTATGACGCGGTGCTGGCAAAAGTGAAAACCAAGATCGCGCACTTCAAGCCCGGCATCGCCACCGACCGCTCGACCACCATGGGCTCGATCATCTCCAAGACCCAGTACGAGCGCATCCTCGGCTTCATCGAGTCCGGCAAGCAGGAGGGCGCGCGGCTGTTGCACGGCGGCGGCAAGCCGTCCGATCCGGCGCTCGCCAACGGCTTCTTCATCGAGCCGACGGTGTTCGCCGACGTGCAGCCGAGCATGCGTATCGCGCGGGAAGAAATCTTCGGTCCCGTCCTCTCGATCATCAAATGGAGCGACGAAGCGAAAATGCTCGAACAGGTGAACGCGGTCGAGTACGGGCTCACCGCCTCGATATGGACCAACGATCTCTCCACCGCGCACCGCACCGCCGCCACGGTGCAAGCGGGTTTCGTCTGGATCAACGAAGTGTCGAAGCATTTCCTCGGCGCGCCATTCGGCGGCTACAAGCAGTCCGGCATCGGCCGCGAGGAATGCATGGAGGAGATGCTGGCTTACACGCAGGAAAAGAACATCCATGTGAAGCTCAAGCCGGGGAAGCCATAGGGTCATTCCGGGGCCCGCCAACGGGTCCGGCCCTAAGTGGCCGCCCCGATGACAGGCTCCGCGCGAACCCGGAATGACTTAAAGCTTAAACGTCTCCAGCGTTCCCGGGTGGAACAGCTCTTCGACTTTGACTTGCCGCGACGACAGGCCTTGCGTGTGATGATGCCGCAGGAAGGTCTCCAGCGTTTTGCGATTGGCCTCGACACCATAGGGCCAGAAGTCTTCGCCCATCAACGCACGCGCCTCCATCAACCGCTCTTCGACGAAGGGCAACGTGACCTTGGTGGCTGAGGTGTCGCTGAGTTTTTCCAGCGCAATCGTCTTCGACTGCTCGAACGCCTTGAACACCGCCCCCGGCAGCCAAGGCTGTTGTTCGGCGAGTTCGCGGCGCACGCCGATCAGATGCATGATCGGAAAAATGCCGGTGCGCTGGTAATAATCCTTCGCCGCCGCCACCGGATCGGGAAACAGCCAGCCGACTTTCGGATCGCCGCGCTCGAAGGCCGGCGGCACGCGCGGGCCGATGAAAGCGTCGATCTCGCCGGCGTCGAGCATCTCCGACAAGGTGCGACCGCGCGGTGCGTCGTCGAGCTTCACGTCTTTCGGGAGGTTGATGCTGATTTTTTCCAGCCGACCCGCTTCGGTCAGCCCGCCTCTGATCCAGTGAATGTCCGACGGCTTGACGCCATGATCGTCTTCAAGAATGGCACGTGCCCAGACATTGGCGGTGAGCTGATATTCCGGCACGCCGACTTTCTTGCCCTTGAGGTCGGCGGGCTTCTTGATCCGGTCGGTGCGCACGTAGATCGCGGTGTGGCGAAAGGTGCGCGAGACGAAAGCCGGCACGCCGACATAGGGACAATCGCCCCGCGCGGTCTTCACGGTGAAGCTCGACAGCGACAATTCGCAGATGTCGAATTCGGTGCCGCGAAAAGCGCGGAAGAAAATCTCCTCCGGATCGAGCGCCATGAATACCGGATCGACGCCGTCGATCTGCACCAGCCCGTCAGACATGGGCCGGGTGCGGTCATAGTCGCGCACGGCGACAGAGAGGCTTAACTTGGCCATTGCATCCCTCTTCGAATTAGCTGGGTTATGCCAAGAGAAGCAGGCTTTTGCCAGCCGGAGCGAATACCTCCCTTTATCTCAAAGGCGCAATTTTGCTATAGATAGCGGTATGCTGCGAATTGAGAGCGAACAGGAAGAAGACGGTCGCTGGATCGCGGAAGTACCTGCACTTCCCGGCGTATTGGCCTACGGAACGACGAAGGCCGACGCGAGTGCAAAGGCCCAGGCATTGGCGCTGCGTGTGATTGCGGATCGGCTTGAGAACGGCGAACCGCTGCCCCGGGAAATTGCCGACGTCTTCAAGGCGGCGTGAGCAACTGGCCCGCAGCAAAGGCCCATCGGGTTTTAGCTGCGTTGTTGCGTCGAGGTTGGATCGTCAAGCGACAAACAGGGTCACATCGCATTCTTCAGCGACCTGGTTCAACCGATTACGTCTTCGCATTTCACGACCGCGATGAAATCGGTCCGCGAATGCTGGCGCGCATAGCAAACATACCGGCCCGATGATTTGTAACCAGCTCACCCAACCGTGAACGGCTCGGCCGGCGCGATGTCGGTAAGGCGGAATTGCACCCGCTCCTCCCCGTTCCATCGATCAAGAGTGAATGAGCCTGCGGCATGCACCCGCTGGCCGCGATTTTGCAGCAGCGCGGCGCCGAGCTTCTGGCCGCTCGCGCGGAAAGCAATGGCATTGACGCCTGCGCCGTCAGCGGATTTGAGCCGCACGCGGACATGCGCCTGCCCGACCTCCTCGGCATAGGTGATGGTGTGCGCCGGCAGCGCGATCATCGGCTCCGGATTGCCGGAGCCGAACGGACCCGCGCGGTCGAGCATGGCAACAAGGTCGGCGTTAGCGGCGGCACCGCTGATCGCGCCGTCGATCAATAGGCCGTTGGCGCGGCGCGCGACCGTGACGTCAGGAGCTAGCGTCGTTTCGAGGAAAGCCCGCAGCGGCGCCAAGGCGGTCTTTCGCAAGGTCACACCCGCGGCCATGGCGTGACCGCCGCCCTTTTCAATCAAGCCCTCCGCCACCGCTTGCCGCACAGCGCGGCCGATATCGACGCCGGGAATGGAACGCCCCGACCCGGTGCCGATGCCGCCCGGCTCAAGCGCAATGGCAAAAGCCGGCCTGCCGAATTTTTCTTTCAGTCTTGCCGCGACGAGACCGACGACACCGGGATGCCAGCCTTCGGCGGCGGTCACCACTACCGCGCCTTTCTCCTCCAGGCCGAGTGCGGCCATCGCTTCGGCTTCCGCCTGCGCTACGGTTTCGACCTCGATCACCTGCCGCTCGCGGTTGAGCCGGTCGAGCTCGGCGGCGATCTTGGCCGCCGCATCCGGGTCCTCCTCGATCAATAACCGCACGCCGAGATCGGCGCGGCCGATGCGCCCGCCGGCATTGATGCGCGGGCCGAGCAGAAAGCCGAGATGCCAGGCTTCCGGCGGACCGTTGAGCCGCGCCACATCCATCAGGCTCGTGTGGCCGACGCGCTGGCGCCGCCGCAAAGCGATCAGGCCCTTGGCGACGAAGGCGCGGTTTAATCCGATCAGCGGCACCACGTCGGCGACCGTGCCGAGCGCCACATCGTCGAGGAAAGACAGAAGATCGGGCTCGGCGCGCTCGCCGGTCCAGAA
>DATKRE010000187.1:0-9218 GCA_035532335.1 Xanthobacteraceae bacterium | reverse complement strand
TAGCGGCAGCCTCGTGAAGCGAATGTCAAATCCAAAGCTCCACTAAGACTCATATTTGCTAGTGGTCCTTTTGATTCTAACATTCGCATGAGAAGCTGCCGAATACGGATGCGAATGTTAGAATCGGACCACTAGCCGCTGCCTTGGGTCTGATAGGTGATGACCTTCCCCCGTTCGAGATCGTTGACGACATTAGCCTTCAGATCGGCGAGGTTGAGGTGGTCGATATTATACGAGCCGAAAGTCAAGAACACCGCACCGTCCGCGCTTTTGAATTTCAGCCCGTCGCCATTTTCCGGCGGCGTCCCCGGCTTGAAAAAGGCTGGATAGTCGATGGTGGTACCAAATCGATCGTTACGATACGTGCGCCACGCTTCCGCCGCGCTGGCCTGCGCGAGGAGATAGAACGCAAGCACAAAGCCACACGACATGATTGGCGCGATAAGACGGTTGCGGCGTATCGGCGGGATTATTCGGCAGCCTCGCTCAGCGCATTCGGCGGATATTCGGTCACCGTGCCGGCCTCGTTGTCGACGATCATGGTCAAGTCGAAATAATGGATCGTCGGGGTGGCTCCGGTGCGCGCCTTGATGTTGGCGAGCCATTCGGCGTTGTGGCCGCGCTGCGCGGCTTCCTTCGACGGCCAAATGTAAATGCCGCCGCCGTTGCCGTTTTCGTCGGCGATATAGTGCTTGCGGACCAATTCCGTATTGCCTTGCCAGCGCGGCAGGCTGGTGCGGGCGTCGGCGACGATCTGCTCGCGGGTCCAGCCCGCCGGATATTTGAACGAGACATATTCGACGATCATAGGTCAGTCTCCCTGTCGCTTTTTTTCATTCTAGCGCGGCGGACGTTATCTGTGCAGGTGGCATCTATGCAGCATCTGTGCAGGTGAGGCATCTATGCAGCTAAGGTCTTGCGTAGTTGCCGACCTATCCGTTAAAACGGCCACGGTCTTGAGGTTTAAGGCGGTTTTTACTCTTCTCCGCGACCTTGGACCGATGAGGATGCGTATGTCGATTCGCAGCGATTTTCGCGCGACGAACCGGGCGGCCGGTCAGGCCGCCGCCGGCGCATCCATCATTCTCGTCCAGAACCTTGGCGGGCTGCTGCTGCTGCTTATCGCCCCCTGAGGGCCGGCTGGGCGTTTACGCCTGGGCACTCAGGGGAGACGGCTTAAGCCAGCAAATCCACGAGAGCCCGAAGCCCGAAACGACGGCAGGCGGGCGATAGACCGGAAGGACCTGACACCATGACCGCTCCAGCCCAGTCCGAGAAGGACCGCGTCGTCATTTTCGACACCACCTTGCGCGATGGCGAGCAATGCCCCGGCGCGACCATGACGCACGAGGAAAAGCTCGAAGTGGCGGCGCTGCTCGACGAGATGGGCGTCGACATCATCGAGGCCGGTTTCCCGATCGCTTCAGAAGGCGATTTCGCCGCCGTCAACGAGATCGCCAAGCGCACCAAGAATGCCGTCGTGTGCGGGCTCGCGCGCGCCGCGTTCAACGACATCGACCGCTGCGCCGAGGCGATCAAGCCGGCGAAACGGCGCCGCATCCACACCTTCCTGTCCACCTCGCCGGTGCACATGAAATACAAGCTCCAGAAAGAGCCGCACCAGGTCTACGAGATGGTGATCGCGCAGGTGACGCGCGCGCGCGGCCATACCGACGACGTCGAGTGGTCGAGCGAGGATGGCACCCGCACCGAGCACGATTTTCTCTGCCGCTGCGTCGAAGCGGCGATCAAGGCAGGCGCCACCACCATCAACATCCCCGATACGGTCGGCTATTCGACGCCGGAAGAATATTTCGGGTTGATCAAGATGGTGCGCGAACGGGTGTCGAATTCCGATCAGGCGCGCTTCTCGGTGCACTGCCACGACGACCTCGGCATGGCGGTGGCGAATTCGCTCGCCGGCGTGCGCGCCGGCGCCCGCCAGATCGAATGCACCATCAACGGCATCGGCGAACGCGCCGGCAACGCCTCACTCGAGGAAGTGGTGATGGCGATGCGCGTGCGCAACGACGTGATGCCGTACTGGACCGGCATCGATGCGCGGATGCTGACGCGCGCCTCCAAGCTCGTCGCGGCGGTCACCTCGTTCCCGGTGCAGTACAACAAGGCGATCGTCGGGCGGAACGCGTTCGCCCACGAGAGCGGCATCCACCAGGACGGTATGCTCAAGCACACCCAGACCTACGAGATCATGCGGCCCGAGGATGTCGGCGTGAAGCAGACGTCGCTGGTGATGGGCAAACATTCCGGGCGTCATGCCTTTGCTCATAAGCTCGAAGAGCTGGGCTATCGGCTCGGCGACAATCAGCTGGAAGAGGCGTTCGTGCGCTTCAAGGCGCTCGCCGACCGCAAGAAGCACGTCTACGACGAAGACATCGAGGCGCTGGTCGACGAGGAAATCGCCACCGCCCAGGATCGCATCAAGCTGGTTTCGTTGTCGGTGATTGCCGGCACGCGCGGGCCGCAGCGCGCCACCATGAAGCTCGACATCGACGGCAAGTCCTTGCTCGAAGAGCGCGAGGGCAACGGGCCGGTCGATGCGATCTTCAATTGCGTCAAGGCGATGGTGCCGCACGAGGCGGTGCTGGAGCTGTATCAGGTCCATGCCGTCACCGAGGGCACCGATGCGCAGGCCGAGGTGTCGGTGCGATTGTCCGAGCACGGCCGGGCGGTGACCGCCAAGGGCGCCGATCCCGACACGCTGGTCGCTTCGGCGAAAGCTTATATCTCGGCGCTCAACAAGCTGACGGCGCGACGCTCGCGCGGTGCGTCCGACGCGATCGCCGTCGGTGAGCGCCGCGTTCATTCAACCGACGTTGGCTGAACCGGCGGCGGTCCACTGAGCACTTCAAGATGGCCGGGCCTAGCCGTTCGAAGAACGGCGTCGCTTCGCTCGCCTACGTCCCGGCCATCGATGGCCTTGTCGTGAGGGCGGACTGCACAGCCCCCACAACAATGCCGTTGCGCATGAAACGCCCATCCACTACCGTCAACTTATGTTGCCTGTCCCGCTACCGCTGTTTTCCGTCTGCGCGCGCTCAATATTGGCATCGGCGCTGCCTCTCGAAACAATAGTGCGCAGCGAGCTGGCAACCAGAACAAATCACCGATGGGAGAATCGTCATGTCGAATCAGGCTTCCGCCGCATTTAGTGAGCGTCTCACCGGTCATCTTGAGCCGACGAAAGATGGCTCGGTTTACGTCAGGCCGCAGGACATGGACTGGCGTCCTTCCCAGTTCGAGGGCGTCGACATCAAAGTGCTTTACGAAAACAAAGAGGCGGGCGAGTTGACGTGCCTGCTGCGCTGGAAGCCGGGAACGACGCTGCCGTTTCACAAGCACCCCGAAGTCGAGCAGAGTTGGGTTCTTGAAGGTTCGTTTTCCGACCATGACGGCATTTGCCGCGCCGGCGAATACGTCTATCGGCACCCGGGCTCCATGCACGAAACGCACAGTGCGGAAGGCTGCACCATTCTCGCGATCTACCGCAAACCGAACGTCTTCCAGAACAGCGCCGGCTACGACATCGGCAACAAGAAGCAGGTCAAAACCGACCACCAGCCTTCCACGTTCGCCGTAGCGAAATAGCTCGTTCCGGGCTCGGCAGGTCGGCAAGTCGGATCGGCAAGTCGGATCGGCAAGTCGGCAAGTCGGAATTCGAGTTCGAGCCCCGACCATGCGCTTGGGCGAAAATGCCGCGCCTGGTCCTGCTGCGATGCTGGCTTGAGTGACGCCCGGGATTCTGTTTCTCTGGTCCGTCAGTGCGTGCCGCTTGGTTCGTCCACCCTCTCCAGATAGGCTTATGAGGACATGAATTCGCATCCCACCGTGCCAGCCGACAAACCAACCGCATCAATGCGCATGGTGGTGGCGGCGAGCGCCATCGGCACAACCATCGAGTGGTACGACTTCCTCATTTACGGTACCGCCGCGTCGCTCATTCTCAACAAGCTGTATTTCCCCACCCACGATCCGCTGGTCGGCAAGCTGTTGGCGATCGGCACTATCGGCGTCGGTTTTTTCGCGCGACCGATCGGCGCCATCATCCTGAGTCACTTCGGCGACCGGCTCGGCCGGAAGTCGATGCTGATCCTGACGCTCGTGAGCATGGGTCTTGCCACCACGATCATCGGTCTGCTGCCGACCTACGCAAGCATCGGCGTCGCGGCGCCGGTCCTGTTGGTGGCGTGCCGGTTGGTGCAGGGCATCGCGGTCGGCGGCGAATGGGGCGGTGCCGTCTTGATGGCGGTCGAGTACGCGCCGCCATACCGGCGCGGTCTTTTTGGCAGCATGGTCCAGGTCGGTTTTCCGCTCGGGCTGGCGCTCGGCACGGCATCGTTTTTTGCGCTGGGAAATCTCACCGATGCGCAATTTGCCGCCTGGGGCTGGCGGGTGCCGTTCCTCGCCAGCGCGGTGCTGGTGATCGTCGGCGTCTTCATCCGGATGCGGATCGAAGAAACGCCGGATTTCAAGCGGGTGGTGGCGGAAGGCAAAGTTGCGCGCTTTCCGGTGCTGGAAACCATCCGGCAACATCCGAAGGATCTGCTCATCGGCCTGGGCGCGCGGATCACCGAGATTTCGTGGATTTATGTGATTACCATCTTCGGCCTCAGCTACGCCGTCAGCAACCTCGGACTCTCGCGCAACCTGGTGCTTGGAGCCATTGCCCTTGGTGCGCTTGGCGAACTGATCACCATACCGCTGTTCGGTCATCTTTCCGATCGCGTGGGCCGGCGCACCATCTACCTTCTCGGTTGTGTCGCCGCGATCTGCCTGGCGTTTCCGATTTTTTGGGCAATCGGCACCCGGGATCCGGTTTATGTCGTCCTGGCGTTCGTTGTCGGCATGTCGGTCGGACACGGCATCATGTATGGCGTGCAGGCGAGCTTCCTCAGCGAAATGTTTCCCTCCAACCTGCGCTATAGCGGCGCGTCGCTCGGCTATCAGATCGCGGCGCCGATCGGTGGCGGCCTGGTTCCGCTCGCCGCCGCCGCTTTGGTGGGGACGAGCCACGGCACAACCTGGCCGGTCTCGATCCTGATGATCGTGATTGCGGCGATCACGTTCCTCGCGGTCTTGGCCGCGAAGGAGACCGCGCCAATGGTGAAAAAGGGCGGTTGATCGGCACGCCGATTGACGCAGCAAAGATTGCCGGCGCCGAGTATTCGCGGCGACAGCCCGGCTTGAGCGGTTCAGCGGCCGTCCGGCTTCGGTTGATAGATGACGACCAGCGCTTCGGTATCGCCGCCTAAACTGCGGCCCCGATGCGGGATCTGCGAGTCCAGGTAGAGGCTGTCGCCTTCATCGAGGATCCACTTTTCCACGACACCGTTGCGTTTGGTCTCGAATTCGGCCCGGCCGCGAAGAATGAAGATGAATTCTTCGCCCTCGTGTTCGAAAAATGTGTCGACGTCGATTTCAGCCGGAAACGTAAATACAAACGGCTCCATGCGTTTGTTGCGTTTCTTATGGGCCAGGCTTGAATAGTCATAGCCGAACGCCGTGCCGCCACGCACCGCTGCCTGCCGCTCGCGCACATGCACGATCGAGACCGCATCGACGGTAAAGTCGTCTTCCGGCCGCAGCAGATGCCCGAGGTCGCAGGCGAAGGCCTGCGCTATCTTGGCCAGCGTGCCGATTGGCGGCACGCTCAAGCGATTTTCGATCTTCGACAGGTAGCTTTTACTGAAGCCGGTCATGCCGGCCAGTTCGTCAAGCGTCATCCCGCGCGCTTTGCGCATGCGCAGTATAGTCCCGCCGATGACATCGACGATGTCGGGCGCCGAGGCCGATTTCAAAGCTGCGGGAGAATTGGGCTTCTTCGGCATCGTCCTGTCGCGTTGGCCTCTCGGTGTCGTGTTGCCGAAGTTATGAGCGCGAGCCATCGCTCACGATCGGCGGAAACTCCCGACGGTTGGCTTGCCGAGCGCGCGAATATTCGATAATCCGTGCCGTTTCCTGGGCAACGCGGGCTCCGAGTTCGCGCTCGATCAGATGCAGCGTGGTATCGATGCAGAGGCTCACCCCGCCACCCGTCGTCACGCCATCGCATTCCACCAGACTGGCCGCCTGCGCGTCGATTTGCGGATAACGCTGTCGCATGATCTCGAGCGGCGACTGGCCCGGTGCAATCACCTCGCGTTTGGTGGTGGCCTTCTTGCCGTCCAGCATTCCGCTCGCAGCCAGTATCATCGCGCCGGTACAGACCGAGGCGAGCCGGGTATCCTCAGATCGCGACCGGATGAAGTCGAGCGTTGCGGTGTTATTGGCCTGCGCCTCCCAGCCCGGCCCCCCGCACACGATCAGGACGGCGCAATCGGGCGCATCATCGATGCCGTGGTCGGCGATGACCCGCAGTCCGTTCGACATCGTGACCACACCGGCTGTCGGCGCGATGGTGCATATCGAAATTGCCGGCTCGACGCGGCGAGCCATCGATAAAACGCCATAGATCGCAAGCTCGATCGGCTCCACGCCGTCGTAGATAAAGATGCCAAACCTCACAGCATTTGCTCCGTTGCGATCCGATCCGGTTTGTATCGGACTTCAGGGCGGATGTGGAGACGGCGCGAAGTCGTTTCGGTCATTGCGGCTTGCCGACGGTGAAGGTCCGTTCGGCCAGCACGCGGTCGTGATACATGACCTGCAACTTCCAATCGCCCGGCACGATTTCCCACGCATTGCCGAAGCCGTAACCGATCAGGCAGAGCGCGCCGATCGTCATGTTGGGAAAGGTGATCGCCGCGCTGTGCATCCGCTCGCCGGTATTCGGGTTGCGGATTCCGTCCGGCGGGAAAGTGACCTCCAGACGCAGGGTCACCGCGGCTTCGGCCGGTGTTCCCTCGATGCGGAATTCGATCCCGAACTGGGTTCCGACCTTGCCGTCGACAGCCGTCGAGTCCGACACGAACTGCCAATCGGACACGGTGCCGACCGTGCGCGTCGGCGATTGCTGGCCGGCCTCGGCGGGCTTGCTGGTCGACTGTCCGGAAAAGCTGCCGGCGTGGGTAACGGTGACCGCGGTAACGCTTGCGCTTGGCTCGACGACCGTGGGCGTCGGCGTTTGCGCGAAGGCGGCGACGGCAATGAGAGGGAGAAAGAACGACCAGGCGTGCATGGGGCTAATTCCGGGCAAAGACTTCCAAGCCAAGGCTTCCGTGAATCACCTGGCGATTTTCCCCGCTTGGAATCGCAGACGCAATGGCCTAAATACGGCTCGCGCGACGGCCGGGAGCCATTTTAGCCCCGCCGCTGCGGCAAGGGTGGATTGCCTGACCTCGTCGGGTTAGGGCGCATAGCTCAGTTGGTAGAGCAGCTGACTCTTAATCAGCGGGTCGTAGGTTCGATCCCTACTGCGCCCACCACAAATCCCCCTCAATAGTGAACAAATCGCCCCAAAACACCGTGAACAAACGGGTATACAGGCGACAAAACGACGAGTAAAAATCGAGGCATGGGGAAGCGGGTCTACCGGCGGATCACAGACGGTCTCGTGGAGGCGGCGCGCGATTTTGGTGAAGGCGCGACCACTGTGATTTGGGATATTGACGCGCCCGGTCTTCACGTTCGCATCGGCAAGCGCCGCATCACATGGTCATTCCAGCGCGAACACGCGATACGCGGCAAGCGCGGAACAACATTCAAGCGGCTCGGCTACTTCCCGATCATGAAAGTTGTCGGCGCGCGTAAGAAGGCGTTGATCGAAGCCGGACACGTCGCCTCTGGCAACGTGATCGCCGGACGCAAGAGCGCAGCAAAATTTAGCGTAGCAATCGACCGCTACATTCAACGCACGCGCGTTCGCGGCAAGTCGGAGGATTGGTCCAAAGACATTAAGTCGTTGAAGAACACTCACCTCAAAGACTTCCTAAATTGGACGCTGCCCGAACTGAGCGCCGCGCCGAACGTCGTCAACGATTGGCATCTGCGGATCACCGATGACAACGGCCTCTATATTGCGAACCAAGCCGCCCGCGTGTTGCGCGCGATCTACAATCGCGAACGCAAGCTTGATCCGAACTTGCCCGCGAACAATCCATGCTCCGCCGTCGAATTCAACCCGGAGCAACGTTCGCAAAAGGGAATGTCGTTCGCCGACTTCCCGAAGTGGAAAAGGAAATGGGATGCGATCAAGAGTCCTAGCCGTCAGGCATTCCAGTTAGCGAATTTGCTGACCGGCCTGCGGCCCGGAGAGCTTGCGCGGTTGAAGTGGAGCGATGTGTTTCCGCTCAACCCGGAGACTGGCAAGCGGATGCCGCGATCATTCATCGTGCGCGATGCCAAGGCACGCAACGATTTTTATCCGCCGCTGTCGTCGGCTATCTGTCGAGCGTTGCAGATGGCTCGCGATGCGCGGAGTGAAGATGACGAAAGCGAATGGGTTTTTCCCGGCCGCACCTCTGGCTCGCACATTACCAGCTACGATGACGACGGCTTGCCAGCCTACGGAAAAATGAACCGGCATGTCTGGCGCACCGTCGCCGCCGATTTGAAAATTGACGAATTGATTTGCGAGTTCTGCCAAGGCCACGTTCCCAAGGGGATGTCACGCGGCTACGTGCTTAAGCTCACGCTCGCGAGCGGGCAGGCGATGCGCGAAGCTCAGCGCAAGGTATCGCGCCGCGTTGTCACCTTGCTCGGCATCAAGCTATAGCTGTCATTGGGGATCGGGCTGCAAACGGCGCAGCCTCATTATAGGGGAGCCGGATGCAGGCCGCTGAATACGTGGATTGGATCAACGGCCACAACTCAAGACTGACGATAATCGGATGGTTCGCCGGTCTCGCCTATTACAACTGGTTTGCATCCGTTGGCCCTGTCCTACCATGGTGGGTTCATTTGATACTCATCGTCGGTGGAATGTTCGCCGCGTCCATCGTCATCGGCGGCGGCATGTCTTGCTTAACGGCTCTCCTTTATAGAATTTTCGCTGGCTCGGCGACCGCGCGTCCTGAATACTTTAAGGTGGCGGGGTTGATCGCGACGGTGTTAGCTTTCTTTTCGGCCAAGTATGTGCTGGTCATTCTGGCCCCTTATGCTTCGGCCCTAATGGGGTGGCTCATAGTACTCGACGCGGTTGGATAAGGCGTTGAGTTGATTCATAAAAGCGATTCTTTGCCTGGCAGCGAAGGATCGCGCTCATGCAATCGATATTCTCGATCGCCTTATCCAGGGCGGTAGCAAAACACATCGACCTG
>DATKRE010000186.1:0-24899 GCA_035532335.1 Xanthobacteraceae bacterium | reverse complement strand
CAGGTCGATGTGTTTTGCTACCGCCCTGGATAAGGCGATCGAGAATATCGATTGCATGAGCGCGATCCTTCGCTGCCAGGCAAAGAATCGCTTTTATGAATCAACTCAACGCCTTATCCAACCGCGTCGAGTACTATGGCGAATGTTAGAATCAAAAGGACCACTAGCAAGTATGCGTCTTAGTGGAGCTTTGGATTTGACATTCGCTTCACGAGGCTGCCGCTAGGTGGGTAGCGAATGTTAATTCCGCTCCATTAGTGCATGATCCGGAAAAGTGGATATCGGTTTTCCGAAAAGATCATGCACCAACGAAAAATCTAGGCAAACGGAAAGCGCGGCGCGCGGTGGCAAAGAAGGCGAAGGAATCCGCCGAGGAACGCCTGATCGCGCGCTATTTCCGCCCGCTGGCAAAGCATCCCGGCGCCTTCGGTCTTGCCGACGACGCGGCGGCAATCGCGCCGCCCGCCGGGTGCGATCTGGTGCTGACGACCGATGGTGTGATCGCCGGCGTTCATTTCCTGCCCGACGACGCACCGCGCGACGTGGCGCGCAAGGCGCTGCGCATGAATCTGTCCGACCTTGCCGCCAAGGGCGCCGCCCCGCTCGGATTTTTGTTGTCGCTGGCGCTGCCGGTGAAAACCAAAGCCAGTTGGATCGCCGGTTTCGCCGCCGGGCTCGCCGACGATAGCGAGCATTATGCCTGTCCGCTCCTTGGCGGCGACACCGATCACACGGTGGGACCGATCATGGCCTCCATCACGGCGTTCGGCGCGGTGCCCCGCGGCAAAATGGTGCGGCGCTCGACCGCCAAACCGGGCGATGTCGTTGTCGTCACCGGCACGATTGGCGACGCGGCGCTGGGGGTGAAGCTCCGCCGCAAGAAAAGCCTCGGTAAAAGCTGGCGGCTGAAACCGAAGATGACCAGCCACCTGTTGCGGCGCTATTTGCTGCCGGAACCGCGCAACGCGCTGGCGGAAGCCGTGCTGCACCACGCTTCGGCCGCAATGGATATTTCCGACGGCCTCGCCGGCGATCTCGGCAAGTTGTGCCGCGCCTCTGCGGTTGCCGCCACCATCGACGTGATGCGCGTGCCGCTGTCGGAGGCGGCGCAGGCGGCGATCGCGTCTGCGCGCGACCTTTGGCAAACCGTGCTCACCGGCGGCGACGATTATGAAATCATTCTCACGCTGCCGCCGGACCGGCTGTCGGCCTTTCGCGCGGCGGCGGCACGCGCCGGCATTGCCGCAACGGAAATCGGGCGTATCGAAAAAGGCGAAGGCGCTCGCTTCGAGTGCCACGGCAAGCCGCTCGCCTATAAGCGCGCGTCATACAGTCATTTTTGAGCTAAGTCGCCGTCATTGCCGGGCGTAGCCGTTCGAAAGAACGGCGTCGCTTCGCTCGCCTATGACCCGGCAATCCATCTTCTTTGCATTAAAGCTGGATCACCGGGTCTCGGCGCCTGGCGCCGGCCCGGGATGACGCCAAACGGGGTCACTTCCGCCGCGAGATCGGCTGATATTCGCGCCGCGGCGATCCGGTATAGAGCTGGCGCGGGCGGCCGAGCTTCTGGTGCGGGTCTTCGATCATTTCCTTCCACTGTGCGATCCAGCCGACGGTGCGCGCGACCGCGAACAGTACCGTGAACATCGACGTCGGGAAGCCCATCGCCCGCAGCGTGATGCCGGAATAGAAATCGACGTTGGGATAAAGCCGCTTCTCGATAAAATAATCGTCATGCAGCGCGATGCGTTCGAGCTCCAGGGCGACGTCGAGCAGCGGATCGTTGACGCCGAGCTCGTGCAGCACCTCATGGCAGGTCTTCTGCATGATTTTGGCGCGCGGATCATAGTTCTTGTAAACGCGGTGGCCGAAGCCCATCAGCCGGAATGAATCGTTGGGTTCTTTAGCGCGCTTGACGTATTCGGGAATGCGATCGACGCTGCCGATCTCGCCGAGCATTTTCAGCGCCGCCTCGTTGGCGCCGCCGTGCGCCGGCCCCCACAGGCAGGCGATGCCGGCGGCGATGCAGGCGAACGGATTGGCGCCGGTCGAGCCGGCAAGCCGCACCGTCGAGGTGGACGCGTTCTGCTCGTGATCGGCGTGCAGCGTGAAGATGCGGTCCATCGCGCGGGCCAGCACCGGATTGGGCTTGTATTCCTCGCACGGCACCGCAAAGCACATGCGCAGGAAGTTCGACGCGTAATCGAGGTCGTTCTTCGGATACACGAACGGCTGGCCGATCGAATATTTGTAGGCCACCGCCGCCAGCGTTGGCGATTTCGCGATCATGCGGATCGAGGCGATCATGCGCTGGGTCGGATCGGTGATGTCGGTGGAGTCGTGATAAAACGCCGACAGGGCGCCGACGCTTGCCACCATCACCGCCATCGGATGGGCGTCGCGGCGGAAACCCTGGAAGAACCGGCTCATCTGCTCGTGGACCATGGTGTGATGGACCACGCGATCGTCGAAATTCTCCTTCTGCGTGGCGGTCGGCAACTCGCCGTAGAGCAGGAGGTAGCAGGTCTCGAGAAAGTCGCCGTGCTCGGCGAGGTCTTCGATCGGATAGCCGCGATAAAGGAGTACGCCGGCATCGCCGTCGATATAGGTGATCTTGGATTCGCAGCTCGCGGTGGAGGTGAAGCCCGGATCGTAGGTGAAGGCGCCGGTCTCGCTGTAGAGCTTGCTCACGTCGAGGACTTGCGGACCGATCGTTCCGTCGTAGAGCGGCAACGAATAGTTCTTGTCGCCAAGCGTCAGCTTGCCAGCTTTGCTGTTCGCGCCGGTTTTCGCGTCCATGATCGTATCCTCGCTGTCAGACAGCCTTCACAGTGCGGTGCACGCGGCATTAGTCGGAAGACGCTGGTGCACACTGCCGATCCGGCTCCGCTGCCGTAGCGCAACGCTGTGTGCACCGCAAGAAATAAGCTGTTATGGGGCCCTACGCCAGCCCGGACCGGTCGGCGATGCGCCGCAGGCTCTCATCCTTGCCGAGCAGCACCATCACCTCGAAAATTCCGGGCGAAGTGGTGCGACCGGTCAACGCAGCCCTTAGCGGCTGCGCCGCCGCACCGAGCTTCAGCCCCCTAAGTTCGGCAAAATTTCGAACTGCACGCTCGGTTCCCTCCGCTGTCCATGGTTCAACCGCGGCAAGTTCGCTCGTGATCTCGTGCAAAATCGTCCTCGCCTCGGGCGTTAGCAGAGCGGCCGCTTTTTGGTCCAGCGTAAGCGGCCGGTCGGCGAATAAAAACTTAGCCCCATCAATAAGCTCAAGCAGGGTCTTGGCGCGTTCCTTCAAGCTCGGCATGGCCGCGAGCAACCCTTCGCGCACGCGCGGCGTAAGCTTTTCGGCGATGGCCGGGCCGTCGGCAATATGCGGCAGGAGTTGATCGATTGCGGCCAGCAGCGCCGCGTCGGGGCTACTGCGGATGTAATGACCGTTGAGGTTTTCGAGCTTGGCGAAATCGAACCGCGCCGGCGAGCGGCCGATCTGCGGCAGGTCGAAGGCGGCGATCATTTCCTCGGTCGAAAAAATCTCCTGGTCGCCGTGGCTCCAGCCAAGCCGCACCAGGTAATTGCGCAACGCCGCCGGCAGATAGCCCATGGCGCGATAAGCATCGACGCCGAGCGCGCCGTGCCGCTTCGACAGTTTCGAGCCGTCCGGGCCGTGGATCAGCGGAATGTGCGCCATCGCCGGCACCGGCCAGCCGAGCGCGTCGTAGATCTGCTTCTGCCGTGCGGCATTGGTCAGGTGATCGTCACCGCGAATGACATGGGTCACCGCCATGTCATGATCGTCGACGACGACGGCGAGCATGTAGGTCGGCGTGCCGTCGGAGCGAAGCAGAACAAGGTCGTCGAGGTTCTCATTCTGCCAGACCACGCGGCCTTGGACCTGGTCCTCGACGACGGTCTCGCCGGTGAGCGGCGCCTTGAGTCGGATGACCGACGGCGTGCCCGGCGCCACGGTGGAGGGATCGCGGTCGCGGCAACGGCCGTCGTAGAGCCGGGTGCGGCCTTCGCCGCGCGCCTTCTCGCGCATCGCCGCAAGCTCGTCTTGGGTGCAGTAGCAGCGATAGGCGTTGCCGCTTGCCAGCATCTGCTCCGCCGCCTCGCGATGCCGCGCGGCGCGCGAGAACTGGTAGACGGTCTCGCCGTCCCACGCGATGCCGAGCCATGACAGGCCGTCGAGAATGGCGTCGATCGCGGCCTGGGTGGAGCGCTGGCGGTCGGTGTCCTCGATCCGCAACAGTATCTTGCCGCCGCGCCCGCGGGCATAGAGCCAATTGAACAGCGCGGTGCGCGCACCGCCGATATGCAGGAATCCGGTGGGTGAGGGGGCGAAGCGGACGACGACGCTCATTGCCGGTCTGATGCTGCCGTAAAGTGTTCGTGTAGCATACTCATCCGCGAAGAGAAGTTACGGGGCGGTTTGTTTCAGTTGCGGACTTGACCTGGAAGGCCAATTTGTCCAATCCGGGCGCGCCGCCGACGTAACTGCGGCGCCGAGCATTGACGCAGTCATGACGATGACGGAAGCGACGGTACGCGAAGCCGGCCACGATTTCATCCGCGACATCGTGCGCGCCGACCTTGCGTCCGGCCGCGTCAAGGCGGTCGCGACCCGGTTCCCGCCCGAGCCGAACGGTTATCTGCATATCGGCCACGCCAAGTCGATCTGCTTGAATTTCGGTGTCGCCGGGGAATTCGGCGGCCACTGTAACCTGCGCTACGACGACACCAATCCAACCCGGGAGTCGCAGGAATATATCGACGCCATTGAGCGCGATGTGCGCTGGCTCGGCTTCGACTGGGGCAACAATCTCTTTCATGCGTCGGATTATTTCGAGCGGCTGTACGAATGGGCCGAGCACCTGATGCGGGCCGGCAAGGCCTATGTCGACGATCAGACGCAGGACGAAATGCGGCTCACCCGCGGCACGTTGACCGAGGCGGGGACCGCAAGCCCGCATCGCAACCGCAGCGTCGAGGAAAACCTCGATCTGTTACGCCGCATGCGCGCCGGCGAATTCCCCAACGGCGCGCGCACATTGCGCGCCAAGATCGACATGGGGTCGGGCAACATCAACCTGCGCGATCCGGTGCTCTACCGCATCCTGCATGCCGAGCACCCGCGCACCGGAAAGACGTGGTGCATTTATCCAAGCTACGACTTCGCCCACGGTCAGTCGGATGCCATCGAGGGCATCACCCACTCGGTCTGTACGCTCGAATTCGAGGACCATCGGCCGCTCTACGAATGGTTCCTTGCCAATCTGCCGGTGCCGTCGCAGCCGCGGCAATACGAATTCGCGCGTCTCAACCTCACTTACACCATCCTGTCGAAGCGGGTGCTGACCGAACTCGTCCGCGGCGGCCATGTCGGCGGCTGGGACGATCCGCGCATGCCGACGCTTGCCGGTTTGCGCCGGCGCGGCGTGCCGCCGGAGGCGATCCGCGATTTCATCAAGCGCATCGGGGTTGCGAAGGCTAACAGCGTCGTCGATATGGGCATGCTGGAATTTTGCATCCGCGAGCACCTCAACAAGCGCGCGCAACGACGCATGGCGGTGCTGCGCCCGCTGAAAGTGGTGATCGAAAACTACCCGGAAGGAGGGCACGAGGAGCTGGAGGCGGCCAATCATCCCGAGGACGCCGGCGCCGGCACGCGCCGCATTCGTTTCGGCCGCGAGTTGTTCATCGAGCGCGACGACTTCATGGAGAATCCGCCGAAAAAGTTTTTCCGCTTGTCGCCGGGCACCGAGGTGCGGCTGCGTTACGCCTATTTCATGACCTGCCGCGAGGTCGTCAAAAACGCCGCCGGCGAGGTGACCGAGCTCCGCTGCACCTACGATCCCGCCACCAAAGGCGGCAACGCGCCGGACGGCCGTAAGGTCAAGGCGACGATGCATTGGGTTTCGGCGGTGGACGCGGTGCGCGCGGAAGTGCGGCTCTATAATCCGCTGTTCAGCCGCCCCGATCCGAACGCCGCCGCCTTTGCCGCCGATCTCAATCCGCAGTCGCTGGAAGTCCTCACCGATGCGCGCCTCGAGCCGGCGCTGGCGACCGATAACGCCGAGGGTGCCGTGCAATTCGAGCGGCAAGGCTATTTTTGCCGCGATCCGGATTCAAAGCCCAGCCGGCTGGTCTTCAACCGCACGGTCGGCTTGCGCGACAGCTACGCCAAGGTCGCCGCTGCCGGGTGAGCGCGCCGGTCTTTTCGCTAAACTCCCTCGCCAGCGCGCTTGCGCCTCGCTAGCATCGTGCTGGGAATTGGCGCGCAAACGGGTGGGGGCGCGCGATGGCTGACAACAACGACGCATCTCGCGCGCGGGCGGCGCGCACTCGAACTTGGCCGGTTGATAAAGCGCGCCGGGCGTGGGGCGCCGCTTGGCCGCAGTCCGAGTTTGCGATCCCCGCTCGCATCTACCAATGGGCGGCCATCGAAGTCGGCGCCGGGCGGCTGTTGCCTTGGTTTGCGGTCGCGTTCGGCGCCGGCATCGTCCTTTATTTCACCGCCGAGCATGAGCCGGCGGTTTGGGCGGCGTCCGGCTTGGCGATCGTCGCAATCGTCGCCGCGGTGCTGTTGCGCCGCCGCCCGCTCGGCTTCGTGCTCGCGCTCGGCTTTGTCGGCATTGCCGCGGGCTTTGCCACCGCGACACTCAAGACCGCGCTGATCGATCACCCGATTTTGCGCTATCCAGCCTACAGCGTTTCGCTCGCGGGCTTTGTCGAGTTGCGCGAGGAAAGCCAGAAGACCGATCGTTTTATTCTGCGCGTCGACCGCATCGAAGGCGCGCGGATCAGCGATAAGCCGCGGCGCGTGCGGCTGTCGGTCAAGCGTGGCACCGCGCCGCCGGCCGGCGCCTTCGTCGAGGTCAAGGCGCAGTTGCAGCCGCCGCTACAGCCGTTGCGGCCGGGCAGTTATGATTTTGCCCGCGATCTGTTCTTTCAACGGCTCGGCGCTTCCGGCTTCGTGCACGGCGCCGTCAAGATTGTCACGCCGCCGGCTGCGGCCGGCCTGCGGCTGCGCGCCGATGCTGCCATTCAAAACCTGCGCGATGCGATCGACTTCCGCATCCGCTCGGTGCTGAAGGGCGATGTCGGCTCAATCGCCTCAGCGCTGATTACCGGCAAGCGCGACGCGATTGCGCCGAATGTCTACGACGCGATGTTCGTGTCCGGTATCGGTCACGTTCTGTCGATCTCCGGCTATCACATGGCGGTGGTGGCGGGCGTCGTGTTTTTCGTGCTGCGTGCGCTGCTGGCGCTGATTCCCGGATTGGCCGACCGCGCGCCAGTGAAAAAATGGTCGGCTTTCGCCGCCTTGCTGGTCACCGCTTTCTATCTCGTCCTCTCCGGCGCCGAAGTGGCGACGCAGCGCTCCTTCATTATGATAGCCATCGTGTTGGTCGGGACCATGCTCGACCGGCCGATCCTGACGTTGCGCACGGTCACCATCGCCGCGCTGGTGGTGCTGCTGTTGGCGCCGGAAGCGGTGGTGCATCCGAGTTTCCAGATGTCGTTTGCCGCGACGCTGGCGCTGATCGCCGCCTATTCGCACGGTCTGCCGACGATGCGGGCGGGCAGGGATTCGCCGTTGCACGCGCGCGCGGCATTGTGGGGCGTCAATGAGGCGATCGGCCTGGTGCTGGCCTCACTGATCGCCGGCCTCGCCACCACGCCTTACGCGGCTTACCACTTCCACCGTCTTGCTCCGTATGGCGTGCTTTCCAACCTGCTCGCGATGCCGGTCGTCTCCGCCTGGGTGATGCCGATGGGTATCCTCGGCGTGCTCGCGATTCCGTTCGGCTTCGACGCCGAATTCTGGCGGCAGATGGGGTACGGCATCGAATGGATGGATGCGGTGGCGCTTTGGGTCGCCGGCCTGCCGGGTGCGTTCGGGCGCGTGACATCGTTCGGCACCGGGACGCTTTTGCTTGCGACAGCGGGGCTATTGCTGATCGGCCTCCTCAAGACACCTTTGCGCTGGAGCGGCGTGCTTTTCGTCGCGTTGGCGATCGTCGTTGCGGCGCGCACGCCGCGCCCCGACATCCTGGTCGCGAGCGACGGGCGCGCTTTCGCGGTGCGCGGCGCCGACGGCAGGCTCGCGTTTCATCGCAACGGCGGCGATACTTTCACCATCAAGGAGTGGCTCGCGGCCGACGCCGACGGCCGTAACGAGCGGGATCCGAAGCTCGGCGCCGGCATTGCCTGCGATCCCTCCGGGTGCGTCGGCAAGCTCGCCGACGGCCGGCTGGTTTCCTACGCGCTTTCGCCGGAGGCCTTCGAGGAAGATTGCCGGCGCGCGGCGGTGATGGTGGCGACGCGCGATCCGCCGTCCGAGTGCGCCGCCATGGTGATCGGTCGAAAGCTTTGGCGCCAGCGCGGCGCGCTTACGTTGCGCGCGGACGGCAAAGGCTTCGTGCTCGAAGCGGCGCGCGCGGCGAATTTTGACCGGCCATGGGCACGCTCGGCGCGAACGAGCGCGGCGACCGATGATGCAGCCAAATCTACTGTTGCAGTCAAGCCGACCGCGGCCTCACGCAATGCGCCGCGCGACGCGACGCCGCGGGTGGAGGATCTGGAGGCGGATCAGTAAAATGTTGCCGCTCATTCCCGCGCAAGCGGAATCCGGAACCAAAAATGCAAAACCGTTCGGTGGACTCTGGGTCCCCGCTTGCGCGGGGACGAACGGGGCGGATCAGTATCTGCGGAACAATCCGACCAGCTTGCCCTGAATACGCACGCGGTTGGGCGGCAGGATGCGCACCTCGTAGGCGGTGTTGGCAGGTTCGAGCGCGATCGAAGCGCCGCGGCGGCGGAACCGCTTCAGCGTCGCTTCCTCGTCGTCGATCAGTGCGACCACGATGTCGCCGGTGTCGGCGGCGTCGCTGCGCTTAAGGAGCGCCACATCGCCGTCGAGGATGCCGGCCTCGATCATCGAATCGCCGCGCACTTCGAGCGCAAAATGTTCGCCGGTCCCCAGCATGTCCGGCGGCATGTTGATAGTGTGGCTGCGGGTCTGGATCGCTTCGATCGGCGTGCCGGCGGCGATGCGGCCCATAACCGGCACAGCGACCGGTCTGCCGCCGTCATCTTCCGAGTTCGCGCGTCCGCGGCCGAGATTGCCTTCGATCACACTCGGCGTGAATCCGCGCCGGCCGCCGGCGGCGATGCCATGGGCGATCGACTCAGGCAGCTTGATCACTTCGATGGCGCGGGCCCGGTTAGGCAGGCGGCGAATGAAGCCGCGCTCTTCCAGCGCGGTAATCAGCCGATGGATGCCGGATTTGGAGCGCAGATCGAGCGCGTCCTTCATCTCGTCGAAGGAGGGTGGAACCCCGGCCTCTTTCAGCCGCTCATGGATAAAACGCAGCAGTTCCGCTTGCTTGCGCGTGAGCATCGACGCTTTCCCCCTTGGCCCGTCAGTGGCCGAAACAAATCATGAACGGACACTATCCGTTCCATATGTGTTCCGCAACCGTTTAATTTGAAGTGAACAAAGCGAGGTGCGCGCAAAAGGGCGGCTTAACGTTGGAATTTAACGACCAACCGTGTTTCTGCATGTCTCAGCAAAGCGCTTTCCGGCCCGTTCGCGGGTCGCATGGCCTTCCACGGACCCCGCCGAAGAGTGAGTTCCCCGAATCGATTTTTCACCGCACTATTTCCCGGACTGTGCTTTTTGCACCACGCTGTTTTGACCCTCAGGTGGGTTACAATGCAGATCGTTGCTCTCGCGGCGTGTTCAAAGCAGCTCGTTTAAACAGGGGTGGGTATCATGAAGCGAACGTTGCTGGCTTGCGTCGGCGTACTGGCATTGGCGTCATCGGCGCTGGCTGCGGATCTGCCGCCGCCGCCGGTTTATAAAGCGCCGCCACCGCCCGCGCCGTCTTGGACCGGCTGCTACATCGGCGGCGGCGGTGGTGCCGGCTTGATGACCAGCAACCAGAGTTTGGCAGCGTTTCCGACGGTCGACGTCGGCGGCCAAGGTTGGATGGGAGTCGCCGGCGGTGGTTGCGATTACCAGATGCGTGTCTGGAATTGGGACACCGTGATTGGCGCATTCGGCGACTACGACTTCATGAACTTTAGAGGCACGGCGTCGTCGCCCGGCGGCTTCACCGGCAACATGAACGAAACCAGCGCATGGTCCGGTGGTCTGCGCGCGGGCGTTTTGCTGTCGCCGAATGTGCTCCTCTACACTGACGGCGGTTATACGAGCGCGCACCTTAATGCGATAAACTTCGTGCCCGCCGGCGCCGCCATTCCGGCGCAAAATTACAACGGCTGGTTTCTTGGCGGCGGCACCGACACTTCGCTAGGCTGGGTCCTGCCGGGTCTTTTCCTGCGCACCGAGTATCGCTACTCGAACTACCAAAGTAACAACATTGCCGGACTGCGCTCCAATCTCTCGACGCAGACGGTCTTCACCGAGCTGGTGTGGCGATTCAACTTTAGCGGCATGCGCTAGTTCAAGCTGCGCTGTCGGAGATTTTGCGTCAGGGCCCGGGCATAGTCCCGGGCCTTTTCGTTTATCGGTCCAGGCGCATGATGGCGCAGGCGCTGCCGGCCGCTGCCTTTGGCTCAAACGGTTCGCGCACCAGCAAACAATCGGCTTTCGCCAGCGACGCCATCATCGACGAGTCCTGAATCGGGAACGGGGTTGCGACCCGACCCTGCGGTGTGTCTTTGAGCGTCGCGCGCATGTAATCGGCCCGCTCGTTGTTTTCGGGGAGGTCGCAGCCAAGGATCGCCGATTCGACCGGCGGCATGAGATCATTGCGGCCGGCAAGCCGGCGGATGAGCGGCGCGAGAAACAAAAAGCCGCAAACAAAAGCCGAAACCGGATTGCCGGGGAGACCGAGCACGTCCATGCCGCCGAGCCGGCCGTGCATCAGCGGCCGGCCGGGGCGGAGCGCCAGACGCCAGAACGACAGCGTCATGCCTTCGGCGGCGAACGCCTTCTGCACCAGATCGTGGTCGCCGACCGAGGCGCCGCCGGTGGTGACGAGAATGTCGGCGCCGCTTTGGCGCGCCCGCTGCACGGCCGCGATCGTGTCATCGAGCCGGTCGCCGACAATCCCGAGATCCTCGACGGTGGCGCCTTCGCCGCGAGCGAGCGCCGCCAGCGCAAAAGCGTTGGACGAAACGATCTGACCGGGGCCGGGCTCGGCGCCGGGCGGCACCAATTCGTCGCCGGTGGCAAACAGCACAATCTTGGGTCGCCGATGTACCGGCACGAATGGATGGTTCATGCCGGCGGCGAGTGTCAGATCGCGTCCGGTGAGCCGATGGCCGGCGGCGATGAGCGTCTCGCCGGCCTTGAAGTCGAGCCCCTGCACGCGGATGTGGCGACCTTTCGCCGACGCTTCCTCGATCTTCACCTGGTCGCCGTCGCGGCTGGCGTTTTCCTGGATGACGACCGTATCGCTGCCGGCGGGCATCACGCCGCCGGTGAAGATCCGCGCTGCTTCGTTCGGGCCGATGGCGCGTGAAAACGGCCGCCCGGCGGCGACTTCGCCGACCACTTTCAATCGCGCCGGTGGGTTTGTCACATCGACCGACCGCACCGCGTAACCGTCCATGGCGGAAACGTCGGCCGGCGGCTGGGTACGGCGCGCTTTGAGCGCATAAGCAAGCACGCGACCGTTGGCTTCCGCCAGCGGTGCCTCTTCGGCGGGGAGCGGCCGCGCATGTTCGAGGACGCGGGTGAGCGCGTCTGCGACCGATAGCAACGCCGCCACGGCTTACTCCTTCGCGCGATAATGGCCGCTTCGGCCGCCGGATTTCTCGATCACGCGGATGCCTTCGATGCGCATGCCGCGGTCAACGGCCTTCACCATGTCGTAGATGGTGAGGCAGGCGATCGAAACCGCGGTCAATGCCTCCATCTCGACGCCGGTTTGGCCGGCGACCTTGACCCGCGCGGTGACCTTTATTCCCGGCAATGCGGCGTCCGGCACGGCATCGACTTCGACCTGCGAGATGGCAAGCGGATGACAAAGCGGGATCAAATCATGGGTATGCTTGGCGCCCATGATGCCGGCAATGCGCGCGGCCCCGAACACGTCGCCCTTCTTCGCGTTGCCGCCGCGCACGATGTCGAGGGTTGCCGGTAGCATCCGCACAAATCCTTCAGCGACGGCTTCCCGCTCGGTCTTCGGCTTGCCGGACACATCCACCATGTGGGCGGAACCGCCGCTCGTCAGGTGAGTGAGTTTTTTCGTCCGTGCCACAGCGTCACCGTGCCGGTGCAAATGCGGCGCTGCGGGCGAGCAGCGTACGGGTGGCGGCGGCGACGTCGTCCTGGCGCATCAGGCTTTCGCCGACCAGAAACGTTGCGATGCCGGATTGGGCGAGCCGCGCGAGATCGTCAGACGAGTAGATGCCGCTCTCGCCGACCACGACGTGGCCGGGGGGAACGAGCTTCGCCAAGCGCTCGCAGGTCGCAAGCGACGTGACGAAAGTCTTCAAGTCGCGGTTATTGATGCCGATCAGCCGCGATTTGAGGTGCAGCGCCCGAGTGAGTTCGGTTTCGTCGTGCACTTCAAGCAGCACATCCATGCCGAGCGCGAAAGCCGCCGCTTCCAATTCGGCGGCCGCCGCATCGCTGACCGCGGCCATGATGATGAGGATGCAATCGGCGCCGGCGGCGCGCGCTTCGGTCACCTGATAGGCCTCGTACATAAAGTCCTTGCGCAGCACCGGCAGCGGGCAGGCGGCGCGCGCGGCGCGCAGATGATCGAGCGAGCCCTGAAACGAAGGTGCGTCGGTCAAGACCGACAGACAAGTCGCGTCGGCGGACGCATAGGCCGCCGCCAGCGAGGCCGGATCGAACTTCTCGCGGATCAGCCCCTTTGACGGGCTTGCCTTCTTGATCTCGGCGATCAACGCGTAACCGCCGGTGGCGTGCTGCCGCTCGATGGCGGCCAAAAAGCCACGTGGCGGGACGGCAGCCTTGGCTGTCGCTTCGAGCACAGCGAGCGGACGCGCGCGCTTGGCGTCCGCGATTTCGGCGCGCTTGTACGCAGCGATCTCGGCAAGAATGTCAGCCATTATCGACCACTGCGTTGGAAATCGCGATCAGGCGATCGAGCCGGCCTTCGGCCTCACCGGAGTCGATCGCATGGGCGGCGGCATGCAGGCCGTCCTTGAGGTCTTTGGCTTTGCCGGCAACAACCAGCGCGGCGGCGGCGTTAAGCAGCGCCACATCGCGAAACGCCGACGGCTTGCCTTCGAGCACATTCCTGACGGCGGCGGCATTCTCCGCCGCGTCGCCGCCGCGTAAGGCTTCCGGCTTGACCTTGCGCAGGCCCAATTCCTCCGGCGAGATCTCGAAGCTTTTTATCTCGCCATCCTGTAAGGCAGTGACCGCCGTCGGGCCGGATGTGGTGATTTCGTCCAGCCCGTCGGAGCCGTGCACCACCCAGACGCATTCGGCGCCGAGAGTCTTGAGCACCTGGGCAAGCGGTTGCGTCCATTGCTTGGAGAACACGCCGATCATCTGCCGCTTGACGCCGGCCGGGTTGGACAATGGGCCGAGCAAATTGAAAATCGTGCGCGTGCCCATTTCGACGCGGGTGGCGGCGACGTTTTTCATTGCCGGATGATGCGCCGGCGCGAACATGAAGCCGATGCCGGCCTCGGCGATGCAGCGCGCGATCGCGTCGGGGGCGAGATCGATTTTGACGCCGAGCGCACCGAGAACGTCGGCGGCGCCGGAACGCGACGACAGCGCACGGTTGCCATGCTTGGCGACCGGCACGCCGGCGCCGGCGACGATGAGCGCGGCGCAGGTGGAGATATTAAACGAGCCCGACGCGTCGCCGCCGGTGCCGACGACGTCAATGGCGTTCGGCGGCGCTGCGACGCGCAGCATTTTGGAACGCATGACGGCAACGGCCCCGGCAATCTCGTCAACGGTTTCGCCGCGCACGCGTATTCCCATCAGCAGCGCGCCCATCTGCGACGGCGTGGCTTCGCCCGAAAACATCTGTTCGAACGCGCTCGCAGACTCGTCACGCGTGAGCGTCGCGCCGGTGGCCACCTTACCGATGAGTCCCTTGAATGTCTCGGTCACGGCCGTGCCCTCAATGCGCCGACACGCGCCGGCGCGGCGACGGCGCGTCGGTCGACCGGCGCCCCTTGGCGGAATTCCAGGCGGCGGCGATATCGAGAAAATTCTTCAGCATCAGGTGACCGTGCTCGGAAGCGATACTCTCGGGATGGAATTGTACGCCATGCACCGGCAGCTCTTTGTGCGCCAGTCCCATGATGAGGCCGTCGTCGGTTTCCGCGGTCACACTCAGCGCCGCCGGAAGGCTCGCCCGATCGACGACCAGCGAGTGATAGCGTGTCGCCTGGAACGGCGCGTTGATGCCGCGGAAGACGCCGGCGCCGTTGTGGCGGATGGCCGAAAGTTTGCCGTGCACAGGTACCGGCGCGCGGACGATGGTGCCGCCGAAGGCGTCGCCAATCGCCTGATGGCCGAGGCAGACCCCAAGCACCGGGATTTTGCCGCCGACCGCGCGGACCAGGTCGAGGCAGATACCGGCGTCCTTGGGGGTACACGGCCCGGGCGAAAGCACGATGGCGTCGGGATCGGCGGCAATAACGGCGGCGCTGGTGATCTTGTCGTTGCGATGCACGCGCACCTTCGCCCCAAGGTCCCCGAGGAAATGGACCAGGTTGAAGGTGAAGCTGTCGTAATTGTCGATCAGGACAATCATAAAGAGCCCGGCCGGTTCTGCTCCCGGGCTCTTAGCGCAAATTGCGGCCAGAATCGACCTTGGCGGCGTTTTCGGCTTGGTCCAGGCTTAATGCGCGGAGTTGGCCGCCAACCGATCGGTCGAGACGAAGCGAACGTCGTGGGTTTGGCCGAACGGATTGCGGACATCCCGCAGGCAGGCGGCCTCGAAATAAGGCCACGTATTCTGCGAGCAATCGCCCGCCAGCGCCCGCGTATCGGCGCGGTCTGCCTTGGCACCCGGCACCGAGCCGCGTGCGTCCACCACGTCGGCCACGCTGAGCGCGGTCACAAAGGCGCCGGCGATGATCGCGGCCGCGCTTATGGCGTAGAAGGTTCTCAACATGACACTTGTCCCTGTTTGCCCGTTTCGCGCCCTCTGGCCGGCTTGCCGCCGGTGCGTTTTTGCTCGGGTCGCGGTCTGACTGGTTGGCATGTTGGCTCTCGGCGGCTAGGTCTTCCTTGACGGAGATCACATTTTTCGCGATTTCCCCACCGCACTGAAAACGTTTGGAAATCGGCAAAGTTTCAGTGCGGACAACGATTATTTGGCGATCTCCGGTTCGCCGTCGACCGCCTTGCGATTAACCTGAGCGCGGGCTAGACCCGCGCCATGCCGCGCATCGCGCTTTTCGCGGGGTCGTTCGACCCGATCACCAATGGCCATCTCGATGTGGTGGCGAGCGCTGCCCGCCTCGTCGACAGGCTGGTACTTGCGGTCGGCATCCATCCCGGCAAGGCGCCGCTGTTCTCGCCCGAGGAACGCGTGGCCATGCTCGAGGAAATCTGTACGCCGATCGGCCGTAAGGGCGGCTGTGAGATTACCTGCACCACCTTCGGCGATCTCGTCATTGCGGCGGCGCGGCGGGCCGGCGCCACCGTCTTGATCCGCGGCCTGCGCGATGCCGGCGATTTCGACTACGAGATGCAAATGGCCGGCATGAATGCGGCAATGGCTGGCGACGTGCAGACGGTGTTTTTGCCGGCTTCGCCGGACGTTCGTCCGATCACCGCCACGCTGGTGCGCCAGATTGCCGGCATGGGCGGCGACGTTTCCGCCTTTGTTCCGCCGGTAGTTGCCGCAAAGCTTAAAAAGAAATTCGCCAAAAGCTGATCAAGCCTTGTTCGGGAGATGACATGACCCGCATCCTTGCACTAGTGTTCCTCATCATGAGTGCCGCTCAAGCGTCCGCCGGTCCGTTGCCTGCCGGTCTCGATCCGCAAAATACCCTCTACCTCGACACCACTTACGGCCGGGTCGTCATCAAACTCCTCAACGATGTCGCACCACATCACGCCGAGCGAATGAAGTTGCTCGCGCGCGAGCATTTCTACGATAACGTTCCGTTCCATCGCGTCATCGACGGCTTCATGGCGCAGACTGGCGACGGCCAACATGGCAATGGCACCGGCGGCTCGAAGCATCCGGACCTCAAGGCTGAATTTTCCAAGGTGCCGTTCAAGCGCGGCACGGTCGGGATGGCGCGGAGCAACGATCCCAACTCGGCCAACAGCCAGTTCTTCATCATGTTTGCCGAAGGCTCGTTCCTCAACGGCCAGTACACCGTTGTCGGCGAAGTCGTCAGTGGCATGGAATTCATCGACAAGCTCAAACGCGGCGAGCCGCCGAGCAGCCCCGACCGCATCATCCACATGCAGGTCGCCGCCGACGTGAAGTAACGATCGCGCCGCCGCGCGGGACTTACGCGAGCCACGATGTCCCCGCCGAGGTGCGCGATATTTATCGCGATGCCATCGACGCCGCCCTCAAGCGCTACATGGTCGTCTAGCTGTCATTGCGAGCCAACGGGTCCGGCCCGAAGTGGCGGGCCCGATGACAAGCTCCACGAAGCAATCCATTCCTGGCGGCGACGATCGGTATAATCGCGAACATGCGCACCGATTTGTTCGATTTCGACTTGCCGGAAGGCCGCATCGCATTGCGGCCTGCTTTACCGCGCGATGCCGCGCGGCTCCTAGTGGTCCGCCCGGCGGGATCGCCCGCGCTTGAGGACCGCACGATCGGCGATCTGCCGGAATTGTTGCGGGCCGGCGACGCGCTCGTGGTCAACGACACCAAAGTCATTGCAGCGCGCCTGCAAGGCCGCCGCATCGGCCGCGGCGAGCACGAGCCGGCGATCACCGCGACGTTGGTAAAACGGCTCGACGGTTCGCGCTGGAATGCCTTGGTGAAACCCGGCAAGCGGCTCGCGGTCGGTGACGTGGTGCGTTTCGGCAGCGAAGGCCGTGTGTGTTTCCTCGACCAGCTTGACGCCACCGTCGAAGCCAAAAGCGAAGGCGGGGAGGTCACGCTGTCGTTTGCGTTTCACGGCGCCGTGCTCGATCAGGCCCTGGCAGAGCGCGGCGACATGCCATTACCGCCTTACATCGCCGGCCGACGGGCCGCCGACGAGCAGGACCGCGCCGACTATCAGACCATATTCGCGCATGAGGTGGGTTCGGTCGCCGCGCCGACCGCAGGTTTGCATTTCACCGAGGCGATCGTCGAACGCCTGCGGCAGCGCGGCATCGCATTGCATCGCGTGACCTTGCATGTCGGACCGGGCACCTTCCTGCCGGTGAAGACGCAAGACACGTCCGATCACCGCATGCAGCCGGAGTGGGGGAGTGTCAGCGCCGAAACGGCGGTCGCTCTGAATGCCGCGCGCCGCGCCGGCGGGCGAGTAGCCGCGGTCGGTTCGACCGCGCTGCGGCTTCTAGAAAGCGCAGCCGCCGCCGACGGAACGCTTGCCGAATTTTCCGGCGAGACGGCGCTGTTCATCACGCCCGGATACCGGTTCCGCGCCGTCGACGCGATGCTGACCAATTTTCATCTGCCGCGCTCGACCTTGTTCATGCTGGTCGGCGCCTTTTCCGGCCTCGAGACGATGCAGCAGGCCTACGCGCATGCGATTGCGGCAGGTTATCGCTTTTATTCTTACGGTGACGCGTGTTTGTTGTTCCGCGCGGTCTCATAAATCGCGGTTAGATCGAATTCAAAATCACCACCGCTGTGAAGACCTCACGTCTGAAGGACGATCTCGCAGATAAGGCCTTCTTTGCGCCAGTGCAGCGTGGTTTTGCCCTTTCGCTGAGCGATGACTTGTTCGATAATTTTTCCGCCAAAGCCCCGGTGGTCCGGCGTCGTCACTGGCGGACCGCCGATCTCGCTCCAACGCAATTTCAAATGTCCGTCCGCTTCGTGCGACCATTTAAGATCGACTTGGCCGCCCGAAACGGACAAGGCGCCATATTTGGCCGCGTTGGTCGCAAGTTCGTGCAACGTTATGGCGATGGACTGGGCAGTGTCAGGTTCCAACAAAATCGGCGGTCCTCCTACGCGGACGCGGTCTTCGTTGTTCGCCGAATAGGGAGCAAGCTCCTGCGATGCGATTTTCGACAATTCGGCTCCAATCCATCGGCTGTCGGCAAATAATGAATGAACGTTGGCGAGCGCCCGGATGCGCCCTTCGATCGCCCGCTTGAGACCTTCCGTCGTGTCGGATCGAGACAGATTGACGGTTGCCTGCACGTTGGCGAGCAGATTTTCACTCCGATGCTCCGCCTCCCGCGCCAGATTCGCAATCAATTCCTGATTTCGTTTTTGCTCGGTGATATCCCTGGCGACCTTCGAGGCTCCTACAATCCTGCCGTCAGCGTCCTTCACCGGAGAAACGGTCAGTGAAACCGCGATCAAGCTGCCGTGCTTGCGCTGGCGGACGGTTTCAAAATGCTCGATACGTTGTCCGCGCCTGATGCGCGTCAGAATTTCGCGCTCTTCGTTTTGGCGATCTTCCGGAATGACGATCGTAATCGGCTGACCTATCGCTTCCTCGGCAGTGTAACCGAACACACGCGCGGCGCCGGCATTCCAGGTCATGATGATGCCGTCCAGGTTTTTGCTGACGATGGCATCGTCACTGGATTCGACGACCGAGCCCAACCAGCGCAAGCGTTGTTCACGGTCGCGGACGGAGGCGATTGCATCCGCCCTCACTTTGGCGAGATCAAGATTGGCTTTGACCCGAGCGACGAGTTCGCGTGCGGAGAACGGCTTGATTAGATAATCGTCGGCGCCGGCTTCGAGGCCCTCGATGCGGTTTTCTTCTCCGGCGCGCGCGGAGACCAGAATGACCGGTATGTCGTGGATACTGGCGTCGGCGCGGATTTGGCGCAGCAGTTCAAAACCGTCCAACCCAGGCATCATAACGTCAGACAGGACAAGGTCGGGCCGGTGCTCGCGAATGGCCTTCAAGGCGGCCAGACCGTCGGCCACGGTGCGCACTTCGCAAATGCCGCCAAGCAAGCGCCGGACGTATTCGCGCATATCGGCGTTGTCATCGGCCAATAGCACCCGCGATCCGGCGGGTAGACTGGGAATTTTACCGGACTCAGGGATGTCCTTGACGCTCGGCTCCGCGACAGCGGGACTGTCGGGTAGCCAGCGCAGCGCCTCCTGCACGAAGGCGTCGGCACTGATCGATGTTGACGGCAGGCTCGACTGCGCGCGGGGTCGGTCAATGGGCAGATCGGCGGCGCGAAGAGGAATACGCGCGGTGAACGTGGTTCCGCGCCCGTCGGTACTCTCAACCTGTAACGTTCCGGCATGCAACTTCACAAGCTCCTGGACCAAGGCTAGTCCGATGCCGCTCCCCTCATGCGTGCGGCTCCTTTGCCCTTCGATCCTGTGGAAACGCTCAAAGAGCTTTGGCAGCTCTGCCTCGAGAATACCGACGCCGGTGTCCCGCACCGACAATTCCGCAAACCCATCGGCCTCGCGAAGGGAAACCTCGATTTCGCCCTCAAACGTGAATTTGAAGGCGTTGGATAAAAGATTGAAGACGATTTTCTCCCACATGTCACGATCCACGCTAACCGGCGCGGAAAGCGGGTCGCAATGGACCAGAAGTTTAAGACCGGCGCGCTCGCAGGCCGACCGAAAGTTGCTCGCCAGTTCCGAGGTCAGGCCCGCAAGGTCGACGGCTTCATACGAGGCTTGCGCGCGGCCAGCCTCGATGCGGGAGAAGTCGAGGAGCGAATTGACGAGCCTGAGGAGGCGCAAAGAGTTGCGATGCACCAAATCAAGCTGCGCCGCATCGAGACCCTTGCCGCCGGCCAACGCGTCGGTGAGCGGGCCGAGGATCAGGGTCAGGGGTGTGCGGAATTCGTGACTGACATTGGAAAAGAACATCGTCTTGGCGCGATCGATTTCAGCCAGCGCCTCGGCGCGTTTGCGCTCCTGTTCGTAGGCCCGCGCGTTCGCTATAGCGGCGGAAATTTGCGCGGCGGTGAGATCGAGAAAGCTGCGGTACTGATCGTCGAGACGCAGGCGCGGACTGACGCCAGCGACCAAAAAGCCGGTGAGCCGATGCGCAACGCTGGATTTGATGGGAACGACAACGGCGGTATGCGGCGGGTCCGGCCATGGGCCGCTCGGCACTTTCGGCATTACCGACCCAAGTTTCTCGACCACGACCGCATTTTCGGTCTTGGCGACTTCGGCCAGCGGCCAACCGGCTCCGATGCGTCTGGAATTAACGGCGGCGTCCGTGTCGCAGTAAGATTGCTCACCGGCCTTGAAACCGGATGTCGCCGCCAATTGCGGGTTTTCGCCGTTTGCGTCGAGCAGGTAGATGAGAGTGAACGGGATATCCTTATTGTAATCGTTCAGCGCAAGCGCCGCCAAACGACACGCTTCCTCTGCTGACTTACCTTCACCCGCGTGCGCCGTTAGATCGCGCAACGCCTTGATCCTGCGCTCGCCAACGACCTTGTAGGTGATCTCGTGAACCGTCGCCAGGACGCCGCCGATGCCACGGGGCGCCGCTTCGTCCGGGACCGGGCTGTAGGCGATCGTGAAGTGGGTCTCTTCCAGGTATCCGTGGCGATTGATCTCGAGCGGGATGTCATCCATCCACGTCGACGGACCGCCGTTGAAAGGCGTGTCGATCAATGGAGTGATAATGTCGGCGATCTCGGGCCAGACCTCCTTGAACGGTTGGCCCAGTGCCGCTGGATGCTTTGCGCCCAGGATGGGCCGATAGGCGTCGTTATAGATCGACACGTATTGCGGCCCCCACCACAGCAGCAATGGAAAGCGATTGGCGAGCAGGAACTCGACCATGATCCGGAGGGTGGGGGACCACCGCTCGACCGCCCCGATGGGGGTGCGGGACCAATCCTTCTCTCGGATCAGCCGCAACATTTCCCCGCTCGGAGACAGCACGGCGCCGAGCGGCGTCTTGGCGTCAAGCTCGCTGGAAATCGCGCTCATGGGGATCGCCCAAGCAACGGGTTTCATGCCGGGGCGACCTCCGGAAGCCCTCGGCAACCCGTGCAGCCTGTGTTCATGAAACCCCTCGACACAACTCCGCGTGGCACAACGCTGCCGGTGCTAAAAGGTTCCCTGGGTTGCCTTGCCGCAAGTCCATTGCTGCGCTGGATCGGCGATGTCGCTTCCTATCACTTAAGCAGACATCAGTGATCTCTTTTCCGGTCTATTCCTACGGCGACGTGGGTCTGCTGTTCCGGCGAAAGCCGAACGATGACTGAGTGACGCGGCGACATTGATTGCTTTTGTTCGCGCCCAACGCCTAGATTGATTATTGGTTTTGCCGGCCGCGAACGTGCCGGTTCCGGAGGTATGTGTGGCCGAAGAGCGGGTCAATAGGCGGCTTGCGGCGATCTTGTGTGCCGATGCTGTCGGGTATTCCCGACTCATGGGCGAGGATGAGGAGGGAACGCTTGCCGCGCTTAAGGCGCATCGGCGTGAATTGATCGACCCTCTCTTGGCGCAGCATCAGGGTCGCATCGTCAAGACGACGGGTGACGGTATCCTGGTCGAGTTCGCGTCCGTGATCGACGCCGTGCGCTGCGCCGTCATCATCCAGCAGGGAATGGAGGGCCGCAGCGCCGGCGTTTCCGACGACAGGCGCATTCGCTTTCGTGTCGGGATCAATCTGGGTGATATCATTGTCGAGAACGACGATATTTTCGGCGACGGCGTCAACGTCGCGGCACGGCTGGAAACGCTAGCGCGGCCGGGCGAGGTGTGGATCAGCGCCTCGGTACGCGAGCAGCTTGGTGACAAGCTTCCGCTAGGCTTCGACGACATGGGCGAACATAGTGTCAAGAACATCGCGCGGCCGATCCACGTTTATCGCGTGGACAAAAACGGCGGGGCTGCCGCTGTGGCGGCCCCGGCGCGGCAGCGTTCGTTCGAACTTCCCGATCGGCCGTCGATCGCGGTTTTGCCGTTCCAGAACATGAGCGGCGATGCCGAGCAGGAATACTTCTGCGACGGCATGGTGGAAGACATCATCACCGGCCTTTCGCGGATCAAATGGTTGTTCGTGATCGCCCGCAATTCGAGCTTTATCTACAAAGGCCGCGCCGTCGACGTGAGCCAGGTCGGCCGCGACCTCGGCGTGCGTTACCTGCTCGAAGGCAGCGTGCGTAAGGGTGGCAACCGCGTGCGTATCACCGGCCAGCTCATAGAGGCCGAGACTGGCCTGCATATTTGGGCAGAACGCTATGACCGATCGCTCGACGATATTTTCGCGGTGCAGGACGAGATGACTCTCAATGTGGTCGGCGCCATTGAGCCGAGCCTGCGGCAAGCCGAGATCGACCGGGTCAAACGTGAGCGGCCCGAGCATCCGGGCGCCTACGATCTGCTGCTGCGCGCGCTGCCCGATGTTTATTTGGCCATGCCGGAAGCGGCCGGCAGAGCGTTGCAGCTGCTCGACCAGGCTTTGACGCTCGAGCCGGATTATGCGCTCGCCCACGGCTACGCATCGTGGTGCCACGAAATCCGCTTCCTGCGCGCCGGCCTGCAACCGGAGGATCGCGACGCTGCGATCCGGCATGCGCATGCGGCGGTCGCGCACGGCCCCGACGACGCCAACGCGCTGGCGCTCGCGGCCTTCACGTTGGCAAATATCGCTCACGACATGCCGGCGGCGCGGAAAGCCTTTGAGCAGGCGCTGGCGATCAGTCCCTCATGCTTCCTCGCGCTCGCGTTCGGCGCGGTGGCGTTCGGTTTAAAGGGCGAGGCGGAGCGCGCCATCGAATGGGGCGAGCGCGCGTTGCGCATCAGCCCATTCGATCGTCTACTTTATCCTGCCGCCCAGGGGATAGCACTCGGCAATTTCTTGCTTGGGCGCAACGAGGCCGCGGTCGAAGCGGCCCAGCGCGCGATCCAGTCGAAGCCCGAATTTAGCGTATCACATGTGTTCTTGGCGGCCACGCTGGCCCAAGGCGGACGCCTCGATGACGCCAAAGCCGCAGCGGCGCGCGCACTGGCGTTGGAGCCGGGTTTCCGGACGGGCCCCTTGTTAGTTGGGCTCGCCGTTCCGGAAATCCTGGCAAAACCTTTATCCCAGGCGCTCGACGCGGCCGGCCTGCCGCACTAGTGATCCGATTCTAACATTCGCGTCCGTATTCGGCACCCTCTCATGCGAATGTTAGAATCAAAAGGACCACTAGCAAATATGAGTCTTAGTGGAGCTTTGGATTTGACATTCGTTTCACGAGGCTGCCGCTAGGCGCATCGGATCTGTGGCGTCGCCTCTATCCGGCCCTCGGCGCCTACTGCAGCCTATTTCACGGGGAGCTAAAGCGGTGCCAAAGCATTTCGCAAAGGCCCGCTTGGCATGCTCATGAATCCAGTGAACGGCTCGCTCAGGTCCAATATCAGGAACATGGCGCATGAGGCCGACAGGGCGAAAATGCTGAGGAACACAAAGCCCGTTACGTTGAACTTTGAGAATAGGCTGAAGGTCGCGAAAAGTATGACCAGCCAAAAAATCATGATGGCCAAGAAAGGCCGAGGAATGAGTTTGCCGGATTCGACGAACAGCAACAAACGGGTTCGCACAATGTCGTTACTGAGCTGCGCGGCGCGAGTCTGAAGCGCGCGCTGCAAGCCATTGCCAGGCGATAGGGCCAGGATGCCGAGGTAGACCTTTTCCGCATCTCCTTTGATTTCAAAAGGCCCGCTGCCGGCGTTCTCCTTTTCACGCCAGATCCGATCGACGAACGGGCCGATCACCGCCCTGATTTGTGATCGAATGGGCCGCGCTTCAGGCCCATATTGGGCCAGAAGATTGTCGAGCAGAATGATATCGACCGTCATCTGTTTGACTTGTGCGCTTTGCGTGTCGAAAGTGCTTTTCGCCGACGCGGTAAGCAATCCCAGAACCAGCGCCGCGATTGTTGCAGTCAGCCCGGCGCCAAGCCGCACCAAATCACCGGTTTCCTTGCTCAGGTGATGCTCGGGAAGCACCATACGAAACAAAAAGCCGGCAGCGATGCCGCCGAGCGAAAGCGCGAAGATGACACAAGACAACGTAAGTGGGCTCATTTGCGGCTTTCAAGCTTTGCGGAATGTCCCAAAAAAAGCGGTAACGAGGTTGCTCTCGCCGACGGCTTCGCCAAGCGTGCGGAATGCAAAAAATGGCACGAGTGTCAGAAAACCGACCAGGCTGAATGCGGCTAGCTGATTGAGCGTCCCGCCGCCGAGTTCAGCGAGCGATGCCGCGGCCGTACGGTGGTGCAGAAGGCCGACAATCACCTCTTCCAGCGCGTTGAGGACCAACAACAGGGCCAAAAACACGGCCGACCGGTAGAGTGTTTGCCACACGAGCGGCCGGGCCTTTAAGCGTTCGCCAAGATGCAGCAGATTTCCGAGCGAGACGAACTTGGCGCAAATCAGCGCCTTGACCGCGGCGATTCCGAGCGGTGCAAATGGAATGCCATATTCCGCGAGAATGGATGCTTTGAGGTATAACAGCGCGGCGAAACAGATGAAGAGATACAAGGCAATGACGGCAATCTCTATCGCCTCGTGCGCCGCTCTCCGGGCGAGCTTTGGTTTCGTCGCATTCGGCTTTTCCATGACCCTCACCCGCAGTTTCGGTGACTTCGCGTCTCAGCATCGTCGTTTTTGCAAAAGCCCTCAAGTCAAATGCTGATCGTCCATGTTGAACACGATGTCCCCAGCGCATTGGCCTAGTGGAGCGGATTTAACATTCGCTACCCACCTAGCGGCAGCCTCGTGAAGCGAATGTCAAATCCAAAGCTCCACTAAGACTCATATTTGCTAGTGGTCCTTTTGATTCTAACATTCGCATGAGAAGCTGCCGAATAC
>DATKRE010000185.1:0-6847 GCA_035532335.1 Xanthobacteraceae bacterium | reverse complement strand
GCGGCTCAATCTCGACGTCAACCGCGATCAGGCGCGCGCCACGGTGGTGCAGAGCTGGGGGCAGCTCGATGCCGCCAAGGCACAAATCGAGGCGACCACCGCGCAGGTCAATGCCGCCGAGATCGCGCTCAACGGCGTGCGCGAAGAAGCCCGCGTCGGCCAGCGCACGACGCTCGACGTGCTCAACGCGCAACAGGAACTGGTCAATGCCCGTGTCGCGCTGGTCACCGCGCAGCACGATCGCGTGGTGGCTTCCTACACGCTGCTTGCCGCCGTCGGCGGTCTGTCGATGCCGCACCTTGGCCTCAACGTCGACATCTACGATCCGATGGTGCACTACCAGCAGGTGCGCGACGCCTGGATCGGTGTGCGCAATCCAGACGGCAGATAGACCCACATCGTCAAGGAGCCAGCGGTGAGTCGCCGACCGGTTCTGGTTGCCTTCGAGTTTTGCTGTGACATAGTTAGCGTTGGCGTTGCATAGTTGCGCTTATGTGATTCGCGGTCGCAATTTGTTTCGCAGTCGTGCCGGTTGGCCGCGTCGGGGGACACGCACGAAATAAGGCGAGGATGCGCGTATGACGCAGCCGGCTAAAGCGCAAGAACCGTCGATGGAGGAGATTCTCGCCTCCATTCGCCGAATCATTGCCGATGACGACGCCAGCAAGGTGGCTCCGCAGCCGGAGCAGCCGGCTCATGCGGCCGCACCGGTGCGGCCGGAACCAAGCCCGCCGATTGCCGAATCGGCCCAGCTAGCGGCTACCGGAAGCCTGGAAGAGCAGGCTGCGGACATTCTCGATCTCACAGAATCAATGGCGGCTCCCATGCCAGCTCCGAGTCCGATGCCCGATCCGGTACCGCAATTTCGCACGATCGACGGTCACTCCGACGTGAGCTTCGACGATGCCGAGCCTAAGCCTGCGATGGTTGAGGAAGTCGAGGCAGTCGAGGTAGCCATGGCAGCGCGTAGCGGCTTGCGCGAGCAGCTTCTCTCCAACTCCACCAGCAGTGCCGTGGACTCAGCGTTCAATACGCTGGCGCAGACTGTGCTGGTGCAAAACGCGCGCACGCTCGAAGATCTGGTGCGCGAGATGTTGCGGCCAATGTTGAAATCCTGGCTGGACGACAACCTGCCGGGAATGGTCGAACGCCTGGTGCGGGCCGAAATCGAGCGGGTCTCGCGCGGTCGTTAGCTGCAATTGGGGTTGCTGCGTTCTTCACGCGCCGGTAAGGGCGGCGGCGAGTTTTTGCGCCTGCTCCAACAATACGGCCGGGTCCTCCTTGACGCTCGCCGGGGGCTTTAATGCAACCCCATTCTTGCGCGGGACCACGTGGAAGTGCAGGTGAAACACCACTTGGCCGCCGGCCTGCTCGTTGAATTGCTGCAAGGTCAGTCCGTCAGCGGCGAACACCGTCACGGCCGCGCGCGCGACCATTTGCGTCGTCTTCATTACCTGCGCGAGATCATCCAGAGCGATGTCGAGGATGTTGCGGACCGGCGCCTTGGGGATGACGAGGGTATGTCCGGGCGCACGCGGCATGATGTCGAGGAAAGCGAAGGTCTTGTCGTCCTCGTAGACCTTATACGACGGCAATTCGCCGCGCAGGATTTTGGCAAAGAGATTGTTCGGGTCGTAGCTCGGCATCGCCGCCTCCCAGTCAAAAGTCGTGTGCTCAATCCGCTTCAAGGTGAACATCGTGCCGGTACGGACCGGCGGCGGCAAGCTCGGTGCCGGCGGCCGCCACATAGGCCCGCTCGCGCTTCAAATAGTCCGCTATCGCCCGTCGCAGCGCCGGATCAGCGATGTAATGCGCCGAATAGGTGGTTGCCGGCATGTAGCCGCGCGCAATTTTGTGCTCGCCTTGCGCGCCGGCTTCGACCCGCGTCAGCTTGTGCGCAATCGCGTATTCGATCGCCTGATAGTAACATAACTCGAAATGCAGGAACGGATGATGCTCGCTAGCGCCCCAGTGGCGCCCGAAAAGGGTCTGTGAGCCGATGAAGTTGATCGCGCCGGCGATCCAGCGTCCGGCGCGCTTGGCCATCACCAGCAAGATGCGGTCGCGCATCGTCTCACCGATCAGCGAAAAGAACGGGCGAGTGAGGTAGGGCCGGCCCCATTTGCGCGAACCGGTCTCCATGTAGAAACCAAAGAACTGATCCCAGATGTCCTCGGTCAAATCGCGGCCGGTGAGCCAATGCACATCGATGCCGTTTGCCAAGGCTTCGTGGCGTTCGCGCCTGATGGTCTTGCGCTTACGCGCGGCGAGCGCCGCGAGAAAATCGTCGAAACTCCCGTAGCCGGAATTTTCCCAGTGGAATTGCTGATCCATGCGCTGCAGAAAACCCTGTTCGCCAAGGAAGCGGTACTCGTCCTCCGTGGCAAAGGTAACGTGCACGCCGGAGGTGCCGTCGATCCGGCATAAATCGAGAAGGCCGGCGACGAGCGCCCGACGCCTGTCGTCGGCATGCGGGCTGGGTGGCACCAGCAGGCGGGGGCCGGTCGCAGGCGTGAACGGCACCGCGACCTGCAGCTTCGGGTAATAACTGCCGCCGGCTCGTTCGTAGGCGTCGGCCCAGCCATGATCGAACACGTATTCGCCTTGGGAGTGGGTCTTGACGTAGCAAGGCGCGGCCGCAACCGCGATGCCATCCGGGCTTTGGACGACGACGTGCTGGACATGCCAGCCGGAATGGCCACCGACCGATTTTGAGGCTTCGAGGGCGGACAAAAAATCGTATGACAGGAATGGGTTATATAGGCCGTCTTGATGCGATGTTTGAGCTTTAGATCCGCTTTCCTCACATTTTGGATGAAGTGGGTTCGCACATGCATCCCAGGCGCTTGCGCCGATCTCGCTGATTGCATTGACGGCCACAACGCGGAGTTCGCCGGCTCCGGCCGGGGGACGATCCTGCATCGGTTTGTCGACCGTCATGGCCGGAAGCTCTCAAAAATCATCTGGTCGGCAAAGCGCTGCGCGCGTTGCCGCTCGAGGGGTGTGCGTACCACCCAGGTGAGGAGCGGCAGGCGAAAAATGCGCCGTGCGAGAAAGGGCCCCAAGGCTGGAAGATTATCAATCGCATAGGCGACGAATTGTGGCCGGCAGGGCAGCGCCGGCAGCAGGGAACCCATGCGGTGACGCAGCCACGGCGGCATTTGATCCCAATATGGATGCGGCCGGTATTTCGCCGCCACAATCCCGCGCGGCAGCGCCGGCGCCTTTTGCCGCAGCACCTGGAGTTGCAGCGGATCGAATGACATCGGCGCGACCGGCCCGCGATAGCCGAGCAGCACGGCGGCGACGCGAAGCGGAAGCCGCGGGTCGCCATCAAAGCGGCTTTTCAGTTCGGGAAGGATCGGGACACGCCCGCCGACCAGATCGCACAGCTCGCCGAGGGTGATCATGCGCGCATCGCTGCCGAGGAATGGCACGCGCTTGAGGTCGGCGGCGATTATTCGGTCGAGCCGGCCCTCGCCGTCGGTCAGGCGGCCGACCACATCGTCATGGTGCACCATGGCTTCGCCGTCGGCGCTGACCTGCAAGTCAACTTCGATGCCGTAGCCGGCGGCCACCGCCGCGCGCACCGCAGCCGGCGTGTTTTCAATGACGCCTGCGCTAGCGTCGTGCAGGCCGCGATGGGCTATTGGCCGCGCTGTGAGCCAGTCAAGCGCCTTGCGCGCCATCAGGACACTTCGAACAGGCCTTCAACTTCCATCGCGGCATTTTGCGGCAGGGCGGAGACGCCCACAGTGGTGCGCGAATGCCGGCCTTTGTCGCCGAACGCCGCGACCATGAGATCGGAAGCGCCGTTCATCACCTTGGGGCCATCGGTAAAACCCGCCACCGAATTGACGAAACCGCCGAGCCGCACGACCCGAACCACCTTGTCGAGATCGCCCAGTGCACCTTTCACTTGCGCCAAGAGGTTGATCGCGCAAGCGCGCGCCGCCTTTTGCCCGTCTTCAATGGACACGCCGCCGCCAAGCTGGCCTTTGGCGACCAGTGCGCCGGCGTCATGGCAAATCTGTCCAGAAACGAACAGCAGATTGCCGGTGCGCACGAATGGCACATAGTTGGCCACCGGCGCGGCTGGTTGCGCGAGCATGACGCCGAGCTCGCCCAATTTCTTCTCAATCGTACCGGCCATTGCATCCTCCAATCGCGTAAAACTGTGGGCTTTCTGTCCGGTTGGACCTTAGCACGCAAGACTGTCGGCGAAAGTGATCCACAGTTGCGGCGTCTGCGTAAGGCCCCTATCTTCGCGCCATCGGGAAGACAAAAAACGTCGTGGATGCATGGCAAAGCGGGTAGGGGGCGTCGTACGACCGGGCGCAACGCAAGAAAGGTCACATCTGTGGCTCACGCCTTTGTAACACGCGGCACTTTCCTGGCTTGCAGTTTGATTTTTGCCGCCTGCGCGCCGGCGGCGCATGCTCAAACCGCTCCGGTCGTATTGGTGCCGCACCGCGCCGTCTACGATCTCACGCTCGGCCGGGCGCGCGACACCGCCGCGGTCGCGGCGGTACGCGGGCGCATCCTTTATGACTTCGACGGCAACGCCTGCAACGGCTATACGCTGCAATTCCGCCAGGTATCCGAACTCGATTCCGGCGAGGGCAAGACCTCGACCAGCGATCTGCGCTCGACGACGTGGGAGGGCGGTGACGCCAAGCGGTTCAATTTCACCTCGGAAAACTTCTTGAACCAGAACCTGATCGACACCGTCGACGGCCATGCCGAGCATGGCGGATCGACGACCGCCGTCGATCTCGCCAAACCGGAAAGCAAGGTGCTCGACATCGCCGCCAGCGTGGTATTCCCCACCCAGCACATGATCCGGGTTATTGAGGCCGCGCAAGCCGGCAAGTCTATTCTGAGTTTTCCTGTTTACGACGGATCGGACACCGGCGACAAAGTCTACGATACGCTGACCGTGATCGGTAAGAAACTCATGCCCGACGAGCGCAAGCATGACGATGTTGCCGACAATGAGGCAAAACTCGCGTCGGTCCCGCGCTGGCCGGTGACCATCAGCTATTTCGAAAAATCGAAGGCGCAGGAAAGCACCGAACAGACGCCGGTCTATGCCATCGGCTTCGAGCTTTATGAGAACGGCATTTCGCGCGCGTTATCGCTCGACTACAACGATTTTGTCGTTACCGGCAGACTGTCGTCGCTCCAGATCAAGGACGTCAAGCCCTGCCCTTGAGGTCGGACTTTTCCGGTGGCTCGAACGCCAAACCTCTGACCACGGCGTCCTCGCCGAAGCGGGCGCGCACGCGATCGACGGCATGTTCGGCATCGGCGGCGCGGCCGTCGACGAAATCGGCAGGATCGGCCTGGTCGGCGGAAGTGAGCGCGCTCATGCCGACGCCGAGGAGGCGGTATTTCGTTCCATCGGCCTCGTGTTCGAGCCGGGCGCGGGCGGCGGTGAAGATTTTGCCCGCAAGCTGGGTGGGCGCGCCGAATGAATGGGCGCGGGTGCGAATCTTGAAGTCGGCGGTTTTTAATTTCAGCGTGACCGTGGCGCCGGCGAAAGCCTTCTCTTTCAGCAGCGCCGAGACTTCTTCGGTTTGCGCCCAGAGGATGCGCTCCAGCGCGCGGAAGTCGGCGATGTCGCGGTCGAACGTAGTCTCCGACGATACGCTCTTGGTCTCGCGGTCGGCGCTGACCAGCCGTGCATCGACGCCACGGGCAAGCCGCGCCAGCCGGCGGCCTTCGTCGCCGTAGCGGCGCATCAGCTCGATCTCGCCGGCCTTTTGTAGGTCGGCGATCCGATGGAGCCCGTCGCGCGCAAATCGTGCCGCGCTGACCTTGCCGACGCCGAAGATGAAGCTCACCGGCTTCGGCGCCAGAAACGCCGCCGCTTCGCCGCCGCCGAGCACCGCAAATCCGCGCGGCTTGTCGAGATCGGAGGCGATTTTGGCGAGGAATTTGTTGCAGGACAGCCCGATCGACACGGTGATGCCGAGTTTGCTCTCAACTTCGGCGGCAAAGCGCGCCAGGACCTTTGCCGGACTGAGGCCGTGCAATCGGGCGGTGCCTGACAAATCGAGGAAAGCCTCGTCGATCGACAGTGGCTCGACCAAAGGCGTGAGCGCCCGCATCATCTGCCGGACCTCGCGGCCGACGCGCGCATATTTCTCCATGTTGGGCCGGATGACGCGTGCTTGCGGGCAGAGCCGCAGCGCCTCGAACATCGGCATAGCCGATCTCACCCCGTAGGTGCGCGCGATGTAGCAGCAGGCGGCGACCACGCCGCGGTTGCCGCCGCCGACGATCACCGGCTCAGCGGCGAGCGCCGGATCGTCGCGCTTCTCGACGGTGGCGTAGAACGCGTCGCAATCGACGTGGGCGATCGACAGCGCATCAAGCTCATGGTGGCGCAAAAGCCGGGGCGAGCCGCAGGCCGTGCAGCGCGCCGCGCCCGTCTCGGCGTCGGCCAGACAATCGCGGCAGAAGGCGCTCACGGCTGTCGCGCTCCACGTGGTCCGATTGCAGCACATTCGCTTCGCGAGTTTGCCGCCAGGCGGGTAGCGAATGTCAAAACCGCTCCACTAGCGCCGCAGCAGCTTGCCCGTCGCCGCGACGTTGAGTGCGGCGACGAAGCTGATGGCTGCCGGCACCTTGTGACGCGGCAGCTCGGCATGGCAGAACTTCAAAATATCGTCCTTGAGCGCGATCTCCCGGCCGTTGCCGACGTGTGTGTCGGCCTTGAGAACCACGTCGGCGACCACCACCGAGCCGGTCACCGGGCTTTGCCGGCGCCGCACCAGCGACATCCGCACCGACGGATGCCGGTTGATCACCGCTTCGACCTCCTCGGGATGAACCTTCAGCC
>DATKRE010000184.1:0-34329 GCA_035532335.1 Xanthobacteraceae bacterium | reverse complement strand
GCGCCACAGCCCGAGCTCGTTGGCGCTGACCGTCGTTTGCCAGACGCCCGGCTTGGTCGGCGACAATTTCAATGTGCTGGTTTTGCCGCCAGGCGAGGTGAGCGTCACGTCGGCAGCGTTGTCCGCCATGGTTTGCCGGCGGATTTGCAGCTGATGCCCGCTGACGGAGAGCCGCAACGCCTCCTCCTCCAGATCCGGCTCCTTCATCAGCCAGTGCGACAGGCGACGCAGCAGATCGAGATGCGGGCCGCCGCCTTCGAAGCCGCGCGCCCACAGCCAAAGCTGGTCCGATAGCAGCAGCGCAACGCGGCCTTCGCCTTGGCGGGAGAGCACCAACAGCGGCTTGTTGTCCGGGCCCTGCATGACCGCCGTGCCGGTCGCGTTCCGCGTATCGATCAGGCGGAACCAGCGGCTCCAATGCGGCGGATCGCTGTCGGCGCCTTCGAGATCGCGCGTCACCGGGTGGCGCTTGCCAAGCTCGCTCAGCCGCGCGTGAAACGCCCGCTCGGTGACGTTGCCGCTCGGCTCGGCCGGCAGGATGGCGTCGAGTGGCGTGCGCCAAATACTGCTTGAGCCCGCATAATCGGGGCCAGCGGCGATCAACACCGCGCCGCCGTTGCGCACATACTGGTTGATGTTGTCGAAATAAATCATCGGCAGCACGCCCTGGTGAGCGTAGCGGTCGAAGATGATGAGTTGAAATTCGCCGATTTTTTGCTGGAACAGTTCGCGCGTGGGAAAGGCGATCAGCGACAGTTCGTTGATCGGCGTGCCGTCCTGTTTTTCCGGCGGCCGCAAAATGGTGAAATGCACAAGATCGACGGAAGGGTCCGACTTGAGCAGGTTTCGCCAGGTGCGCTCGCCGGCGTTCGGCTCGCCGGAGACCAGCAGCACGCGCAGCTTGTCGCGCACGCCGTCGATGGAGACCACGGCGCGATTGTTGACCGTCGTCAATTCGCCGGCAAGCGGCGACGCTTCGATCTCGACGATGTTGGCGTCGCCGTGCGGAATTGGGATGTCGACGCGCTGCGGGACGTTGATCGGCACCGACCGGGAGTCGATCACTTCGCCATCGCGGCGGATCGTGACCTTGGCGCTGCGCGCGTCGGCGCCCTGATCTTCGATCTTGTAAGTGATGGTCTGTGACTGGCCGACAATGCCGAAGCGCGGCGCCGCTATCAGCGCGACGCGGCGGTCGCGTTCATTCTTGTTGCCGGTAATAAGCGCGTGCACCGGCGCAGCGAAGCCGAGTGCGGCGGCTTCGGCCGGCACATCGTGCACGCGCCCGTCGGTGATCATGATGGCGCCGGCGATCCGGTCCGGCGGGACGTCGGCAAGCGTCGAGCCGAGCGCGCTAAACAGCCGGGTGCCGTCGGTTTCGCCGTCGGCTTGGCCGGCTTCGACCACACGCACGTCGAGCCCGGGAATGCGGCGCAAACGGGCAACGACGGCCTGGCGCGCCGCCTCGGTCTCTTTCGCGCGGTCGCCGAAATTCTGGCTTGGGCTTTTATCGACCACGACAACGGCAACGGAGCTCAGCGGGTCGCGGTCCTCGCGGGTCAGCGAAGGGTTGGCGAGCGCAAGCACGATCAGCGCCAGCGCCAATGCGCGAAGGGTGGCGCCGCGGCTGCGCGAGGCGAACATCAGGACCGCGAGGACGGCGGCGGCGCCGATCGCGGCCCACAGCAGATGGGCGGAAACCAGAGGAGCGAACGCAACACCGAGATTCACATTCGCCTCCTATTGGCCGAGCCGTTCGAGCAGCGCCGGCACGTGGACTTGGTCGGCCTTATAATTGCCGGTCAGCGTGTACATCACGATGTTGGTGCCGGCACGGAACGCAAGCTCGCGCTGGCGCGGCTCGCTTTCGACCATCGGCAGCATGGGCTGACCGTCGGAGGCGATCGCCCAGGCGCCGGCCATATCGTTCGAGGTGATCAGGATCGAGGACACGCCATCGCCGCCGCGCGCGGGGCGGGTTGCCGTTTCCTGGTCATCGGTCGCCGGTAGCGCTTCGACCCAAAGCTGGCCGGAATTGAAGCGGCCGGGAAAGTCACGCAGCAGATAAAAGGTCTTGGTCAAGACGTGATCGTGCGGCACCGGTTCGAGTTCCGGGATGTCGAGCGAGGAAAGGATCTTGCGCAGCTCCAGCATCCCGGGGCTGCGCGTTTCGCCGCCGGCGCCGAGCGGCGCCACGATGGCGTCGCGGGTGTCGAACAAAACCGTGCCGCCTTGCTTCATGTACGAGTCGATGCGCTTGAGCGCTTGCTCCGAGGGGCGCGCCGCGCCGGGAACGATCGGCCAATAGATCAGCGGATAGAACGCCAGCTCATCGCGACCGATATCGAGACCGATCGGATCGCCGGGTTCGAGCGCGGTGCGCTGCGCGAGAAAGAGCGTCAATCCGGCGAGGCCGGCCTGGCTCACGGCGTCCACATCGCGGTCGCCGGTCACGACGAAAGCGAGCTTGGTTTCCAGCGCCGAGCGCGGCACGTCATTGCTTGCTGCATCCTGCGCATTAGCGTGCGGCAGCGTGGCGGCGAGAGCCGCAATCAGCAGGATCGCGGCGCTGCTGCGCGCGAGCCGCGGCATGAGCCGGCTGATACCGCCGCCGAGATAGAGCACGATCAGCGTGTCGAGCAAGAACAAGCCAAGCGCCGCGAGAAGGATCGGCCCGCGCAAATCCTGCGGCTCGCTCTTGCGGTAGAGTTCGTGGCTGGCGCCGGTCAGCGCCGAGACGTCGAGCGGTGCCAGCCGATCGGCGGCCGCCAGCGTATTGACCGCGAGCAAACTCTCCGGCGGGCCGTAAAAGCCGGGCGGATGGTCCGCGGTGGCGCCGCCGGAAAAATCGGTCGGCACCGGCCGCGCGGTTGCCGGCGGCGCGACAAAACGGCCGAAGCCGTCGAGAACGCGGCTCGCCGTGATCATCGCTGGCGCGGTTTTACTCTTGTCGCCGCCGGTGTCGGTGACGGCGCTCGTGCCGGCGAGCGCGACCACGCGCTTGAGCATGTCCACGAACGTTCCGGACAGCGGCAAATCCGACCAGCGCGTGTCGCCGGTGACGTGGAAAAGAATAATGAGTCCCTTGCCGCGGCGTGCGGCGGTGACGAGCGGGGTGCCATCGGCGAGCGTCGCCCAGGTATTTTCGCTCAAGGCCGCGTCGGGCTCGGCCAGAACCTGCCGGCTGACGGTCACATCGGTGGGTACGGCAAGTCCGTTGAACGGGCTGTCGTGCGAAAACGCCGCCAGCGGTTGCGGTTTGTCCCAACTCAAGGTGCCGCCGAGGATGCGTCCGCCGCGGCGCAGCCGCACCGGAACCAGATCGTCGTCGGACGCCGCCAGCCGCGGGCCGGCGAAACGCAGCAAAACGCCGCCGTCCTCGATCCAATGCGCCAGCCGGTCGTGGGCACCGCCGGCGACATTGCCGACATCGGCGAGGATCAACATCGGCACGTGCTGATCGAGAAAGTGCGTCACCGCTTCGGCCGGTGATTCACCCTGCGCGACCCTGACATCGGCGAACGGATCGAGCGCGCGGGTGATGTAATAGCTGGAGGCGAGCAGCGGCTGCGAGGTGTCGGCGGTGGCGCCGGAGACAATGCCGACGGTGCGGCGGCGCCAGCGCTTGTCGAGCAGTTGCACGGCGCCTGCGGAATGTTCGCCGGCGATTTCGATCCGGGCGATGTCGTTGCGCAATTCGACCGGCAGGTCAAACTGTGCGTCGGTCTCCCGCTCGTCCGCCTTGAAGGTAAAGTGGGCTTCGCCGAGCGTCAGACCCTTCAAGTCAAGGCCGCGCAATAAACCGCTCGCCGGTGCCTCGGAGTTTGCGCGCAATACTTTCACGCTCAGCGCGCCGGCCGCGTTATCGGTGGCTGTGAGCGCGTGCGGGCCGGCGATGCCGCCGGAGACCACGGTCATTGCGCGCGCGCCAAGCATCGGCGCCATGGCTTTGACGAAATCGGCGCCGCGGCCGAGATCGATGCCATCGGCCAGCCAGACGAGTTCGACGTCGCGGGTCTGGTCGAGGAAACGTGCCAGCGCCGGCAGCGCTTCGGTGCGGTCGACCGTATACGGCTTGGGCGTGATCTGGTGCAGCCTTACGCGCGCGGAAGCGGCGGCAGCGAAGGAAATGTCGCGGGTGCCTTCCGACAGCGGAATCAGCGCCACCGCGCGGTGATCGTTCTCGGCCCGCGCGATGATGTCGTCGGCGGTGCGCAAGCGCGCGTCCCAAGCGGCTGCCGCGGGCCAGCCGTCGTCGATCAATATGGCGATCGGCGCGCGCGTGTTCATCGCCGCGACCGGCGGATTCCACAACGGACCGGCGGCGGCGATAATCACCAGGCCGGCAAGTGCGAGCCGCAGCAGCGTGAGCCACCACGGCGTGCGAGCCGGCGTCTCTTCCTTGGGGCCGATTTCCAGAAGTAAGCGCGTCGGCGGAAAATCGATGCGGCGCGGCCGCGGCGGAATGAGCCGCAGCAGCCACCAAAGGACCGGCAGCGTCAGGAGGCCGATCAGCACCAGGGGTTCGGCAAAGCCGAGCGGCAAGGCGCCGATCATACCGGCACCATTAGCCGGCCCGCCTGGTGCCGGTGCAAGCCGCCGTCCGCGAGATTGCCGCCGATGCGGCCGTGCAGCGCCAACAACAGCTCAGCGGGCGGACGGTCGGTGCGATGGATGATGAAGCTCCAGGCGAGCCGATCGGTTTCGCCGCGGATTTCGGCGCGGTGACGCGCCACCCTTGCCGCATAATCGGCTCGCCAATTTTGCGCGCGGCCCGCGGTGACGCGGCCGCCGCCTTCCGGCTCAACGAATTCGATGCGCCCCCAATAGGGAAACGTCTCCTCCGCCGGATCGACTATTTGCACGACATGGCCGTGCGCACCGCTGGCGGCAAGTTGCGTGATGGTGCGCCGCACGTCGCCGATCTCGCTCCACAAATCCGACAACAGGACGATCTCGGACATCGGCGAGGGCGAAAAGCTCGGCGGCAGGCTCGCATGCTCGCCGCCATCGTGGGCGATCGCCTGCGCCATCCGCTCGATCACGTTGCGGCTGCCGGTCGGGCGCAGCAGGCCGGGGACACCGACCCGCTCGCCGCCTTCGACCAGGACCTCGGCGAGAGCCAGGGCGACCACCAGCGTCCGATAAAGCTTGCTGTCGCGCGCGAGCGGTGAAGCAAACATCATCGACGGCGAACGGTCGGGCCAAATCCATACCGTGTGTGCGGCCTCCCATTCCTGCTCGCGCACATAGAGATGATCATCGCGCGCCGAGCGCCGCCAATCGACGCGGGATGCCGGCTCGCCGGACACGAAGCGGCGATATTGCCAGAAATTTTCGCCGGGCCCGGCGCGGCGGCGCCCGTGCAGGCCGTGCACCACCGTTGCCGCCACGCGGCGCGCTTCGAGGATCAGCCGCGGCATCGCGGCGGCAAGCGTGCGGCCGTCGCCGACCGCACGTTGTACCGATGCGCGATCGTGATCAGCCCTGCGCCTGGCCTCGGTCGCCATTCGCTTATCCGATCCGTGCCTTCAGGCGTCCGATCACCGCTTCGATGCTTTCGCCTTCCGCGCGCGCGGTGAAGGTGAGCGCCATACGGTGTTTGAGCACCGGCTCGGCAAGTTCGAGCACGTCGTCGATCGAAGGCGCCAGCCGCCGGTCGAGCAGCGCACGCGCCCGCACCGCCAGCATCAGCGCTTGGCTCGCTCGCGGCGACGGTCCCCAGGAAATGAGCTTGGCGGTGTCGCCGCCTTCCGGGCCCGGCCGCGCCGACCGCACCAAAGCCAGGATCGCTTCGACCACGGATTCGCCGACCGGCAATCGCCGCACCAAACGCTGCGCGGCCATCAGTTCCTCAGCCGTCATCGCCGCCTTGGCGCGGGTCTCCTCCGCGCCGGTGGTCTCGAACAGGATTTTTCGCTCGGCGCCACGATCGGGATAGTCGACATCGATCTCCATCAGGAAGCGGTCGAGCTGCGCCTCCGGAAGCGGGTAGGTGCCTTCCTGTTCCAACGGATTTTGGGTGGCGAGAACATGGAACGGCCGCGGCAGATCGTGGCGCGTGCCGGCGATCGTGACGTGTTGCTCCTGCATTGCCTGCAACAGCGCGGATTGCGTGCGCGGGCTGGCGCGGTTGATCTCGTCGGCCATTAGGAGTTGCGCGAAGACCGGACCGGAAAGAAACCGGAAACTGCGTTTGCCGCTCTGGCTCTCCTCCAGCACTTCGGTGCCGAGAATGTCGGACGGCATCAAATCGGGCGTGAACTGGATGCGCTTGGCATCAAGTCCGAGGACGATGCCCATGGTTTCGACCAGCTTGGTCTTGGCCAATCCCGGCACGCCGAGCAGCAGCGCATGGCCGCCGGACAGGATGGTGACGAGCGCTTGCTCGATGACCTTGTCCTGGCCGAAAATAACGGTACCGACCGCGGCTTTGGCCGCGCGGATGTGATCCGCGCTCGACTCGGCTGCATGGACGATCATGTCTTCGAGCTTCTCGAGCCCGTCTCCGCCGGCAGCGGGCATGGCTAACTCCTTCGGTATTGCCGCTTTGCGGCGTATCGAATCAGATTCTTGGCGTCGGTACGAATCACGGCGGCGTGCGGTGCACTGCTATTGCGCTGCAATAAACCCGCCAGCATCATAACAGTTCGAAAGGGGGCAGCGCCGGTTCGGACATTCGGACATGGTGTCCATGCGCCCAGCTTCAAGGCAAACCATGGCTAAGGAAGGGCAGCGCGGTTTGGACGGGATTACCGGCGCACTCAGCGGCATTGCCGGTCCGGCCAAGGGGCCACCGCCGGTTGAGCGGTGGAACCCGCCATTTTGCGGCGATCTCGACATGCGCATCGCCGCCGATGGCACCTGGTTCTATTTGAAGACACCGATCGGCCGGCCGGCTTTGGTCAAATTGTTTGCATCGGTGCTCAAGCGCGAGGGCGACAAATATTTCCTGGTGACCCCGGTGGAAAAGTGCGGCATCCAGGTCGATGACGCTCCTTTCATGGCCGTCGAGCTCAATGTCAAAGAATCATCGGCCGGCCACGTGCTCAATTTTCGGACCAATGTCGACGATTGGGTCGCGTGCGGGCCACAGCATGCGCTGCGCTTCGAGCCGGAGATGAAAACCGGCGGCCTTAAGCCCTATTTGCATGTGCGCCGCGAATTGTGGGCGAAAGTGACGCGCGCGCTGTTCTTCGACCTGGTCGAACTCGGCGAGGAGCGTGAGGTTTCCGGCAAAGCGATGTTCGGCGTGTCGTCAAATGGAATGTTCTTTCCGATGGCGCCGGCCGAACAGGTGAGGGAGTTTGCGTGAGCGAACAACGGGTGCCGCGGCAACGGCCAACGCCGGAAGATTTCTTCGAGCGTGCGCGGGCGCGGCTTGCGCTCGACGTGCCGCCGGCTTTGGCCGACCCCCAGGCCGAGGGCGCGCGCGGCGATCTCGATCTCAATCCGGCGATGTGGGAGCAGGCCGGCGTCAGCGCGACCAGGCCTGCCGCCGTACTCGTCCCGATCGTCGATCGCGACGAGCCGACCGTCTTGTTCACGCTGCGCACAAAGGACCTCAACAGCCACGCCGGGCAGGTGGCTTTTCCCGGCGGCAAGATCGATCCTGGCGACGAGAGCCCGGTCGCCGCGGCATTACGCGAGGCGAAGGAGGAGATCGGGCTTTCGCCAATGCTGATTGAGCCGATCGGCTACCTCGATCTGTATCTGACCTTCTCCGGCTTTCGCATTCTGCCGACAGTCGCGCGCATCAAGCCGGAATTCGCATTGACGCTCAATCCGCGCGAGGTCACCGAGACTTTCGAGGTGCCGCTTGAATTTCTCATGACTCCGGTCAATCAGCAGCGTCGAAGTCGCGAGTGGAAGGGTATTCAGCGCGAATATTACGCGATCCCGTTCGGTGATCGCTACATTTGGGGTATCACCGCGGGTATTGTGCGCAACCTCTACGACCGGATTTACCTATGATACGGCCAATCGCCACCGAAATCGGGCTGTTTCTTGTCCCGTTCGTGCTCTACGCCGCGTTTCTTATCGCTACGCGCGTCGGCGTAGCCCAGCCGGAGGCTTGGACTGTGCGCCGTCTTGCCGGTCTGATCATCGCGTCGCTCATTCTGGTGGCCGGCAGCTTCCTGGTGCTCGCGCAATTCGGTGGTTCGCCTCCCGGCTCGACCTACGTGCCGGCGCATATCGAGGGCGGCAAATTCGTGCCGCAAACGACGCGGTGACTTCAGTTCCGCATCTTGGCGACGCCACGTGGCTGAAAACCGGGTCAGCGGCGAGGCTGCTTGCATTGCTCAATGGTGACGGCGAAGAAGCCCGCGTGGTCGGCGGCGCCGTCCGCAATGAATTGCTCAAAATTCCGGTCGGTGAGATCGATATCGCGACTACGGCATTGCCCGAGGAAGTGACGCGCCGTGTCGCCGCGTCCGGGGGGAAAACCGTGCCGACCGGTATCGAGCATGGCACCGTGACCGCCATCGTTGACGGTCGTCCGTTCGAGGTCACGACGTTGCGCGAGGACGTCGAGACCTTCGGCCGCAAAGCGCGTGTCGTGTTCGGCCGCGATTGGAAGAAGGACGCCGAGCGCCGCGATTTCACCATCAACGGGCTTTCTGTCTCGATGGATGGAACGCTGCATGACTATGTCGGCGCTTTGGATGACATCGCCGCGCGCCGCGTTCGCTTCATCGGCGAGCCGCGGCGGCGAATTGAAGAAGATTATCTGCGCATCCTGCGGTTCTTTCGCTTTCACGCGTATTTCGGCAATGGCGTGCCGGACGCCGCGGGTCTCGCCGCCTGCATCGCCGCACGCGATGGGCTGCCGACGTTATCGCGCGAGCGCGTCCGCGTGGAGATGCTCAAGCTCCTGCTCGCTCCGCATGCAACGCCGACCTTGGCGACGATGGCCGAGAGCGGGCTCCTCATTATGGTGCTTGGCGGTGTCGGGTATCTGGCGAGCTTCGAGAACATGGTGAAAGTGGAGGCGGCGACCGGCACCGAGCCTGACGCGTTGCGCCGTCTCGGCGCGATTGGGGTCTGGGTGGCGGAAGATGCCGAACGGCTGACGCAACGGCTGCGGTTGGCGAATACGGAATCCGATCGGCTGCTGGCGCTGGAAAACTGGCGGCGTATCGCGCCCGGCGCCGGGCAACAACCGGCGCACGCGCTGCTTTATCAACTCGGGCCGCAATCGTTCGGCGATCGCGTTCTCACCGCCTGGTCGCGGTCGCAAGCCGGCGCGGCCGATGCAAGCTGGCGCGCGTTGGTCGATTTGCCGAAACGCTGGACGGCGCCGAAGTTTCCGCTCAAGGCGGCGGACTTCACCCGGCGCGGCGTTGCCGTGGGTCCGGCGCTCGGCGTGGCATTGCGTGCCGCCAAGACGGCCTGGATCGCGGCGGATTTTCCGGTGGACCAGACGACGCTCGAAGCGATCGCCGACCATGCGGTTTAACTTACAACATTCGTTCACGCAGAGAGCGCAATTGCCGTCGCGCTACCGGCGCTAGTTCGTTCAACGCCGGCAAGGCGCGCGGGCGAAGTCGTGCGACCTGCATTTCGTTGCCGCGCCAGACGAAGCGGTCGCCGAAAAGGCCGCCGACAAACAGCACGGGCAGCAAAAGGTCGCGCGCCAGGCAGACAAGCGGGTAACGCACGGAAACGTGCCAGCCGGCGGCGAGCGCAAGCAAAGTTTCCGCGCCATACCAAATAAGGGCGAAGAAAATGACCGAAAGCGCGGGCGCCAGTCCTAGTATCGGTGCGGCGAGCGCGAGCGCGAGCATTGGCAACGCGCCGCCAGACAGGGCTTCGGGAAGGAAACAGGCAAAGAAGCTTGCACGGCGCAGCCGCGCCCAGCGCAATTGCCGATACCAAACCTCGCCGGCGTTGCGATAACCGAGCGGTTGCGGAAAGGGTCGATCGACCAGTCGTACTTTCCGGCCGGCGCCGCGCACGATCTTGGTCGAAGCCGCGTCCTCGGCGACTTCGTTGGCAAGCATCTCGATCCCGCCGGCGCGTTCAAGGTCGCCCCGCCGCCAAAGCACGGTCTTGCCTTGGGCAAAACCCCAGCCAAATGCGTCGGCAACGTATTGCCAGCGGGCCTGATAGGTATTGAGGAACGCGCATTCGAGTTCGGCCCACAGGCCTTGCGGCCGGGCGCCGATTGGCGGCGAAGCAACGAGACCGGTGTCGTCGCGCCAACTGGCAAATAGCTGTTCGATGTAGTCACGCGGCAGCAGCACATTTGAATCCGCAAGAACGACCCAGTCATGCTTGGCCGCCCGCCAACCCTTGAGCACGTTGTTCAGTTTCGGGTTAGCGCTGATCCGGTCATCGCCGATAAGCAACCGTGCGCCGACGCCGGCATGCTGCGCCATCATCGATTCGATCAACGGAACGACCGGATCCGTGGCGCTGGCGACGCAGAACAATATTTCGCAGCGCCGAAAATCGAGTGTGAAAGTTGAAGCGAGAGTCTCGCGATCGTATTTCTCGATGCCGCAAAGCGGGCGCACCAGGCTGACGGCTGGAAGGTCATCGTGGGATGGTCGCTCTGCATGCGCGGTCCGGCGCAGTCGGACCGCGGCGATGACGAGGCTGACGACGTGGATCGCGGTGGCGCTGATGCAAAAAGTCGCGGCGGCGAGAATCTGCGCTGTCATCGCCGCGGTTCCTAATGAAAACGCGTGACAGCGTTGTGAATCGTTGCGCGTAAAGCGGTGTTAACTTTTGTTGTCATGCCGCTGCCATCGAAATCGCGTATACGGTGTGCCATGTCGGGCGGACAAGAGATCAAACATCGTGACACTTGAGGCCGGTACGCGTCGGTTCCGTGCCCTCTTTATCTCGGATGTTCACCTCGGTTCGCGCGGTTGCCAGGCCGACCGTCTCCTTGACTTCCTTCGTTGCCACGAGGCCGAGACGATCTATCTGGTCGGCGATATTGTTGACGGCTGGCAATTGCGCTCGGGCTGGCATTGGCCGCAGCCACATAATGACGTCGTGCAGAAACTTTTACGCAAGGCGCGCAAGGGCACGCGCGTCGTCTATTTGCCTGGCAATCACGATGAGTTTTTGCGCGACTATTACGGCACCCACTTCGGCGGCATCGAAGTGGTCGAAACCGCGATTCATCAGGCCGCCGACCGGCGGCGCTACTTGGTCGTGCACGGCGATGTGTTCGACCTCGTGGTCAAGCACGCGCGCTGGCTGGCGTTGCTCGGCGACACTGCTTACGAATTCGCCATTTTCGTGAACCGCTATTTCAATGCTATCCGCTGGCGGCTGGGCTTTCCGTATTGGTCGCTGTCGCAATGGGCCAAGCACAAGGTCAAGAATGCGGTGAATTATATCGGCGCGTTCGAGCAGACTTTGGCGGCCGAAGCGCGGCGCCGCGACGTGGATGGGGTGATTTGCGGCCACATCCATCAAGCGGCCATGCGCGACGATTTCGGCATCTGCTACATGAATTGCGGCGATTGGGTCGAAAGCTGCACGGCGCTGGCCGAACATCCCGATGGGCATTTTGAGATTATCACGTGGACAGAGGCCGCCGACCCGCAGCCGCGGTTAAGCCCGCGTTTGATTGAGCGGGATGAGGAGACGGAAATCGCCGCCTAAGGGAGTAGGGCGGATTAGCGCAGCGTAATCCGCCATCCCATTAAAACGGCGGGTTACGCCGGAGTTTATCATCGGGCCGGCCACTTCGGGCCGGACCCGTTGGGCTAACCCGCCCTACGCAGTTAATGCCCGAAGATCAGCCGCGACGGATGCTCGTCGATGTTCTTGAGTACCTTCTGAAGCTCGGCGAGCGTACGGCGGCCGTCCACGGCAAACGCCTCGTATTCCTTCAATCCGGAATTTGAGAAGCGGACGAGGCCGGTTGAGATCTCATCCGTGCGCTTGTCGAGATTGTCGGCAAGCTTGCGGATCGCGTCGGCGGCTTGTCCGATCTGGCCCGGTTTGTCGCCGCTGCCGGCGAGGTTTTCCAGCCCGGCCATGACTTTGTCGAGGCGCTGCGAATTCTGCGCCAGTGTCGTGGTCACGGTCTCGATATTGTGCAGCGATGTGCGCATCGCCGTTTCGTTCTCGCTGACCAAACCGTTGATGCGAGAGAGCACGTCGCGCGCCGCCTGCGTCACGTCGGCGCCGGCATTCGGATCGGCAAAGAGCGTCGGCGGATGGCCGGCATCGGCGGTGACCAGCGCCGCATCCGCCGACCCACCGGTCAGCGAAACCTCGGCCAGACCGGTCAGTCCCTGAAACGCCAACGAAACCTTGGTATCGGCGCGTATCGGTATGCCGCGGTCGAGCGCGATCTGCGCTTCAACCTTGCGGGGATCGTGCGGGTCGAGTGCGAGCTGCGTTACCTCGCCGACACGCATGCCATCGAACAGCACGGAAGCCCCGCTGCGCAGCCCCGAAACCGAGCCGGCGAACACGATGCGATAGACCGAGCGCTCGCCGCCGCCGGTGCTGCTCTGAAACCAGTAGATGAAGCCAAACACGCCGAGGATAACGGCGAGCGTGAACGCGCCGGTGATTGTGTAGTTGGCCTTGGTTTCCATGATAGGGCCTCTCAGTGATGGATGCGGTGCGTGATCTGACGCCCGCGATTGCCGTGAAAATACGATTTAAGCCACGGGTGTTCGGAAGCGAGCATGGTTTCGATCGAGCCGGCCGCGATCACTTTGCCTTCGGACAGGACCGCGATGCGGTCGCAGACCGCGTGCAGGCTGTCGAGGTCGTGCGTAACCATGAACACGCTCAAACCGAGCGTGCGTTGGAGCGTGCGGATCAACTGGTCGAATTCGGCGGCGCCGATCGGGTCGAGACCGGAGGTCGGCTCGTCGAGAAAAACGATGTCGGGATCGAGGGCAAGCGCCCGCGCGAGCGCCACCCGTTTGACCATGCCGCCGGAAAGCTCGGCCGGAAATTTGCCGCGCACGTCGGTGCCGAGTCCCACCATTTCGAGCTTGGCGACGGCGATCTCGTCCATCAGACGCGGCGAGAGCTGGAGATATTCCCGCATCGGAAACTGAACGTTCTGCAAAGCGGTCAGTGATGAAAACAGCGCGCCCTGCTGAAACAGGACGCCCCAGCGCTGCTCGATCGAGCGACGTTGGTTTTCATCGGCGTGCGCAGGATCGGTGCCGAATACCTGGATCGTGCCCTGGCGCCGCGGCAATAGCCCGATGATGGCGCGCATCAGCACCGACTTGCCCGCACCCGACCCGCCGACGAAGCCGAGGACTTCACCCTCGAACACATCAAGCGACGCATGGTCGAGCACGGTGACATCGCCGAAGCCGACGACCAAGTCGCGTACGCTGATCACGGCGGCGTTGCTGGCCATGGCTACATTCCGATGCCGGCGAAAAACATCGCGAACATGCCGTCGAGCGCGATGACCAAGAAGATCGACTTGACCACGGAAGCGGTGGTCCGTTGCCCGAGCGAGGCGGCACTGCCGTCGACTTCAAAGCCTTCGACGCAGGCGACGAGCCCGATGGTCAGCGCCATGAACGGCGCCTTGATCATGCCGACTTCGAATGTCGGCAACCAGATCGCTTCGCGCAGCCGCTCAAGGAAGATTTCCGGCGCCATGCCGCCATAGAGCCAGCAGACCAGTCCCGCGCCGTAAAGCGCCGCCATCGAGCCGAGGAATGTCAGCAGCGGAACGGCGATGACCAGCGCAATCACGCGCGGCAGCACCAGCACCTCGATCGGATCGAGGCCCATGGTGCGCAGCGCGTCGATCTCCTCGCGCATTTTCATGGCGCCGAGTTCGGCGGTGTAAGCGCTGCCCGAGCGGCCGGCGACCATGACGCAGACGATCAGCACGCCGACTTCGCGCAGGACCAACACGCTCACCATGTCGACGACGTAAATGTCGGCGCCGAAGCTGCGGAAGCGGAAGATGCCCTGCTGCGCCAGAATAGCCCCGATGACGAACGTACTGAGCAGGATGATCGGCACCGCGCGCCAGCCGACCCGTTCGAGGTGATGCACAATCGACGTCAGGCGCAGCCGCGTCGGATGGGTGATGGTCCGCAAGGCGGCCATTGTCAGTGCGCCCAGAAGATGCGCAATCAGCACCAGCGACCAGCCCATTTCGGCGACCGCCCGGCCAACGCTATCGAGTGCGGCGACGGCCGGATTTGGCCGCGCATGTCGTTGCGCGGCTACTTGATTGACCAGCCGCAATTCTTCGATCAGGCCGCGGTCGCTATCGGAGAGGCCGACGATGCGTGCGGTAGCGCCGGCCGCGATCAGCGTGCGCTTGAGCCGTTCGATCAGCCACGCGCCGAAAGTGTCCAGCCGCTCGAGCTTGGCGAGATCGATGTCGATGGAGGGCGCGGCTTGATAACGGCGAGCGGCCGCATCGACGATGCGTTCCAATTCGGCGGCACGTTCGACCGTCCATGCGCCAGTCGCGGTGAGCGCCACGTTGGTACCGTCGGCGGTGGCGTCGAGAGCAGCAGCGCTCATCAGCGCGTGCTCGGCGCGAAGGTTCGCAGGCCGCACCGGCCTTGAGTCGGCGGGTCAATCACAGTCATATTGCTCCTTGCATGGAGCTCTCCGTCCGGATCGAGCGCTGGCCCTTGGCCGGCGCGTTCACGATCAGCCGCGGCAGCAAGACCGAGGCGGTCGTGGTGGTGGCCGAACTCAGCGATGGGATTCACCGCGGTCGCGGAGAATCCGTCCCCTACGCACGCTACGGCGAAACTCCGGACGGTATTGTGGCAGCGATCGAAGCGATGCGTCCGGCGCTACGGCGAGGCCTTGATCGCGCTGCCCTCCAGCGCGCGATGCCCGCCGGTGCCGCCCGTAATGCACTCGATTGTGCTTACTGGGACGTTAACGCGAAGCAAAAAGGCTGCCGGGCGCACGATTTAGCCGGGATTGCCGGCGTTGTGCCGGTCACCACCGCCTATACCATTTCGCTGGCTTCGGCCGTCCAGATGGCGGCGGCGGCGGAACAGGCCGCCTGGCGGCCCTTGCTCAAGGTCAAGCTCGGCGCCGGCGACGACGCGGCGCGGATCGCTGCGGTCCGGCGAGCCGCACCCAAAGCCGACCTTATCGCTGACGCGAACGAGGGCTGGGAGGCCGGCAACCTGCAGCACAATCTGGCCGCTTGCGCCGACGCCGGTGTCACGCTGATCGAGCAGCCCTTGCCGCAGGCGCGCGACGATCTGCTGGCACAAATCAAGCGGCCGATCCCGGTCTGTGCCGACGAAAGCCTGCACGATCGTGCCTCGCTGGAGGCTCTCGCCGGCAAGTACGATGCCGTCAACATCAAGCTCGACAAGGCCGGCGGCCTGACCGAAGCGCTCGCGCTAGCCGCCGAGGCCGAGCGGCGCGGCTTCGGCATCATGGTGGGGAGCATGGTCGCCACGTCGCTGGCGGTGGCTCCGGCCATTCTCGTCGCCCAGCGCGCGCGTGTCGTCGATCTCGACGGTCCTTTGCTGCTTGCGCGCGATCGGGCCGACGGCCTGCGGTATGAGGGAAGCGTCGTTTACCCGTCCGAACCTGTTTTATGGGGGTGAGACGCGGCCTCACGCGCGAACTCCCGGTGTAAAACCAGTGCGGAATATCGGGGCCGGACCGCTCAAGCCGATTGCGACGCCGAAGCCATTATGCTGTTTCAAGCGTGGGATCCGGGGGAGCTATGTCCAGCGATCCGCTGCCAGTGCCGGACAATTCGACACCACCGCGCGAGGACGCCGACTACGAGGCCGTTCATGCCGTGCTGGCAGCGACGGCACGCGGGCGCAAATTCCTGACCGAATACGTTGCCCGTCGCGATCCCGCCGACACGCGCAAACCCGCCGACAGCGTCGGCGGTCTGGAAGCCGCAATCCGCGACAACCTCGCATCGCAAGGCTCCCACGCCTTCGTTCGCGGCCTCGCCGAACTCGTCGTCGCGATCGAACAGATCGGCGCCGGTCTGGCGAGCAATAGAAGGCTCTCGACCGACACGCATTTCGCCGTCGAACTCATCCAGGACATCGCCATGGCATTGCGACAGCGCGACGTTGAGGCGACGTTATGCGACGGCCTGGACGCAGCGATACGCGAAGTCGGCGATGCGATCGTGCGCAGCGACGCAGCGGAGGCGCGCGCCGATGACGCGGCTGTGCAGTTGCGCGAGCTGGCGCGCCGGATCGCCGACATGACGGCCGCCGCAACGGCGAGCGTGGCCAGCGTCGGTGACGAGGCTCCAGTCGCCGAAAACGGGAGTATGCCGACGCTTGACGTTATTGAGGCGCGTCACCCGCTGCCTCGAACGCACGCGCCGAGCGCGCCGCACGCAGACCGCGCCGATCCAATTCAACCCTCGCGACCCTCGCAGCCCTTGCTGCCGGTTCCCAGTCCATTGCAGGGCGAAGATGAAACCCCGCAAGCTGCCGCGAGCTCGAATGCGACTGCGCCACCGCAGCGCGCGGCGTTGCGCGATCCGCTCGCGGTGCTGCATGCGTTGAGCGAAGAAGAGCTGATCGCGCTGTTCAGCTAACAGCACCCGGCTTGGAGCTTGGTTGTTGACGCGGCGAGGGGGTCTCGCGGCTGCGTTTGTGTCTTAGGCGACCAGCCGCGAGAACAGCTCCGGATCGACATTGCCGCCGGAAAGGACGGCGACGGCAATCTTGCCGGTGACGTCGACCTTGCCGGTCATCAGGGCGGCAAGCGCAACGGCGCCGCCCGGCTCGACCACGAGCTTTAATTCAGAGAAGGCAAATGCGACGGCGGCGGCGACTTCGTCGTCGCTTGCCACGACGCCAGCGCCGACCAGCGAGTGATTGATCGCGAAGGTGAGCTTGCCCGGCATACGTGCCATCAGCGAGTCGCAAATCGTACCGCTCAACTCGGCATTTTGCTCGCGCCGGCCGCTGCGGAACGAGCGCGCATGATCGTCGAAGCCAAGCGGTTCGGCGGTGTAAAGCTTGACCGTCGGCACGCGCGCGTGGATCGCAAGCGCGATGCCGGCAATCAGTCCGCCGCCGGAGGCGGTTACCACGACCACGTCGGGAACGAGTCCCATCGTCTTGAGGTCGTCAGCGATCTCCAGGCCGGCGGTGCCCTGACCGGCGATGATGAGCGCGTCATCGTAAGGCGGCACCAGCACGGCACCGCGGCGCGCCGCGATTTCGCCGGCGATCGCCTCGCGGTCGTCGAGCGCCCGATCGTAGAACACCAGCTCGGCGCCGAACGCCGCGGTTCGCTCGCGCTTTGCGCGCGGTGCATCGTGCGGCATCACGATCACGCATTCCATGCCGAGGAGGCGAGCCGCCGCGGCGACACCCTGCGCGTGATTGCCCGAGGAGAACGCCACCACGCCGCCGCCGCGCTCGGCCGGCGGAATTGCCGATAGTCGATTGTAGGCGCCGCGGAATTTAAACGACCCGGTATGCTGAAGGGTTTCGGCCTTGAGAAAAACGCGTCCGCCGGTCATCGCGTCGAGCGAAGCCGACGTCAGCAGCGGAGTGTGCAGAGCCACGCCGGCAAGCCGGCGGGCGGCTGTTTCGACATCGGCAGCGGTAGGCAAGGAAACCGGGGGTTCCATGCGGCGAACGGTAACGCCGCGGTCGCCAGGCAAGCAAGGCCGTCGTTGCCGATTAGTCGAGCCGTCCAGCCGCGTGCGCCAGCAAGGTATAGACTTTGCCGGTATCGGAGGTCAGGTAGTTGCGCGCCACCGCCGCGCCGCGGTCTCCGCGCGACACGTCCTCCAGCAGGCGTTCGAACTCGTGAATATATTGTTCGACCGTCTGGCGGAATTCCGGATCGGAGCGGTATTTGCGGCGGATTTCCTCGAATGCCTTCTGGCCTTGTGGCGTGTACAGCCGCTTGGTGAACAGACCGCGTTCACCGCGCTTGTAGCGCTCCCACAATTCGGCGGAAGCGTCGTGATCGATCATGCGGGCAACGTCGACCGCAAGCGACTCGAGCGGGGACTCCGCTGTGCCGCGCTGCGAGCGCGCTTCCGGCTGCGCGGCCGGAGCGATCGGTACGGTTTCGTCGCGCGACGCGCGGGTCAGCAAATCGCTGAGCCAACCGCCATTGCGCCCGTCGCCGTTCTGCGACGCCGGTTCGGCACGGCGCGCCGGCGCGCCGGTGATGTCGCCGCGCACGGGCGGCGGCGGAGCAGTGATGATGTCGCCACGCGGCGGTCGCGGCGGGTTGCGTCCGCCTGCGACGTGAACCGGCTCGGGCTCGCGCCGCACCGGCTCGGCGGTATCGAGCGAACGGCCGTGACGCGCGACGATGCGATTGAGTTCGGCCAGCGCCTCGATCTGATCGACGATGACGCGCCGCATCTGTGCCGCGCTGTCGGCGGTTTCCTGCGGCAATTCGAAGATACCGCGGCGCAGCTCGGCGCGCGTCGTCTCCAACTCGCGCTGCATTTCCGCGGCCATTTGCTTCATGCCGAGCATGATCTCGGTGAAGCGGTCGGCCGACTGCGCGAACATGGTGTGCGCCTGGGTCGCGGCCTCGTCGTAGACGGTATTCATGCTCTCGCTGGTGCGCTTGCGTTCCTCTTCGGTCGTGGTGCGCACGAGCTCGAACTGCTGCTCGATGGTACGAACGCTGTCGTTGCTGGTTTCGGCGATGATGCCGGCGATCTGGCGCGCGCGGGATGTCGCGGCGTCGAGCGATTCGTCCAACAAGGCGGTGAAGCGCTGAAGCCTCTGCGCGAAGTCTTCCGAGCGCGAGTCCAGTGTCGAAACCAGCGCTTCGAGGTTGGTATGCCGGTTGGCGATCGATTCCTCGGTGCGGCGATTGCTTCGGTCCAGCAGGTCGACGGCCTCGGCGAGCGAGCGGCCCTGCACGTTGAACTGGGCGGCAATTTCGCCGAGTTCGCGCAGCGTCTTGCCGGTCATGGTGTTGAAGGCACCGACGTGCCGTTCGACCATGTTGGCGCTGGTATCGCTCTTGGTGCTCAGGTCGTTCATGGCAGTGATGAACTCGGATACGCGCGTGACCATGGTGCGCTCGAGCGAGGCCATGTTTTCGTGCGCGCCGCTGAGGACTTCCTGCAGGAGGATATTGGCTTCGCGCAGCCGTTCGAACAGGGCGGTGGTATCCGACCGCAACATGCTGTTCGTCTCCAGCATGTCCGCGACGGTCGCCGCGGCTGTCTGTTTCGATTCTTCGATCGAGGCGCGGGTGGCCACCTGCAAGTCCTCAAGGCTGCGGGCGATTGCCTGCTTGGCCGCGTCAGTGACGCTCTGCGTGCCTTGCTGCAACTGGCCAAGCGTACGGGTCATGGCGGAGGTTGCGTTCTGGCTTGAATCGTTGATCAGCCGGGCGATTTCCTCGCTGTTGTCCATCATCGTCTGCGTGAAGACGAAGCTCTTGGCCTCGATCGACTTCACCGCTTGATCGGTGATGCGGCTGACTTCGCCGGCGAAGTCCTGACCTTTGCCGGAGAGCGCGGTGATCAGGGTATTCGACTTTTCATCAAGCAGCCGGGTCAATTCGCCGACGCGCTCCGATACGGTGTTGGTGATGTCGTTGGCGTTGCCGGTGACATTACGGGCAACCTCGTTGCCGGTGCCGACCAGCGTGCGCTCGGCTTCGGTTGCGCTGCGGCCGATCGCCTCGGACGAGGATGCGGCACTGCGAGCGATCAGATCGGTCGCCGATTCGGTGGCTTTGGTAATGGCGTTGGTGAGCGCGCCGGCGCTGCGGCTGAGCGAAGCGGTGGTCTCTGCGGCGCTGCGATTGAGCGCGTCGCTCGCCGCGGCGCTGGCAGCGGCAGTCTTGCTGAGCGAGTCGACCGATCGTGTGGCGAGCTGTGAAAGCGCCTGCTCGGCGCTGCCGGAATTGGTTTTGATCGCTTCCGAAAGCTCTTCCATCCGGGTGGTGAGTATCGCGGCGGCGGCGCGGCTGCGCACCTCGATCTGCTGGGTCACGACTTCGGTCCGGCCGACCAGCAACTCTTCCATCTGGCCGATGCGGATGCCGAGCGTAGCGTTGACGTCGCCGACGCGCTTGTCGACCGCCGCGACGACCTCGCGGCCGCCCTCGGCCAGCGTCTTGGCAATGTCGAGCACGCGGCCGGATAGGGCCTCGGTGAGGGTCTGAGTGCGGCTGTCGAGCGTCTGCTGGAACTGCGCCAGACGCTGGTCCAGGCCGGTGGTGACTTCCGTCGCCTTGGCGGTCACGCGGCCGTCGAAATTGTCGACGTAGCTGCGCATCGACTCCGAGACATCCTGAGTGCGCGCGCCCAGCCGTTCGACCAGTTCCGACCCGTAGGTCTTTACCGTGCGATCGAACTCGGTGAGATGGCGAGTGATGAGGTTGGCCAGCGTCGAAGCGTCACGGGAAATCTTTTCGCCGAGCTGCGCACCGGACTGATTGAACGTCTCGTCGAACGCGTCCAGCCGTGCCGTCAGCATTTCCTTGATCTCGTTGCTGCGCGCCGCGACGATCTCGGCGACCTGATCCGCGCTCTCCTGCATGGCGTCGGTCATTTTCGTCGTGCGCGAAATCAGCGCTTCGGTGACGCGGTTGCCCGCCGCCTCGAATTTCTTCGCCACGTCGCCGCCGCGCAAATTGAGGTCGAGAATGATCGATTCACCCGACGTCTTAAGCGTGGAGTTGACCTCTTCCGCGCTGGTCGCGATCGTCTCGGCGAGCTGGCTCGAGGTATTGACGATGGTATCGGTCAATTCTTGCGAGCGGCCGACCATCATGTCGACGACCGCCAGCGACTTTTCCGAGAAGCGATCGGTCACGCCGTCGAGCCGCGATGTCATCATGCTTTCCAGGCCGCGCGCGATTTCGGCGAATTCCTCGCCAATGTGATCGGTCTTGAAATTCAGGCTGGCGGTCAGGCCATCACTCGCGGTGGTAAGCGCGCGCGAGGTTTCTTCGCTCGCCGTCTCCAGCCGCACGATCAGATCCTCGCCGCGAACGCTCAATTGCTGGATCATATTGTCGCCGATCTGACCGAGCGCACCGGTAATGTGCTCGCCCTTTTCGGCCAGCGAACTGGTGATCCGCTCGGCGGCCTCGTTGACCTGCTGGCCGACGAGATCGCTGATCGTCGAAAGATCCTGCGTCAGGTCGATGTGGACGTTATTGATGGCGGAGCGCACCTGCTCGGCCTGGCCGACCAGCGTATCGCGTTGGTTGGTGAGGTCTTGCAGCAGGCCACGGATGCGGACTTCGTTGTCGCCGTAGGAGTGCTCAAGCGCGGCGACCTCGTTGCGCACCAACGCCTCAAGCTCGCTGGCGCGCGCCAGCGCACGTTCAACGCCGTCGCCCATCGCCGCGACCTCGCGGCGGATTGCCTGCCCGACCGTAACGATTGAATCGCGGGCGACGCCTTCCGGCTCGGCGAGCCGCATGGCGACTTTTGCCATCGCTTGCGCGACCAGGCGCAGTTCCTGGGCGCGCCAGGCCATATGCGCCACACCGAAGAAGAAGATGATCGGCAACAACGCGGCGGCACCGAGGCCGATGAGCGTGGTAGCGGAGGAATGGTTTGGGCCAAGCGCGGCGTTCAGGTCGCGCAGGTATGCCCAGGAAAGCGCGATGCAGGCGACAACCCACGCGGCGGAGAATATCGCGGCGACAAAATACGACGTGCGTACCGGACGATTTTGCAGCGCCTGCAAGATCTGTCCGATCGATTGCTGGTCATCGTTGGCGGCCGCAAGCCCGCGCGGATCGCTTGCCGGCGCACCGATCGGACCGGGATCGACGGAGACGGCGGGACCGGGCATCGGGGCCGGGCGGGCCCAGAGGTCATCGTCCGCGGCAGCCGCGACGCCTGCATCCAATCCTTGACCCTGCGCTTGGTCATCGTTGACCTTGAGCGCTTCTTGGATCGCCGAGAGCGCGGCTTCGGTCGGGTCCGCGATCTTCTTGGGATTGTTCGCCATTTCGGTCGTCGCCTCGCGTGTTACGCCGTACTGAGGCGGCCCCAAGACACAAAGGGCGCGCCACGAGCGCGTGATCGTCAAACCAATATCGGCACAAAGAGGGCTTTTCCGCCCTCACGTCGTACTGCCGTCGGTCATCCTATCGGTCTGGCGGAGCGGAGAAAACCGGATTGGTAACGTCCCTTTAATCATCGTTAATAACGATCCGTACACCATCAGCCCGCTTTGACGCCGCCGTATGCCCAACTTTGCCATTGTGTGGCCAACAATGCGGCTGGTCTGGGGCCGGTGAGCGGCTTTGTCCCGGGTTTCGGCCACGCCGGCCGGTGGTCCGCCGGGCGGGTAATAAGTTACTTACCCATCGTCGCGAAAGAGGGCGGCAAAATCTTTCGACGGGATCGGCATTTACCCCACCTTGGCAGCTTGCCGGCATGATCCTGCCGGGCGCTAGCAATAAGCGCGGGAGAGGGTGTCATGCGTGAATCGTGCCTTTTGGCCGTGCCTGATTTTGAGCAAAAGCCGCTGATCATCGATGCGGATCACCTCCGACGCATGACGCTCGAGGATCGCAGCCTTGAACGCGAGGTTTTGCAGATCTTCGTCCGCCAGACCGCGCTGATGCTTCAGCGCATCATCGGTGCCAAGCCGGCTTGTGCCGCGGCGGCTGCGCATACGCTTAAGGGCTCGGCCCGAGGCATTGGCGCCTGGTGCGTAGCGCAGGCGGCGGAGCACCTTGAGGAGGCCGCTTCGCGCGGCGATGCGCGCGGCCTGGAGGCGGCGATTGCCGAGCTGGAAGCCGCTTGCGCTGAGGCGCGTGCGGCGATTGCGGCGCGGTTAGTCGATTCCATGCACGAACCATTGGACGTACAAGCCGACGCTTTCGGCGACGCTTTGCGCGAGCACTAATTCAAGTTCAGGTTACTGCACTGGCGCGGTGCCGCGGGAGCCTATAGAAGACTGCCCGCCGGCCTAATCCTTGCGATCGCTTTTGCCGGCGGGGCGCGGCTCTCTAGTGGAGCGGATTTAACATTCGCTACCCCCCTAGCGGCAGACTCGTGAAGCGAATGTCAAATCCAAAGCTCCACTAAGACTCATATTTGCTAGTGGTCCTTTTGATTCTAACATTCGCATAATAGGGTGCCGAACACGGATGCGAATGTTAGAATCGGACCACTAGCTGGCATGGTCAAGATCACGTTCATCGATTCCGATGGGGCGTCTCGCACTGTCGAGGGCGAAGTCGGTTCGACGCTCATGGAGACCGCGATCAATAACGGCGTGCCCGGAATCGAGGCCGAGTGCGGCGGCGCGTGCGCCTGCTCGACGTGTCACGTCTATGTCGAAGAGGTCTGGCGGGAGAAGGTCGGTGCTCCCTCGCCGATGGAAGAAGACATGCTCGATTTTGCCTATGGCGTGCAGCCGAACTCGCGGTTGTCGTGCCAGATCAAGGTGAGCGAGGAATTCGAGGGGCTCGTTGTTCGAACGCCGGACCGCCAAGCCTGACGAACACAAGCCTGACGAACACAAGCCTGACGAACACAAGCCTGACGAAACAAGCCTGACGAAACAAGCCTGACGAAACAAGCCTGACGAAACAAGCCTGACGAAACAAGCCTGACGAGCATGAGCTTCTGCCAAGCAAGCTCCAACTGGAATAAATCCCGGCATTACTGGAAAAAAGCGGACGTTTTTGCCCCTGGCTTCCTCTTCCCCTGAAGCGGCGGTCACGCTAGACACTCGCAATCAATCCATCATCCTTAGCTGACAACGCATTGAGACGAGTGCGGATACGATATGAGCGAACCCATCAAGACTGACATTTTGATCATTGGTGCCGGACCGATCGGCTTGTTTGCCGTGTTCGAACTCGGCCTGCTCGACATGCGAGCGCATCTGATCGACATCCTCGACAAGATCGGCGGCCAATGCGCCGAACTTTATCCGGAAAAGCCGATCTACGACATTCCGGGTATTCCCTACACCAGCGCGCAAGGTCTGGTGGATGCGCTGCTTTTGCAAATCAAGCCGTTCAACCCGCAATTCCATCTCAACGAGATGGTGGAGAAGGTCGAAAAAATCGGCGATCCGCTGTTTCGCGTGACCACCGATCAGGGCAAACAATTCGATTGCAAAGTCGTGGTGATCGCCGCCGGCGGCGGTTCGTTCCAGCCGAAACGGCCGCCGATTCCCGGCGTCGAGCCTTATGAAGGAAAATCGCTGTTCTATTCGGTGCGCCGGATGGAGCAGTTTCGCGAAAAGCGCATCTTGATCGTCGGCGGCGGCGACAGCGCGCTCGACTGGACGATCAATCTGGCGCCGCTTGCCAAAAAGCTTACGCTCATTCATCGGCGCAGCGAATTCCGCGCGGCGCCCGACAGCGTCAACAAGATGCGAGCGCTAGTCGATGCAGGCAAAATCGATCTCGTGCTCGGCCAAGTCACCGCTTTGCATGGCGATGACGGTCAACTTCAGAAAGCCACCGTCAAAACCAACGACGGCACGATCAACGAACTCGAATGCGACACGCTACTGCCGTTCTTCGGCCTGACGATGAAGCTCGGCCCGGTCGCCAACTGGGGCTTCGAGCTCAAGAACAACGAATTGATCCCGGTTGAGACGGCGGCCTTCGAAACCAGCGTGCCGGGCATTTTCGCCATCGGCGACATCAACTGGTATCCCGGCAAGCTGAAGCTAATCCTGTCCGGCTTCCACGAAGGTGCGCTGATGGCGCAAAAGGCGTACCATTATTGTTATCCTGATAAGCGCCTGGTGTTTCAATACACGACGTCGTCTTCGAGCCTGCAGAAGAAACTCGGCGTTGCCCCACAGACAGCGCAGCCGGTTTGACGCCGTTGCGGCGCGCGAACGGATGTCGTGATGCCGAACGTGATCACCACCAAATGCTGCATCGCCGGCGGCGGACCGGCCGGCGTGATGCTTGGTTTCCTGTTGGCGCGGGCCGGCGTCGACGTTGTGGTCCTTGAGAAGCACGCCGATTTCTTCCGCGATTTCCGCGGCGACACCATCCATCCTTCCACGCTCGAGCTGATGTATGAGCTCGGCCTGCTGGATGAATTTCTCAAGCTGCCGCACCAGAAGGTTGATGAGTTCAGCGCTCAGGTCGGGGATGAGCGCATGGGTGTCGTCGACCTGCGGCACCTGCCGACCCACTGCAAATACATTGCGCTGATGCCGCAATGGGACTTTCTCAATTTTCTCGCCGCGCACGGCAAGCGGTATCGGACCTTCGACTTGCGTATGCATGCCGAGGCTACCGACCTGATCGAGGCCGACGGCCGCGTCGTCGGCTTGCGCGCCAAGACGCCGGACGGCGATCTTGAAATTCGCGCCGATCTTGTCGTTGGCGCCGACGGCCGGCATTCGACGGTGCGCCAACGATCGGGCTTCGCCAGCGATGATCTCGGCGCGCCGATGGACGTGCTTTGGTTTCGGGTGGCGCGGAAGCCAAGCGACGAGACCGCGACTTTCGGCCATATCGAAGCCGGCATGATGATGATCATGCTCAATCGCGGCGACTATTGGCAATGCGCGTATGTCATTCCAAAAGGCGGCATGGATCAGGTGCGGGCGGCCGGCATCGACGCGTTCCGCAAGTCGGTGGTGCAGATGTCGCCATATCTTGCCGACCGGGTCGCCGAATTGAAAAGCTGGGACGACGTCAAGCTATTAACGGTGGCCGTCGATCGTTTGAAAAAATGGTGGCGGCCGGGACTGATCTGCATCGGCGACGCCGCGCACGCGATGTCGCCGATCGGCGGTGTCGGCGTCAATCTCGCCGTCCAGGACGCTGTTGCCGCTGCCAATCGGCTGGCGGCACCGCTCAAGGCGGGCACCGTCAGCAACGACGATCTACAGGCGATCCAGGCGCGGCGAACCTTGCCGGTTCGCGTCACCCAGCGATTTCAGATCATTATGCAGAACCAGGTCATCACCCGCGCACTCGCCGGCACGCAAAAGCCGAAGCCGCCTCTGCTGTTGAAGATGCTGGGAATGTTTCCGCTGCTGCGCCGCATTCCCGGGCGTTTCCTGGCGGTCGGCATCCGGCCCGAGCACATCCACACGCCCGAACTATAAATTTGGTCGCCAGGCGGTCTTGAACGGACGGCTTCTTCACCCAATTTTTGAACATAAGAAATCCGCTGGGACCCCGCATGACCGTGACCGACGAGAACCGGCCCGAAAGTCCTTCGTCCGAAGCTCATCCTTTACAGGCCCAACCCTTCCAGGCTGACGTCGCCAAGCTGCTGCAGCTGATGGTGCACTCGGTCTATTCCGAGAAATCCGTCTTTCTGCGCGAACTGATCGCCAACGCCGCCGACGCCTGCGAACGGCTGCGTTACGAGGCGATCGCCGCGCCGGCGCTGCTTGGCGACGATCCGAAGCCACGCATCACGCTGCGTCTCGACGCCGACAAGCGGCAACTCACCGTCGAGGACAACGGGATCGGCATGAGCCGCGACGAGATGGTGGAGGCGCTGGGCACCATCGCCCGCTCGGGCACCAAGGCGTTCCTCGATCGCATCGAGGCGTCGCAGAAGGACGAGGAAACCGCGCTGATCGGCCGGTTCGGCGTCGGCTTTTATTCAGCCTTCATGGTGGCCGAACGCGTCGACGTGATTTCGCGCCGCGTCGGCGCCGACGAGGCCTTTCTCTGGTCCTCGGACGGCAAGGGTACTTTCGCCGTATCGCCGGTGGCGGCCGCGGATGCGCCGTCGCGCGGCACCCGCGTCGTCCTGCATCTGCTGGAGGATGCCAAGTCTTACGCCGAGCGCGACACCGTCGAGCGCGTCGTGCGCGAGCATTCCGGCCACGTGCCGGTGCCGATCGCGATCGTCGATAAACCGGGTGCCGAACCGGGCGAGATCAGCGACGGCGCCGCGTTGTGGACGAAGCCAAAATCCGCGATTACGCCCGCCGAATACACCGATTTCTACCGCAGTGTCGCGGGCCAGTTCGATGAGCCGGCGCTGACCATTCATTTTCACGCCGAGGGCCGGCAGGATTACAGCTCGCTGTTTTTCGTTCCCGGTTCGCGGCCGTTCGACTTGTTCGATCCCGACCGCAAGGGCCGCATCAAGCTTTACGTCAAGCGCGTCTTCATCACCGACGACGCCGACGTGCTGCCGCGCTATCTGCGTTTCGTTCGCGGCCTGGTCGACAGCGCCGATCTGCCGCTCAATGTCTCGCGCGAGAAAATTCAGGAAAGCCCGCTGCTCGCCGCCATCAGGAAAGGCGCGACCAGCCGGGTGCTGGGCGAGCTGGAGCGGCTGGCGGAGAAGGAGCCCGAGGCTTTCACGAAAATCTGGGACCTGTTCGGCGCCGTCCTCAAGGAAGGCCTTTACGAAGATTTCGAGCGTCGCGACGCGCTGCTGGCGCTGACGCGCTTCAAGACGACGGGCGCCGAAGGCTGGCGCGGCCTCAAGGATTATGTCGCGGCATTCAAACCCAACCAGACCGCGATCTACTATCTTGCCGGCGACGACATCGAGCGGTTGAAAACCTCGCCGCATCTGGAAGGCTTCCGTGCCCGCGGCATCGAGGTTCTCCTGTTGTCCGATGCGGTCGATACCTTCTGGGTGATGGCGTCGCCAGGCTTCGACGGCAAGCCATTCAAGTCGGTGACGCAGGGTGCGGCCGATCTGGCGTCCATACCGCTGGTCGATGCGAAAGACGAGCCGGCGTCGGAACTGCAAGATTCGGTCAAGAAGTTTTTGGTGTTCGTGCAGAGCGCGCTCGGCGATGCGGTGACGCAGGTGCGCGCCTCGGATCGGTTGACCGATAGCGCGGTCTGCCTGGTAGCTTCGGATAAAGGGCCGGACCTCGCGCTGGAAAGAATTCTGGCCGGTGCCGGCCGGATCGGCGCGGCTTCCAAGCCGATCCTTGAGATCAATCCGCGGCATCAGTTGGTCGTTGCACTTGCCGCGCTCGGTGAGGATCAGCGAACGCTCAAGGAAGACGCCGCGCATCTCCTCTTCGACGAGGCCCGTGTGCTCGAAGGCGATCGGCCGGCGGATGCCAAATTATTTTCCGAGCGGCTTGCGCGCGTACTCGAAAAGTGCGCGGGCAAATAGCGCCCAAATGGCGCCCAACTGGCGCCGCCGACTGCGATTTGCCGCTACTTCAACTGGCCCGGGTCGTAATAAAATCGTTCCTCGGCGATCTTTTCGCCCTGCCAGCGCTGATGGGCCAGTTCCTCCATCCGCATAACGCTGCGGTCGGCGCGCACAAATTCGAACACCCAGTGCACAACCGCAAAATCGCCGGACGCAAAGACCGGATGCACGCAGGTTGTCCGGATTTCCGCGAAACGAGCCATGAAGGCACGCTCGCGCGCGACAAGAGTGTCGCGGCCCTTGCGGATGTCACCCACATTCTCCTGCATCGTGGCGTCTTCGGTGTAGAAGCGCTCGATTGCCTGGTCGTGCTTTCCACTCACGACCAGCGCCACAAAATCATCCAATGTTTTTTGGCTCGGCATGGCGTTGTTCCTCGCGCTTCGGATTTCCAGTGTCCAGGTCGCTTGATCGGGCGGGGCGGGCAGTTGACTGTATCGCCGCCGGCCGAGCCATAGACAAGCCTCTGCGGGATGGGAGCGGCTAATGAAAATCGCGGCTCTTGAGCGGGAGCGCCGAATCCAGCGGATGCTGGCCGGTGAGTTTGGGTGAAAAAAGATCGCCGCCTTCGCGCAACCACGGCAGCTCGGCGGACAAATCGAAAAACTTTTCCGCCACCACGTGGATGACAAGGCCTGCGCGTTGCAGCCGGCCGCGCACGGCGAGGAAACGCGACGTCATCACCACGCGACGGTTGTTCGCGAAAGCCTTCGGCCAGACGATGATGTTGGCGATGTCGGTTTCGTCTTCCAGCGTCATGAAGATCACGCCCTTGGCGGTGCCCGGCCGCTGTCGAACCAGCACGAGGCCGGCGACGGTCACTGTCATGTTCTGGCGCAAGTCGTCGCCGCGCAATTGCGCATTGGGCTTGGTGCCGAGCGCCGTCAGGCGGTCGCGGAAAAAGCGTACCGGATGCTCCTTCAGTGACAGTCCGGTCGTTACATAATCCTCGACGACATGCTCGGACAGCGGCATTTCCGGCAGCGCCACCGCAGGCTCCGGGAACAGCTCGTCGCTCAGATGCGGCGTCAGCAGCGGCAACACATCCTCTTTTTTGTTCGCCGCAAGAGTCTGCTCGCTCTCCCCTTGTGGGGGAGGGTCGGGGAGGGGGGTGTTGCGCTTTAGTCGACGCGGCGGACGCGCGCCGATCGCGTCGAGACGGCGCGCCGCCCACAACGCTGCACGCCGATCGAGGCCCGGCGCGCGATCAGCAAAAGTGGGTACCGGTTTTGCGTCCGGTCGCGCGCCATCTTTAAGATTTTCCGCATGATCTTGTCGGCGAACCGGTTCCCACTTCGCCGGATCATGCGGTAACGATCGAAAGGCATCCGCTGCCGCAAGCCGTTCGATGGTGAAGCGCGAAACGCCGGCGACCGCCGCGAGCCGCTCGATCGAGGCAAAGCCGTTGCCGCGCGCCGCGACGAGTTTTGCGGTCTCGTCTTCGCGGAGCCCGTTGATAAGCCGAAAGCCGAGCCGCACCGCGTGATGTGGGTTTTGAGTGGTCGATTTATCCGTCATTCCGGATCGCCGCGTAGCGGCGAGTCCGGAATCCATATTCCCAGTGCCGGGGTTATGGATTCCGGGCTCCTCGCTTTGCTCGGCCCCGGAATGACGATCGGACGAGCCGGGCTCCAGCGTGCAATCCCAATCGCTAAAATTGACGTCGGCTGCGCGGATTTCGACGTCATGCGTGCGCGCGTCGCGCACGAGTTGCGCCGGCTGGTAGAAGCCCATCGGCTGGCTGTTAAGGATGGCGGCGCAGAACACATCGGGATGGCGGCATTTGATCCAGGCCGAGGCATAGACAAGCAGCGCGAAACTTGCGGCATGGCTTTCCGGAAAGCCGTATTCGCCGAAGCCTTCGATCTGGCCGAAACAATTTTCGGCGAAGTCGCGGTCGTAGCCGCGCGCGGTCATGCCGTCGATGAACTTGTCGCGGAACAGATGCACCGTTCCGTTATGGCGGAAGGTGGCCATGGCGCGGCGCAGTCCATCCGCCTCGTCGGGGGTGAATTTGGCGGCGGTGATGGCGATCTGCATCGCCTGTTCCTGGAACAACGGCACGCCGAGCGTGCGTTTAAGGACTTCTGCCAATTCGTTGGCCGGCCCATGCGCGGGAGAAGGCGAGGGGTAATGCTCGCGGTCGATGCCGTCGCGCCGGCGCAGATAAGGATGCACCATGTCGCCCTGGATCGGTCCGGGCCGCACGATCGCCACCTCGATAACGAGATCGTAGAATGAGCGAGGCTTGAGCCGGGGCAGCATCGACATCTGCGCACGGCTTTCGACCTGAAATACGCCGATGGAATCGGCGCGCGACAGCATCTCGTAAACCGCGGGATCGTCCTGCGGCAGGCTCGCCAGCGAATAATCCTTGCCGTAATGAGCTTTGAGGAGATCGAGGCCGCGCCGCACGCAGCTCAGCATGCCGAGCGCCAGCACATCGACCTTCATCAGGCGAAGCGTATCGATATCGTCCTTGTCCCATTCGATGAAGGTGCGCTCCTCCATCGCGGCATTGCCGATAGGAACGGTCTCGTCGAGCGGCTCGCGCGTGAGCACGAAACCGCCGACATGCTGCGAGAGATGGCGCGGGAAGCCAATCAGGCCGTCGGCGAGATGCACCGCCTGCCGGATCGCCGGATTGAAAGGATCGAGACCGGCCTGACGGATATGTTCATCCGGCAGGCCATCGCTATAGCCCCAGACGGTCCGGGCCAGCGCCGCGGTCACGTCCTCGGTCAGGCCCAACACCTTGCCGACTTCGCGGATGGCGCGGCGCGAGCGATAGTGGACGACGGTCGAGCAGATCGCCGCGCGATCGCGCCCGTAACGCTTATAGATGTACTGGATCACCTCTTCGCGCCGCTCGTGCTCGAAATCGACGTCGATGTCGGGCGGCTCGCTGCGGTTCTCGGAAATAAAACGGGCAAACAGAAGCTGCGTCTTGTCTGGATTCACCGAAGTGATGCCGAGGCAATAGCAAACCGCGCTGTTGGCCGCCGAGCCGCGGCCTTGGCAGAGGATTTCCTTCTCCTGCCGGCGGGCGAAATGAACAAGGTCGTGGACGGTGAGGAAGTAGCGCGCGTAATTGAGCTTGGCGATGAGCGCAAGCTCGTCATTGAGCCGCTTGACGACATCGGCTGGAATGCCGTCCGGATATCGCTCCTTGGGATAACGGTCCCGTGCGCCAGCCCAGGTGAGATCGGCAAGATGCTGCTGCGCGGTTTTACCCTCCGGCACCGGCTCGTCTGGATATTCGTATTTCAGTTGGTCGAGCGAAAAGTTGCAGGCGCCGGCGATGTCGATCGTGCGGGCGATCGCATCGGGAAAGTTTTTGAACAGCCGCGTCATCTCCGCCGGCGGTTTGAGGTGTCGCTCGGCGTTGACGGCAAGCCGCAAGCCCGCTTCGGCCAGCGTGCATTTTTCGCGGATGCAGGTGACGATGTCGGCGAGCGGCCGGCGCTCGGGCACGTGATAGGAAACGTCGTTGACGGCAACGAGCGGGGCGCCGATGCGCTCGCCAAGTTCGGCCAGGAGCCCGAGCCGGCGCGGTTCGTCGCCGCGATGATAATGGCACCCGGCGAGGAAAGTGCGGCCCGGCGCGGCGCCGACTAAAGCCGCGAGGCGGGAGGTGAAATCCTCACACCCTCCCCTGGAGGGGGAGGGGGCCCATGCGCAGCATGGTGGAGGGGGCGTTTGAATCGAAGTTTCGCTGTCGTTTTCGACTTGTTGTTGATGCTCGCGCCCCTTCCACCGCGCAAGCGCCATAGCCGATGCTTCGCGTCGGCGTTCTTGCGTTAAGAACGGCGGCCGGAGGCCGCCTATTGCCCCCTCCCCCGTTTCCACGGGGGAGGAAGGAAACGTCAGCGGCGGCAGAGCAATGAACATCTGGCCTTCGCTCGCGGCGACAATCTCCTCGAAGGTCAGATGGCATTCGCCCTTCTTGGCCTTGCGATTGCCGATGGTGAGAAGCTTGCAGAGCCGCCCGTAAGCCGCCCGATCGGTCGGATAGGCCAGCACCTCGAAGCCATCGGCCGTCACCAGCCGGACGCCGACAATGAGCTTTATTTTTCTGTTCTTGGCTTCGTCATAGGCGCGCACCACGCCGGCAAACGAGTTGCGGTCGGCGATGCCGATGGCAAAACAGCCAAGTTCATCGGCTGCGGCGACCATCTCGTGGGGGTGCGAGGCGCCGCGAAGAAAAGAAAAATTCGTGGTTACAGCGAGTTCTGCATATGCGCTCATCTGTATTTTCACCTGAACAAACTCACGCAAACAGACCGTGGACGAACCAGCGCGCCGCCGCCGTCTCGCGCCCGTAGAGGCCCTCGCGGAACAGCCAGAAGCGGCGGCCGCCGGAATCCTCGACCAGGTAATAGTCGCGCGTCGGCTCCGGCGTGTGATGTCCGTCGCTCCGGCGCCACCATTCGCTGGCAATGCGCTCCGGGCCTTCGGAGCCTGTGACGTCATAGGTCACGCCGCGCCAGCAAAAACGCCGGGGCGGACCGTCGGGAATGAGCGCGGTGACTTCGGTCGGCTCGGCGCGGGGAAGAATGAGCAGCGGGCGCGGCTTTTCCGGTTCCGGCCATTCGGTTGCTTCGCGTTCGATTTTCCTCCGTTCATGCCCGCGAGCGATTGCCATCGATGGCAGCGCCTCGGCGCGTTCGGGGCTGTGACTGGCGACCGGCGCAAACCGCCGCACGCTGTGCGGCCCAAGACGGCCTCGCAGCGTGTCGATCAGCGCTGCGCAGCGCTCCGTTCGGCCGGCTGCGCCGGCTTCCTCGATCAATTCGTGTTGTTGCGCTGGAACAGGTTCGGCGCGGGTGACGGCAAGGCCGATCGCCTCGAAACCGAAACCGGCCTCTTGCATGGCCGCGAGCGCTTCAAGCTTGAGATCGAGAAGGCGCACGACATGGGCGACATCGCGGGTCGGCAAAGTAAGCTCGACATCGACCGCCTCGACCGCGCCGTTGACATGATAGAGCGAGAGCCGCAGCGCGCGTGCGCCGACATCGTCGCGGGCAAGCACATGCACGAGCGTGCTCATCAGCCGGCGCGCCAGCGCCAGCACGGCGTCCTGGGTGATGACCGGCTCGAGCAGATAACGCAGCGAGTGATAAACCGGGGGCGGAACGACTGGAACAAGCGGTTCGTCGAGCCGCCCGAGCGCCTGGTCGATCCGCCGCAGCAGTTCGGCGGGAAAGCGCGCGGCAAACGGCGCGCGCGGCTTGTCGAGCAGCGTGCCGACGGTTTTGAAGCCGAGCCGGCGCAAGGTCGTGCAGGTGTCCGTCGAAAGCCGCAGCGCTTCGACCGGCAGCGGCGAAAGCGCCGCGGCTTCCTCACCGGAGGCAAGCGCGGTGCATGGTTTGTCATGAAAACGCGACAGCGCCCATGCTGCGCCGGGCGTGTCGGCGACGGCGAGCCGCGCCGGCAAGCCGAAATTTTCGTGCAGCCGCGCCGCAAGATCGGCGAGCAGTTTTTCTTCGCCGCCGAACAGATGCGCGGCGCCTTCGATGTCGAGGAAAAACCCGTCAGCGCCGTTCTCCGCATGCCACGGCGAAGCGGTCGGTGTGTAGCGCGTTGCCCATAGAGCGAGCCGCCGCAGCGCGGTTGCATCGGCGGCGGCATCGCTCTCGCGCGCCTGCAAGAAGCCGGCCTTCGCGCGCGCATCGGCCAGTGGCTGGCCGAGCGTCAATCCGGCGGCTGCCGCCGCCGCGTTCAAGGCGGCAAGCCGCGGCCCGCCGCTGGCGGTGAGCGTGAGGACGAACGGCGCATCTGGATCAACCGGCTCGCTGGAAGGATTTTTCGCTTGCGCCGCGAGCATCCGCAGGATCGGCCAGCGCGGAAGCCAGACTGAAACAATGCGTGACATGGTCGTACTCCACTATCCACTCGCCCGCGCGTCCGTTGCGGCAGCGTTCCAGCATGAGTTGCCAGCGCGCATGCGTGATCAGGCCGAAACGATCGCGAACGGCGGGCGCTGAAGCGACGCGCCAGCGTGTCGCCGCGGCACTGGCTTCGAGAATTTCCGCCGGCCGCAGCAGAAACAGCGGCACGCCGGCATCGGTGGCGGCGAGTTGCAGTCGCAGGCTCGATTTCAGATCGAGCTTGTCGATCACGCCGGCGACGGCGGCCACCGCGCGCGCGTGCAGCGCTTCCTCCAGCGCCCACAAAGTTTGTTTGCGATGCGCGGTCCCGACCAGGATCAGGCGGTTCGGATCGAGGCCGAGCGCACGGATGCCGTGGCCGTACGGACGGCCGTTATTGCGCAGTCCGTACGCCGGCAGGACGAAGAC
>DATKRE010000183.1:0-31485 GCA_035532335.1 Xanthobacteraceae bacterium | reverse complement strand
CGAAATGCGGCCCGATTCCTGGGCGTCGCTCCTCGCCGGCGGCGAAGTGATTGTTGGCAATGCGCGTGACTTCAGTCCGGAGGCGCGCGAGCGTCTGGAAATGGGAAGCGTCAAGTCGGTCTTGACGGCGCCGCTGTTTATCGACGACGTCTGGTGCGGATCGATTGGCTTTGATGATTGCAGCGCCGAACGCGACTGGCTGCATAGCGAAATCGAAACGATCAAGATCCTGGCGGAATTGATCAGCGCCGCCATTTTCTCGTCGCGCCGGCTGCAAGTGCTGGCCGACGCGAACCGGGCGGTCGAATCGAGCCCGACGGTGGTTTACCGGCTCGGCCCAAACCTGCCTTTCCCGCTGATGTTCGTGTCGAACAACATTCACCGCTACGGCTATCGGGCCGAGGATTTGCTCGCCGCGCCGGAGCTTTGGCGGCGGCTCGTCCACGACGACGATCGCGAGATCGTGTTGGCCGATATCGCGGCGTTGGCGCAGGGAGAATGCGATTTCACGCGGCGCGAAGTCCGGGTCAAACAAGCGGACGGTTCGTTCCTGTGGTTTGAAGGCAGAACCGTTCGTTTGTGCGATGAGACCGGCCGCCTCATCGCGTTCGAAGGTGTGATGACCGACGTCACGATACGCAAGCAGATGGAACAGGAGCTTGCCGACTCGCAGGTCCTGTTGCGTGCCGCGATCGAGAATTCGCCCGACGCGGTGCTCGTCGTCGACCAGGAATCACGCATCATCGCCTTCAATCGGCGTTTCGTCGAAATGTGGAAGATTCCGCAAGAGCTGACCGCGGGCGACAATAACGCACCGATTTTGAAGTTTGTGGCGTCGTGCATGAAGAACGAGAGCGGCTTTCTCGAACGCGTACGCAGTCTTTATGCGCAACACGACATTGGCGGCCACGACGAACTGGAAACCAAGGACGGGCGCACCGTCGACCGTCACTCGGCGCCGCTCTACGATCCCGCCAAAAGATATCTCGGCCGCATTTGGTTCATGCGCGATATCACCCAGCGCAAGACCGCCGAGCAAACCATCATCGAGCTGGCACGCACCGATGCGTTAACGGGCCTGCCCAATCGGGTCGCGTTTCTCGACCGGTTGGGGCTCGCTTTCGCGCGCGCCAGGCGCGGCGTCAAGCCGTTTGCGGTGCTTTATCTCGATCTCGACCGCTTCAAGGATATCAACGACACGCTCGGCCATCCGGCCGGTGACGCGCTGTTGAAGGTGGTCGCCGAGCGGCTCAAGAATTGCGTGCGCAAAACCGATATGGTTTCGCGCTTCGGCGGCGATGAGTTTGCCGTGTTGCAGGAGGATTTGCTCAACATTGCCGGAGCGGAGGTGCTGGCGGCGAAGATTTGCCGGGCCATCGCCGCGCCGCTGTCGATCGACGGCAACCAGATTCATTCCGGCGTCAGTGTCGGCATCGTCCCTTATCAGGACGACGTGGCCGATCCGGAAGCGATGATGAGCAGGGCCGATCTGGCGCTCTATCGGGCCAAGACCGAAGGTCGCGACCGCTACCGCTTTCATATCCGCGAACTCGATGAGAAAGTCCGTGAGCGGGTCACCATCGGCGAAGGGCTGCACGCGGCAATCGAAAACGACGAGCTGGAGCTTTATTACCAGCCGCAGATCGACCTTGCCTCCGGCCGTGTCGCCGGCCTTGAAGCTCTGCTGCGCTGGAATCATCCCGAGCGCGGTTTGCTGTTGCCCGACCAATTCATTGCAATTGCGGAATCCACCGGCAGCATCATTCAGCTCGGACAGTGGGTCATCGCCCAGACCTGCCGGCAAATCGCTTCGTGGCGGAACAAGGGGATCGCGCCGAAAACCGTCGCCGCCAATGTTTCCGCCGGGCAGTTCAAGCTGGCGAGCAATCTCGATCGCGCCGTTGCAGCGGCACTCGACGAATACGACATTCCGGCGGGACTGCTGGAACTGGAGCTGACTGAATCCGTGTTGATGGAGGCGACGCAGCGGTGTAGCGCCGAGGTCGAGCGGCTGCGCAGCCGCGGCGTGCGAATCGCGATCGATGATTTCGGTACCGGTTATTCGTCGCTCGACTGTCTGCGTTCATTCCGCATCTCACGGCTGAAGATCGATCGCCGCTTCGTCGCCGGTGTCGTCGGCAATCCCGATGACGCCACTATCGTGCGGGCGGTGATTGGGCTCGGGCGGGCGCTCGGCGTCGAGGTCGTCGCGGAAGGCGTGCAGACCGCCGAGCAATGCGCGTTTCTGTCGGCCGCCGGTTGCCAGTTCGGGCAGGGATATTATTTCGGTCCGCCGGTGCCAGCGGCGGCGGCAACGGCACTGTTGCGGCGCGAAGCGCGGGCGGCACGATCTCGTCCTGCCGCGCGCGGCGTGCGAGGCAAGGGCGGCCGTGAGACTTAAGAACCACGGTCTGGGTCGCTTGCGCGCCGTCTTCGTTGTTCCAAGCGATTTAACCGCCCTTTAACGCGGAAATCGTACGGTCGAGCATTCGAAAACCCATCGCTCCCATGGTCATTTCCGGGAAATATCGCAGCGGCGCCGAATTGCGAAAACGGCCGCGGCGACAATTTCACTACACGGCCAAGATCGTTATCGACCAGTCTGAGCCGCGTCTTTGCACCATTTCCGACATTTCACACACCGGCGCGCGAGTCGTCCTGGAGAAGGACGAGCCGCTGCCCGATCGTTTTGTATTGCTGCTCAGCCGCAATGGCGACGCGCAGCGCCAGTGTCGTATCGTTTGGCGCACCGGCGTGAGTGTCGGCGTCGAGTTTACCATCGATTGACAGCGCAAGCCCAATTGCTGCGCCTCCCCCTCGCAGTGCTAAAAAGGACCAGCGGTAACCGCATATTTGTCGGGAGAAGTGCCTTATTTGCGGCGCAGGAGACTGCAACTCGTCTTACGTCGATTTGCGCCGCACCCAAGCTGGCATGCCCCTTTGATGACAGGCAAACACGCGTATTGCTCAATTGAACGCTGCCGCCGATGCGGCAAGGCGGTTGCTGGCGCCGCCGCCGCACTCGCCGTGCTCGTCGTCTTCGGATGTTCGGCGAACCAGGATGTCAGCACGCTCTTCGTCGACCCCGGCCACTATTCCGCTTATCGTTGCAAGGATTTCGCGCCGCAACTTACGCTCCTGACGACGCGTGAACAGTCGTTGCGCAATCTGATGGACAAAGCCAACGAAAGCGACGGCGGTGCGATTGTTGGAAACCTGTCCTACCGAGCCGACTACGAGGATGTCCTGGGAGAAGAGAAAGTGCTGCGGCGCGCCGCCGCTGAAAAGAATTGCGACCTGAGCGCTCCCACCTTCCAAAGCGATCGGACCATTCACTGAAAACGACCGCTCATGCCGGGACGCGGCGCGATAGCGCTCACAGGCCGGCGATGACGAAAGCTGCGCCGACGCCGGCGGCCGCAAGCAATACCAGCATGGCGGCGCTGATCGCCGTTGCCCGGCCGCCCGCAAAAAATGCGGCATAGAGAGCCTTGAGAATATTATTCGACGACGCGGCGATCAGGATGGCCGCGGCCAGCGCACTATTGGACATACCGGTGGTGCCGCCTTGCGCCAAATTGAGCACGAACGGATCGATGTCGGTGACCCCGACGATCGCCGCCAGCGTATAGATACCTGACGCGCCGAATTGCGCCTTCGCCCAATTCGACACGAACGACACCGCGATAAAAAGCACCGCGAACAAGACTGCCGGGCCGAGTTCGAGTGGATTGACAGCCGCGGGCGGAGCAGTCGTCGATGTCGCGGCCCGTGCCGGCCGTGGCGCGAAGCGGTATTGCAGCGCGCAGATCGCAAGACCTGCAAGCGACAAGCCGCAAAGCGAAGGTGCCAGCACCCGCGCCAAAGTCAGATTGAAGAACGCCACCACCGCGAGAATGCGCAGATACATGATGGCGGTCGCAAGCGTAATGCCGGCCTGCGCATTGCGCCGCAGCTCCGGATTGGACTTTGCCTGCCGGGCCAGGACGACTGTCGTTGCGGTTGACGAATAAAGTCCACCGAGAGCGGCCATCCAAAGGCCGCGCGCGGCCGCCGCCCAGTAGCGCTGCGCCAAATAACTGGCATAGGAAAGCGTGCAGACCACGACCAGTGCCAGCCACGCCTGCCGGGGCGTGATGGTGGTGAGCGTCGTCACCGGGGTGTTTGGCAACAGCGGCAGAATAATGCCGGTGAGGATCAGAAATTCGCCGGCGGTGACGATCTCCTTGATTTCAACGCGCCGCGCCAGCGCGTGCAGTTTCTCCCGGCCGGTCAGCAACAGCACGGCGGTTACCGTGGTCGCCACCGCTACCCATGGCGGCAGCGCCAGCGCGATCGCGCCGAGAAGATAAGCCAGAACATTGAGCACGGGCACGACCAGCCCGACATTCGGTTCGCCGGCGTCGTCCTGCTCCCGTACATGTTGGCGGTAAAAGACGGCGAGCCAGGCGCCGAGCACGATGAGACCGGCGGTGAAGGGAACGAAGCGGTCCGGGTCGAACAGATAGAGCACGCCGCCCATGACCGCGAGCAGCGGAAATGTGCGTATGCCGCCGGGACGCTTCGTCTCGGCGTGGGCAAAGAAATCCTCAAAAGCCAGTCCGAGGAACAGGCTCATGCCGAGAAGCAGGCCGACGCTGGTCAATGAAGGTGCTGATATCATGCAGATTTGACGGTGAACTTGACCGGAAACGAGACCGTGGCAGTTTGCGCGCCTCTATCATACATGGCTTGATGGCTGGAGCCATTCGCACCGGATGGCCGCCGGCGGCTGAGAAGGAAACAGCGATGAGTTGGATGCCCGACAAGGATCCGCTGCCGGGCGACAAGCATTCGTGCGATGCGCTTGAGCTGATTATCGTTCCGCGCGTGCGCGACCTTGGCGACGGCTTTAGCGTGCGCCGCGCGCTACCGCACAGCAAAGGCCAGATGGTCGGCCCTTTCATCTTCTTCGACCAAATGGGGCCGGTGCAGCTCGTGGCCGGGCGGGGGATGGACGTTCGTCCTCACCCTCACATCGGCCTTGCTACGGTCACCTATCTTTTCGACGGGCGTGTCACCCATCGCGACAGCGAAGGTAACGACCTGGAGATCACGCCCGGTGCCATGAATCTGATGACGGCGGGGCGGGGCATCAGCCATTCGGAACGCACGCCGGCGGCGATGCGCGCGGCCGGCGGCGGCATGTTCGGCATTCAGAGCTGGATCGCGCTGCCGCAAGATCACGAAGAAATGGCGCCGCTGTTCGAACACTTCGATGCCGCCGTCCTGCCGAGCATCACCGACAAGGGCGTGCGCGCCCGCGTCATCGCCGGGTCGGTGTTTGGGCAAAAATCGCCGGTCGGCATGGTCTCGGAATGGTTTTATGCGGAGGTGTTGCTGGAGGCGGGCGCGAGCGCGCCGCTCGATGCCGACCATGAGGAGCGCGCGATCTACGTAACCGAAGGCGAGATCGACATCGCCGGCGACAAGTTCGCCGCGCCGCAGCTTCTGGTGTTTCGCCCCGGCGACCGCATCAAAGTGACGGCGACGCAACCATCGCGTCTGATGTTCCTGGGCGGCGCGGCGCTCGAAGGTCCGCGCTATCTGTGGTGGAATTTCGTCTCCTCGCGCAAGGAGCGCATCGAAGCGGCGAAGGAGGCATGGAAGACCGGCAAATTCGCCCTTATCCCGGGCGACGACAAGGAATTCATCCCGCTGCCGGAGAACTAAAGCGCAGCGTGCCGCAGCCGCAACGCGTTGGTGATGACGCTCACCGAAGACAGCGCCATCGCCGCCGCTCCGATCATCGGCGACAAAACGAATCCGAAAACCGGATAAAGAACACCGGCGGCGATCGGGATCGCGGCGGCGTTATAGACGAACGCCAGCAGCAGATTCTGCCGGATGTTGCGCATGGTCGCGTGCGAGAGTTCGCGTGCCCGCACAATCCCCAGCAGGTCACCTTTGATCAGCGTGATGCCGGCGCTCGCGATGGCGACATCGGTGCCGGTTCCCATCGCAATGCCGACATCGGCGGTGGCGAGCGCCGGCGCATCGTTGATGCCGTCGCCGGCCATCGCGACAATGCGGCCTTCGCGCCGCAGTCGTTCGACTGCGGCGGTTTTCCGATCGGGCAGTACCTCAGCCTCGATCTCAGTGATCCCGAGGCGGTGCGCGACCGCTGTGGCGGTTGCGGAGTTGTCGCCGGTCAGCATGACGATGCGCAGGCCGTCGGCGCGCAGCCGCTGCAGCGCTTTGGGCGCGGTCGCCTTGATCAGGTCGGCAATCACCAGGATGCCGGCGGCTTGTCCATCAATGGCGAGGAAAATCACGCTGGCGCCGTCGCGCCGCCTGCGGTCAGCATCTTTTTCGAGCGAACCAGTCGCAACCGCACGTTCTGCGAGAAAGGCGGCGTTGCCGAGCGCGACGTTGCGGCCTTCGACCACGCCAATGACACCCTTGCCCGGGAAAGCTTGAAAGCCGCTCACATCGGCCGGCTTGATGCCGCGTTCGATTGCCGCCGTAACGATCGCCGCAGCGAGGGGATGCTCGCTTGCACGTTCAACGCCGGCGGCAAGCCGTAGAATTTCGTTTCCATCTCCGGCATTCGTCGCGACGATTTCGGTGACCTTCGCCCTGCCTTCGGTCAGGGTGCCGGTCTTGTCGACCACCAGCGTGTCGACCTTTTCCAGCCGCTCCAGCGCCTCGGCGTTTTTGACGAGGACGCCTGCCTGCGCACCGCGGCCGACGGCCACCATGATCGACATCGGCGTGGCGAGCCCAAGCGCGCATGGACAGGCGATGATGAGCACGCTCACCGCAGCGAGCAGGCCGAGCGTAAAGCGTGGCTCGGGCCCGAAGATTGACCACGCCGCAAAGGCTGCCAGCGCGACCGCGATCACCACAGGCACGAACCAGGCCGCGACCTGGTCGGCAAGCCGGGCGATCGGCGCGCGCGACCGCTGTGCGGCGGCAACCGTCTGCACGATACGTGCAAGCATGGTGTCGCGCCCGATTTTTTCGGCGCGCATGACGAAACTGCCGCTTTGATTGACCGTACCGGCCGCCACGCGCGCGCCCAGTTCCTTGCTGACGGGCATCGCTTCGCCGGTGAGCATGGATTCGTCGATCGCCGTGCTTCCCTCGATTACGCTGCCGTCCACCGGGACTTTTTCGCCGGGCCGTACGCGCAGGCGGTCGCCGACCGCGACCGCCTCAAGCGGTACATCCTCGTCGCTGCCGTCCGCGCGCACGCGCCTGGCGCTATTGGGCGTAAGCTCCATCAGCGCGCGAATGGCCGCCGAAGTCGAAGCTCGCGCCCGCAACTCCAACACTTGTCCCATCAGCACCAAGACGGTGATGACGGCGGCCGCCTCGAAATAGAGCGCAACACCGCCATGCCGGTTGCCGAACATCGATGGAAATAGCTGCGGTGCGAACGTCGCGACGAGGCTGTAGCCGTAAGCCACTCCCGTGCCCATGGCGATCAGCGTGAACATGTTGAGATGGCGGCTACGCAACGATTGTGCGCCGCGCACGAAGAACGGCCAGCCGCCCCACAGCACGACCGGTGTCGCCAGCGCGAGTTGCACGAGACTGGAGGCTCGATGCGATAGCGGCGCAAAGCCGAAAAAATGCTCGCCCATCTCCAGCGCCGCGACCGGCAGCGTCAACACAGCCGAGATCCACAAGCGCCGCGTCATGTCGGCGAGTTCGCCACCATCGTCGGCGCCGCCTGCTTCCGGCTCGAGCGCCATACCGCAGATCGGACAAGCGCCGGGGCCGAGCTGGCGCACGTCCGGATGCATCGGGCAGGTGTAGATCGTGTCCGGCGGCGCTGGCGGCGGCGCGGCTACGGCTTTGTCGAGGTATTTATCCGGGTCGGCGGCGAATTTGCTTCGGCAACCGCCGCCGCAGAAGAAATAATCCTGGCCGTTGTGCGCGTGGCGATGCGGGGTTTCGGCCGGATCGACCTTCATCCCGCACACCGGATCGGTCGCGACAACCTCGGCGCCATGCGCGTGCATGCGTGACCCGTTGCTAAGTATACCCTGGAGGGGTATATAACCTTCATGCAAGCGCATGCCAAGTCATCGGTGCTCAAGCGGCTGAAGCGGATCGAAGGCCAGGTGCGCGGGCTTGCGCGCATGGTCGATGACGACCGCTATTGCATCGACATCGTCACCCAATTGTCGGCTGCGCGCGCGGCGCTCCGCCGTGCCGAAGAGGAAATCCTCGCCGACCACGTGGCGCATTGCGTCGAGCACGCGATCGCCTCGGGGAACAAGGGCGAACAGCGCCGCAAAGTCGGTGAATTGATCGACGTGCTTTCGCGCAGCGATCGCTGAATTAGCCGAGCTTCGCGCGCGCCAGCGCCGTGCCCTTGGCCAGCGCCTCGAGCTTCTTCTCCGCAATCTCGCGCCGCATCGGCGCCATGCCACAGTTGGTGCCCGGAATGATCTTCTCCTTGGGCACATGGCCGGCGGCTTTGGCGATGACGGCGGCGACGTCTTCGGGCGTCTCGATCGTATCGGTGGCAACGTCGATAACGCCGAGCTCGACGTCTTTGCCGTCGAGCAGTTCAAGCATCCGCATCGGGACATGCGAATTGATGCACTCAACGGAAACCCGGTCGATGCGGCTTTGCGCCAGCGCCGGGAAGAATTTTTCGTATTGCCGCCACTCGGTTCCGAGCGTTTGCTTCCACGCGATGTTGGCGGCAATGCCGTAGCCGTAGCAGATATGCACGGCACTGGTAGCGCTGACGCCGTCGACGGCGCGATGCAGCGCCGCGATGCCCCAGTCTGCGGCTTCGTCCATGTAGACGTTGAAGGCCGGTTCATCGAACTGGATCACATTGACGCCGTCGGCGGCCAGTCCGCGCGCTTCTTCGTTGAGCAGCGCGGCAAACGCCATCGCCAGTTTTACGCGGTCGCGGTAATGCGCGTCGGCGACGGTGTCGACAATGGTCATCGGGCCGGGCAGGGTGAATTTGAGCTTGCGCGCGGTGTGGGCGCGCGCCAGCCGTGCTTCGCGCGCATGGACGCGGCTGCGCAGCCGCAGCGGGCCGGTGACCGTCGGACACATCGCCTTGTAGCGGTTGTTGCGGATGCCCATTTCGACGCGTTTGTCGAAATCAATGCCCTCGATCGCCTCGAGAAATCCATGGACAAAATGCTGCCGCCCCTGTTCGCCGTCGGTGACAATGTCGATGCCGGCATCCTCTTGCAGCTTGAGCGCGAGCAGAATGGCGTCGTCTTTCGCTTGCGCGAGTTCGTCGCCTTGTGAACGCCACTGTGCCCATAATTTGTTCGGTTCGGCCAGCCAAGCCGGCTTCGGCAAGCTGCCGGCGATCGTGGATGGAAACAGTATCGGCTTGGCGATGCTGGCTGACATAATGGCCTCAGTGAGCTTACCGTCTTGACGCTGACGCGCGCGCTACAGATTATCGGAAAACCGAAGGCCGGTACGCAATCCGCGCCAGGAGGATCGCATGGCCGAAACGGGGTCCGCGCCCACGCTCGAATTGATCTTTGCCGCGAATGTGCTGGTCGGCCCCCCGCTCAATTTCGGCGATGTGGGCAAGGGCGGCCGCCGTGTCGTGCCGATCACCGGCGGTGAATTTTCCGGGCCGAATGTGCGCGGTCGCGTGCTTGCGGGTGGTGCGGACTGGCAGGTGTTGCGTAGCGACGGTGTCGCCGAGTTGGAGGCGCACTATAGTTTGCAGACCGACGACGGTGCGCTGATCGAAGTAAAAAACCTGGGGCTGCGGCACGGTCCGCCGGAAATCATCGCCGCGCTCGCGGCGGGACAGCCCGTCGATCCGGCGAGCTACTATTTCCGCGGTGCGGCGTTCTTCACGACCGGCGCTCCGCGTTATGCCTGGATGACCAGGCACGTTACCGTTGCCAGCGGCGAGCGCCAACCGGATGCGGTGAAGCTCAAGTTTTATCGGGTGCTCTGACCGCGCGGCGGTTAGCGGCGCTCGAGCCAATATTTGAGCGCGGCCGCATTATTGTGCGTCTCATCGCGCAGGGCATAGAGGAGAGTGACCGGCCCATGCCGCAATTGCTCCCGCAGGCCGGCGGCCGCACTACGCGCAGGGTCTTGCTTGAGTTCGCGGCCATAGGCGGCGACGAATTCTTTCCATTCGACCGGCTTGGCGTGAAAACGACGGCGCAGTTCGTGGCTCGGCGCGACATCCTTGAGCCATTGATCGATGTGCGCTTTTTGTTTGGCCATCCCGCGCGGCCATAGCCGATCCACCAGAACGCGCAAGCCGTCGTCTTCGGCGGCGGGCTCGTAAATGCGCTTGATCTTAAACTTTGCCGCCGTTTTCGCGCGCTTTGCCATTGCCAAAAATCATCAACGTTGACGTTCCGTGTGCCAGCACGCGTCCATCCGAATCGAGCAGGCGCCCTTCGGATGTCATGATCTGGCGGCCGCGGCTCACGACGCGCCCTTCGGCGCGCACGCGTCCGGTATCATGCTTGATCGGCCGGGTAAAATTGACCTTGGTTTCGACGGTCGCATAGCCGACGCCCGCCGGCAGAAGAGTATGGACGGCGCAGCCGGCCGCGCTGTCGATGAGCGTTAGCGCCCAGCCGCCGTGGACGCCTCCGAGCGGGTTAAGCAGATGCGGTCCGGTCTCGGCCTCGAAGACGCAATGGCCATCGCCGACTTCGGTCAGCCAGAAACTGAGCGTTTGCGCGATCGGCGGGGCGGGGAGTTTGCCGTCAATGATAGCTTGCAGCATGTCCCGGCCGGACATGCCGGCAACATCCTCGGCTTTCGCCACGCCGTAAACGAATGAGGGCATCGCACCCATGGTCCTAATCTTTCTTCGGCAGCAGCACGAGTTGCGTCTGTGTGACCATGGCGCACAAGCGGCCGTCGTTGCGGGTAATGCGGGTCTGCCACACCATGGTGGTACGGCCGCGATGGAGCGGCGTGCATTCGGCGCGTGCGATATCGCCAACGGGAATGGCGGCAAAGAAGTTGGTCTTGCTCTCGATTGTCGTGGTGCTCGCGCCGGGCGGAAGATTGGCGACGGTAGCGCCGGCGCCGATATTGTCGGCAAACGACATGATGGCGCCGCCATGAATAATGTCCGGCATGGTGGCAAGCTCCGGGCGTACCGCCAATTCGCCGGTGACCTTCTCCTTGGAAATATGCGTGAGCTTGATGCCGAGATAATCGGCAAATGGCGGCTGCCTGAGTTCGCTCATGGCCGGTCTTTCGTCCTAATAAACCACGACGCTGCGGATACTTTTGCCTTCGTGCATCAACGCGAACGCCGCGTTGATGTCGGCAAGCGCCAGGGTGTGGGTGATCATCGGATCGATTTCGATTTTTCCCTGCATGTACCAATCGACGATTTTGGGCACGTCGGTGCGGCCGCGCGCGCCGCCGAAAGCGGTGCCACGCCACGTCCGGCCGGTGACCAGTTGAAACGGACGAGTTGCGATTTCCTGGCCTGAGCCGGCGACACCGATAATGATGCTTTGGCCCCAGCCCCGGTGGCAGCTTTCGAGCGCCGCGCGCATCAGATTGACGTTGCCGACGCATTCGAACGTGTAATCGGCGCCGCCGATCTGGTCGGCGCCGCTCTTGGTCATGTTGACGAGATGGGCCACGAGATCGCCGCCGACTTCCTTCGGATTGACGAAGTGCGTCATGCCGAAGCGTTCGCCCCAGGCTTTCTTGTCCGGGTTAAGGTCGACACCGATGATCATGTCGGCACCGGCGAGCCGCAATCCCTGGATGACGTTGAGGCCGATGCCGCCGAGGCCGAACACGATCGCCTTGGCGCCCGGCTCGACCTTGGCGGTGTTGATGACCGCGCCAACGCCGGTGGTGACGCCGCAGCCGATGTAGCAGACCTTGTCGAACGGCGCGTCCTCGCGAATTTTCGCCACCGCGATTTCCGGCAGCACGGTGAAATTGGCGAAGGTCGAGCAACCCATGTAGTGATGGAGTTTCTTGCCGCCGATGGAAAAGCGCGAGGTGCCGTCGGGCATGACGCCCTGGCCCTGGGTGGCGCGGATCGCGGTACAGAGATTGGTTTTGCGCGACAGGCAGGACGGGCACTGCCGGCATTCCGGCGTGTAGAGCGGAATGACGTGATCGCCCTTCTTCACCGATGTCACGCCGGCACCGATGTCAACGACAACGCCGGCGCCTTCGTGACCAAGGATCGCAGGAAACAGGCCTTCCGGATCGGCGCCCGAGAGGGTGAATTCGTCGGTATGACAGATACCGGTCGCCTTGATCTCGACCAGTACTTCACCGGCGCGCGGACCATCGAGGTTCACCGTTGCAATCTCAAGCGGTTTGCCGGGGGCAAATGCCACGGCGGCGCGCACATCCATGAGTTCCTCGTTTGTGGGAGTTTTTTTTGCAGCGCCAAGGCGTTGAAGTCTGCACGCGCCAGCCACAAAAACAAGGGCGCGGCTGCGATTCGATCCCTATATGAGTTTTTCCGGTTTGCGCTTTACGGGATGGGATATGCGTCATGCGACAGATCTGGATTACGCGTGCTGGGCCGCCCGAGGTTCTCCAAGTCAAGGAGGCGCCTGATCTGGAGCCCAAGCCCGGCGAGCTTCGCATTCGCGTTGAGGCAAGCGGTGTCAATTTTGCCGACATCATGGGACGTATTGGCGTGTATCCCGATCTGCCGCCAGTTCCGGTCGTGCCGGGTTACGAGGTAAGCGGTCGTGTCGACGCCGCGGGCGTCGGCGCCGGCCAGAATTGGGTCGGGCACAACGTCATCGCGCTGACGCGATTTGGCGGATATTCAGATGTCGTTTGCGTTCCGGAACAACAGGTGTTCGAACGGCCGGCCAGTCTGTCGGCGCTGGAGGGCGCTGCCCTGCCAGTCAACTATTTTACCGCCTGGCAGCTTATCGTCGTGATGGGCGGCTTAAAGGCAAACGAAACCGTCCTCATCCATTCAGTGGGCGGCGGCGTCGGCATCGCCGCGACGCAGATCGCCAAGCATATCGGCGCCCGCGTCATCGGCACGGCGTCCGCGGCCAAGCACGGCGAGCTGCGCGCCCTGGGTGCGGATCATCTGATCGATTATCGAACTGAGGATTTCGAAGCGCGCACCCGCGAGATTACCAACGGCCGTGGCGTCGAGCTCATTCTCGACGCAGTTGGCGGTGAATCGTTCAAGAAGGGATACCGCATCCTCGCGCCGACCGGACGGCTTGGGATGTTCGGCGCTTCCACGTTGGCGCAGGGCAAGGTGCGAAGCATATCGGCTATGCTGTCGATGCTCGCAACCACGCCGTGGTTTCAGTTTAATCCATTGTCGCTGATGAATGCGAACAAGGGCGTGTTCGGCGTCAACCTCGGTCACCTGTGGGGAGAAATCGAGCGCATGCGGTCATGGGGCAATGCAATATTGGAGTTGGCGGCGCAGGGCGTCCTTAAGCCGAAAGTGGCTCGTAGTTTCCGCTTTGACGAAGCCGCGCAAGCCCATCACTTCATTCAGGATCGCCAGAACATCGGCAAAGTGCTTCTGGTGCCGTAAACATAAGGGCGCGGTCGAGGCCGCGCCCTTATAACACAGTGACGATCTCTGCGGTCTTACCGCGGTTGCGGCACGATCCGGATGTACGGCTTCGGCGTCTTCCAGCCCTGCGGGTAGAGCTTCTTGGCCTCTTCGTCGGTAATGGCGCCGCCGAGAATTACATCTTCGCCTGGTTTCCAGTTCGCCGGTGTCGAGACACGGTGCTTCGCAGAGAGCTGAAGTGAATCGATAACCCGCAGTACCTCATCGAAGTTACGGCCGGTGCTCATCGGATAAACCAAAACGAGCTTGATCTTCTTGTCGGGGCCGATGACGAAAACGTTGCGCACGGTTTGGTTGTCGTTTGGGGTGCGGCCTTCCGAGGTGCCGGCCGTGCTCGCCGGCAGCATGCCGTACAGCTTCGAAACTTTCAGTTCGGTGTCGCCGATCATCGGATAGTTCGGCGCGAATCCGACCACGTCCTTGATGTCGCCGGCCCACTTCTTATGGTTTTCGACCGGGTCGACCGACAGGCCGATGATTTTTACGTTGCGCTTGTCGAATTCGGGCTTCAGCCGCGCCATGGTGCCGAGTTCGGTGGTGCAAACCGGCGTGAAATCCTTGGGATGCGAAAACAATACGACCCAGGAAGTGCCTGCCCATTCGTGGAAGTGGATTTTGCCTTCGGTCGTCTCGGCTTCGAAATCCGGGGCAGTTTCGCCTATCTGCAACGCCATGGAATCCTCCATACTCTGTGCTCTGAATCCGAAATTGTTCGGGGTTTTATGGGTATGACATAGCGGGCAGGTGGCAGCAATACTAGGCCTATACCGAGGATTGTATGTTCGGAATTGCCGGCCAAAATCAGAACAAATACATGGCCGCATTGGCATCTTTGGAAGAAAATTCCTGGTGTTATTCGCGCTGAACGAGGGTGTCGATTGACGATTGTCCGGCAGGGCCGATCGCAGGATCGAAAGCACATGCCCCGACTTTGCCGCATCCTCGCCCTTTGAAGGCCAGTCTCGCGCGATAGGTGTTCGAGCATGATCGAACAGCGTCCCACGCTTTTGGCTTTGATTGAGGTCATCGAGCGCTCGCAAATTGTGTTGCGGCGTCGGCCCGATGCTCTGCCGGCAGGATTCGGCGACGTCGATGCTGCGATCCTTGCCTGGATCGCCGCTGAGGGCCGCCGCATCGGCCGCGGCTACGCTCTGATGTAGGTCCGGCGCAGCCGCGCCGAACAAATTCAATTCCGGCGCGCCTAGTGGAGCGGATTTAACATTCGCTACCCACCTAGCGGCAGCCTCGTGAAGCGAATGTCAAATCCAAAGCTCACTAAGACTCATATTTGCTAGTGGTCCTTTTGATTCTAACATTCGCATGAGAAGCTGCCGAATACCGATGCGAATGTTAGAATCGGACCACTAGCGCTCGCGCCGTTGCCGCAAGGATTAGCGAAAGCTTAACGTGGTCGCCCAGCCGCCGGGCGCCGGCCTCGATGGCCGGCCGACGGCGTATTTTGCGCGGCGCCGGTGCGGCAAAAGCCTAACGAACGCGGTTAAGAATTAAGGTTAAGGGCCGCTTAAGGAATTGCTGACATTTTTGCTTCGTTCAGCGCGTGGCCGCGAATGTGCGCGGTCACGCCGGCAAAGGAACGAAGCGAATGGTCGGCGTTAGGACCTTACTCGCTGCCGGAGCGGTCGCGCTCATCAGCAGCGCAGCCGGCGCGGCGGACATGCCGATGCCGCAAGTGCCGCAAATTCCGATGCAACCGATTCCGTTGATCGTGCAGCAACCGCTCGGCGGTTGGTATCTGCGCGGCGACATCGGCGTCGGCGTACAGAGCTTCTCCGAGTTTAACTTCACCCAGACCAATCTCGCCTTCGTCTGGCCGGCGAGCTGGATGATCGTGCAGCAAAATATCCAGGACACGACCATTTTCGGGCTTGGCGTCGGTTACGAATTCAACAGCTGGCTGCGGTTCGATGTCACCGGCGAATATCGTACCCGAGCCGAGGTCAAGGCGACCGGCAGCTATACCAACTTCTGCGCCGGCGGCGGCACCTGTTTCGACGTCAACACGGCGAATTACTCGGCCGCGGTGTTTCTGGCCAACATCTATGTCGATCTCGGTACCTGGTGGTGCCTGACACCGTTCGTCGGCTTCGGAGTCGGCGGCGCCTACAACACCATCAGCGGCATGCAGGATAATGGCATCAACTCCGACGGCAGCAACGGCTTCGGATTTGCGGCCAGCGACAATTCCAGTTTCAGCCTTGCCTGGGACGTCACGCTCGGCCTGAGTTACGCCGTCAACAACAACCTCAAGATCGACTTCAGCTGGCGTTACCTGAACCTTGGATCGCCGCAAAGCCCGATCGTGCAATGCCAGAACACCGCGTCGTGTCCGTCGGCTTTCTACACCTTCAAGGACATGACCTCGCAGGACTTCCGCATCGGCCTGCGCTGGATGCTGCAAGCCGACTCGGCGCCGGCGGTGTTCGCACCGCAGCCGATGTTCGCGCCGCAGCCGATGTTCGCGCCGCAGCCGGTTTATGCGCCGCAGCCGGTATACACGCCGCAGCCGCTCTACACGCCGTCACCGCAATTCATGCCGCAACCGCAGTATGTGCCGGTGCCGCAACCGCAGTATATGCCGGCGCAACCGCCGTTGCAGAGCCGCGGCTAACGCGATCATGCCCACCATTCCGGGGCCAATACAGAGCACAGCGCGCCGGCTGCGCCTGATCTCCTGCGCGCTCGGCATTTTCGCCGCGCTTACGCCGGCTTTCGCGGAAGATTTCCCGTCGCCGCCGATTCCGCCAATCGCCGCGGTGCCGCCCGGCTCGTTCAGTGTCGGTCCGGCGACCTTCACGCGTTGGAGCGGATTCTATCTCGGTGGTGATTTCAACTACACCAGCACGCTCGCCAACTTTTCCAATGCGACCGGGCCGCTCATAGCAGCGAGCCTGCAGGACACGGTGGTGCAGACACAGTACGCACCATCGCAATTGCAGACGCTCGGCCAAGCTAGCGCCAGTGCGTTCGGCTATGGCGGCTTCGTTGGCTACAACGCCCAGTGGCAGGACGTCATCACCGGCATCGAAGCGACCTATACGCACACATCCTTGAGCGTGTCGTCGTCGTCCTCCGGGATCGTCAGCCGCAGCTTTACCCCTCCGGCCGGCGGCGTTACCAGCGTGGCAGTCGGCCCCTCCACCGGGCGCTTTGACCTTACCGATTACGGCGAGATACGCGGTCGCGCCGGCTATGTCGTGGGCAATTTGTTGCCGTATGGGTTCGTCGGCGTTGTCGTTGGAATTGGCAACTACAGCGTATCGACAAATGTCGACGCAAGTTGCACCGATGCGACCACGGCACCTTATACCCCCGTCTTTACCTGCCAAGGTTTCCCGCTGACGCCTAGCACCGGGCAAGACAATGCGCTGCTCTATGGCTTATCGATCGGCGGCGGACTTGAGTGGGCGCTCACGCCGAATCTTTTTCTGCGCAGCGAAGTTGAATATATCCAGTTTGCCTCGATAAGCAGCATATCGGTTTCCCTTTTCACCGGCCGCGTCGGCGTCGGCTTCAAGTTCTGAAAAATCCAATTTCCCGCAGCCGGCCGCCACGGCCGGCTTGACGCAGCCGTTCGACTTCCTTATTGCCGACCTCGGGACACCCCTCCCCAACGAGGGGCGCCTATCTGGAAGGATAGACCATGACGCTCGCGACACCTGTCGTGCGGCCTAACGTGCCGCATTTTTCATCCGGCCCTTGTGCCAAGCGCCCCGGCTGGACTCCGCAAAACCTCAACAGCGCTCTGACCGGACGCTCGCACCGCTCGAAGCCGGGCAAAGCCAAGCTCAAGCGCGCTATCGATCTGACCCGTGAAGTCCTCGCGGTGCCGGCGGATTACCGCATCGGTATCGTGCCCGCTTCCGATACCGGCGCGCTGGAGATGGCGCTGTGGTCGCTGCTCGGCCCCCGCCCGGTGACCGTACTGGCCTGGGAATCGTTCGGCGAAGGCTGGGTCAATGATGTTGTCAAGGAACTCAAGCTTAAAGATGTGACCGTGCTCAAGGCCGGTTACGGCGAATTGCCCGATCTCGCCCAGGCTAGTCCGGCAAGCGACATCGTCTTCACCTGGAACGGTACGACCTCAGGTGTGCGGGTGCCGAACGCCGACTGGATCGCCGCCGATCGCACCGGGCTGACCATTTGTGACGCCACCTCGGCCGCGTTCGCCCAACCGCTTGAATTCGCCAAGCTCGATGTCGTCACCTTCTCCTGGCAGAAGGCGCTCGGCGGCGAAGCCGCACACGGCATGCTGATTCTCTCGCCACGCGCGGTGGCCCGGCTCGAGAGCTACAAGCCGGCGTGGCCGCTGCCGAAAATCTTCCGCATGACCAAAGGCGGCAAGCTCAACGACGCGATTTTCGTCGGCGAGACGATCAACACGCCGTCGATGCTGTGTGTTGAGGATTACCTCGACGCACTGGAATGGGCGAAGGCGGCGGGCGGCCTGACCGGCTTGCGCGCGCGCGCGGACGGCAATGCGCGAGTCATCGCCGACTGGAGCAAGCGCGCCGGATGGATCGATTTCCTGGCGCAAGATCCGGCGGTGCGTTCCAACACCTCCGTCTGCCTGAAGGTGGTCGATCCGGCCGTGACGCGGTTGCCGGCGGAAGCGCAGGCGGCCTTCGTCAAAGGCATCGCCGCCACGCTCGAAAAGGAAGCCGTCGCCTACGACATCGACGCCTATCGCGACGCCCCGCCCGGCTTGCGCATCTGGTGCGGATCGACCGTCGAACGCGCCGATCTCGAGGCGCTCACGCTCTGGCTGGACTGGGCCTATGCCAAAGCCAAAGCCGCGCTAGCGCAGGAGGTCTGACCATGCCGGCTAAAGTTCTCATCTCGGACGCGCTGTCGGCCGCCGCCGTTGCGATCTTCAAGGATCGCGGGCTTGAGGTGGATTTCCAGCCCGCGCTCGGCAAGGACAAGGAAAAGCTCGCCGAAGCGATCAACGGCTTCGATGGGCTGGCGATCCGTTCGACCACCAAAGTTACGCCCAAAATTCTCGAGCGGGCGCAAAATTTAAAAGTGATCGGTCGTGCCGGCATCGGGGTCGACAATGTCGACATCGCGGCGGCGACCGCACGCGGCATCATCGTGATGAACACGCCGTTCGGCAATTCGATCACCACCGCCGAGCATGCGATCACCCTGATGCTGTCGTTGGCCCGACAAATCCCGGAAGCCGATGCGTCGACCCACGCCGGCAAATGGGAAAAGAACAAATTCCTCGGGGTGGAGATTTTCGGCAAGACGCTCGGCGTCATCGGCTGCGGCAATATCGGTGCGATCGTCGCCGACCGCGCGCTCGGCATGAAAATGAAGGTGATCGCCTACGATCCGTTTCTCTCCGACGAGCGCGCGGTCGATCTCGGCGTTGAGAAAGTGAAACTGGAAGATCTGCTGCGCCGCGCCGACTTCATCACGCTGCATACACCGCTCACCGACAAGACCCGCAACATCATCAACGCCGACTCGCTCAAGCTGACCAAGAAGAGCCTGCGCCTGATCAATTGTGCGCGCGGCGGACTGGTCGACGAGGCGGCGCTGTACGAAGCGCTGGCGTCCGGACGGATCGCCGGCGCCGCGCTCGACGTGTTCGCGACCGAGCCGGCCAGCGACAGTCCTTTGTTCAAATTGCCCAACGTGGTCTGCACGCCGCACCTCGGCGCCTCGACCACCGAGGCGCAAGAGAACGTGGCGCTCCAGGTCGCCGAGCAAATGTCGGACTACTTGATCCGCGGCGCCATTACCAACGCCCTCAACTTTCCCTCGATCAGCGCCGAAGAAGCGCCCAAGCTCAAGCCGTTCATTGCGCTCGCCGAGAAGCTCGGCTCGTTCGCCGGACAACTCACCGAGACCGGCATCAAGCAAGTGCAGATCTGCTACGAGGGCGTGGTCGCGCAGATGAATACGCGGGCGCTCACCTCGGCGGCAATCGCCGGCATCCTTCGGCCGATGCTGCAAGGCGTCAATGTCGTCTCGGCGCCGACCGTCGCCAAGGAACGCGGCATCGCGGTCGAGGAGACGCGGCGCGACGCCGAAGGCGATTACGAGAGCCTGATCACGCTCACGGTTACCACCGAGCGGCAATCGCGGCACGTTTCCGGCACGGTCTATGCCGACGGACGCCCGCGCATCGTCAACATCAAGGGCATCCGCATGGACGCGGAATTCGGCGCCTCGATGATCTACATCACCAATCTCGATAAGCCGGGCTTCATCGGCAAATTCTCATCGACGCTCGGCGACGCCGGCATCAACATCGCGACCTTCCATGTCGGCCGCGACGCAGCGGGCGGCAACGCGGTGGCGCTGATCGAGATCGACGGCGATCTGCCGGACGACGTGCTGGCCAAGGTGCGCGCTCTACCGCAGGTCAAGCAAGCCAGGCCGCTGCGGTTTTAAGCGGTCACTCCTTTAAGTCATCACTTATTTAAGTGATCCCTTGCGCGTCGCGACCGTGATGCCGGTAAACACCAGCCCATAGCCGACGGCGTGGAAGATTTCAAAACGCTCGCCGAGCCATACGATCGCCAGCACCGAACCGAACACCGGCACCAGATGCATGAATGGCGCCGCGCGATTGGCGCCGATCAATTCAATGCCGCGATTGAGAAATAGATAGCCGAGCAGCGACGGGAAGACGCAGACAAAAACGATGCTCAACACACTCTCGGTATCGAACGCCATGGTCTGGCCGCTGGCGATTTCGACGACCAGGGCGGGAATAAGCAGCGTCGCGCCCCAGCCCATGCCGACCGCGAGAAACGACAGCGGATGCATCGCCGGCCGCTGACGTAGCGCGGCGGTGTAGTAGGCGTAAATCAGGAGCGCAATCAGAAACCAGACATCGCCCCGGTTAAAACCGATGCCGATGAGAACGGCGAGGCTGCCGTGGCTGATAATGACCAGCACGCCGGTGAGCGAGATGCAGATTCCGGTGGCCTGCCGCCAGGTCAGCCGCGTGCGAAACAGCGCAAACGACCAGAGCGCGACGAACAGCGGCCCGGTCGATTGCAGCAACAGCCCGTTGATCGCGGAGGTGTATTGCAGGCCGTAATAGGCCATCGTGTTGTAGGCGGAGAAACCGGTAAGCGCGAGCACCGTCATCAGGACTGCATGCTTGCGGATGACCGGCCAGTCGCGCGTCAGATGCGGCAGCGCGAACGGCAGCACAATCAGGAAAGCGCCACCCCAGCGGATGAAAGCCAACGTCACCGGCGGGATATGGCCGACAACGAAACGGCCGAGCACGGTATTGACGGCCCAGAACAGCGAGGTCAGCGACAGCAGCAGATACGGCTGGTCGAACAGGGCGCGGAGCGCTCGGCTCCGGGACTGGGCGGTCGCCCCCGGCATGACCTTGTTTCCCGAATGGAAGAGACAACCCCTCAGGAGCTATCGCGATGCGCGGCGTGCGACCAGTGCCGCCCCCGCATGACTGCCAACAAAGCCTGACCCGCGACAATCGGCGCCCAGCGCAGCCAAATGGGCGGTTGGCCTCCGCCATTCAAGTTATTGTAAATGTATCGTAATTTCAGTAGTTTATGCGATCGGGGCGCGACCAGGCGATAAGGCTTTCAGCTTGCCTCACAGCGTGTCATCCATTATCCGAACGGCTGCGGCCGATTTCCGATCCATCTGCGCATGAGCTGAAGGCTCTTGGGGGCAGTTCCTCATGGCGAATGTTGTCGTGGTCGGCTCCCAATGGGGCGACGAAGGCAAGGGCAAGATTGTCGACTGGCTGTCGGAGCAGGCCGACATCGTGGTCCGCTTCCAGGGCGGCCATAATGCCGGCCATACTCTGGTTATCAATGGCACCACCTACAAGCTGTCGTTGTTACCGTCCGGAGTCGTGCGGCCAGGCAAGCTGTCGATTATCGGCAACGGAGTGGTGCTCGATCCCCGCGCGCTGATCGACGAGATCGCCAAGCTCAAGAAGCAGAATATCAATGTCACGCCCGACAATCTGCGCATCGCCGAGAACACCGCGTTGATTCTGCCGTTGCACCGCGAGCTCGACGCCATTCGCGAAAACGCGAATGCGGCGCTGTCGATCGGCACCACTCGGCGTGGCATCGGCCCCGCTTACGAGGACAAGGTCGGGCGGCGCGCCATTCGCCTGATGGACCTCGCCGACGGTGCGACGCTCGACCGCAAGATCGAACGCCTGCTCACCCATCATAATGCGCTGCGCAAGGGCCTGGGCCTCGAACCGATCGAAGCCAAAGCCGTGCATCAAGAGCTGACGAGCGTGGCGCCCGCAGTGTTGCCGTTTATGGATTCGGTATGGTCGCTGCTCGAGCAGAAGCGCCGCGAGGGCAAACGCATCCTGTTTGAAGGCGCGCAAGGTGCGCTGCTCGACGTCGATCACGGGACTTATCCGTACGTGACCTCCTCCAACACGGTCGCGGCGCAGGCCTCGATCGGCTCGGGGATGGGACCCGCGGCGATCGGCTACGTGCTCGGCATCTGCAAGGCCTATACGACCCGCGTCGGCTCCGGGCCATTCCCGACCGAGCAGAAAAACGAAATCGGCCGCATGCTGGGCGAGCGTGGCAAGGAATTCGGCGTAGTGACCGGCCGGCCGCGGCGCTGCGGCTGGTTCGACGCGGTGCTGGTGCGGCAAAGCGTACGCACCAGCGGCATCCACGGCCTGGCGCTGACCAAGCTCGACATCCTCGACGGTTTCGACGAGATCAAGGTCTGCGTCGCCTATCGTCTGGACGGCCGGGAGATCGATTATCTTCCCGCCGGCGAGCACGCGCAGGCGCGCGTCGAGCCGATCTACGAAACCATCGCCGGCTGGCGCGAGGGAACCGCGCATGCGCGCTCGTGGGCCGACCTGCCGGCACAAGCAATCAAGTACGTCCGCCGGCTGGAGGAGCTGATCGGCTGTTCCGCGGTCGTTTTGTCGACCAGCCCGGAACGCGAGGACACCATCCTGATGCAGAATCCGTTCGAGACATGAAACAAGATGAAAAACCCGCACTTCGCGCGTAAACTTAACAGATGACCGACTACCACCCGCTTATTTCCCGCGCCGTCGAGGGGCTTGAACGCAATACCGGCGAGGTCCGCCGCGCGCTATACGAGCGCGCCCGTACCGCGCTGGTGACACAGTTGCGCGCGGTCGAGCCACCGCTGTCGGAATCCGACATCACGCGGGAACGCCTGGCGCTGGAAGACGCGATCCGCAAAGTCGAGGCCGAAGCGGCGCGTAATTCGCGCACGGAATTGCGCCAAACGCGGTCGGCGCCGCCACCGCGGCGCGAGCCGCGCGCCGAACCGCCCCGGAACGAACCCGTTCCGCCGCGACCCGCGCGCGAGGAGACTACGACCGAGGCGCCCCGCCGTGGCGAGCCGCCAAGCGCTCGCGAGCGACTCCTTGGCGCCCGAACGCAATCGCTCAGCCAGCAAGGCATCAAGGGCTTCCGCAACGTCGTCAGCGAGGTGCACGATCTTGGCGCGGCCACCGCCAGGGCAGCGCAATCGGCGCGCAACACCCGCGACTCCTATGAAGACGAGGCGCCGGAAGACGTCGACGATTATCATTCCGATACGCAGTTCGGCGCGGACGTACGCGACGACGAGGCATACGATTCGCGGGCCGCGGATGACGACGAGAACGCCAGGCCGGCGTCGCCGCATGCCGGCCGGCGTCCGCCGCCGACCGACGAAGGAGACCATCAGCGGCCGCCGCGCTCCTATCGCGGGCTGATCCAGCTTGTTGTCGCGCTGATCATTCTCGGCGGCATTGCGGCGACCGTATCGTGGCAGTGGCCGCGGATCAGCGGACTTTATAGCTCGCTGACCCAGATTGGAGCCAAACGGCCAAGCCAGCCGCAGCGCGAAGCGACCGCGCAGCCGAAGTTTCCCGGACGCGTACCGCAGGAACAGAGCGGCGCGCCGGCCGCAGGTGCCGGCACGCCTGGCGCGCAAGCGGTACCGGCGGTGGCGCAGCGCGTCGTCCTTTACGAAGAGGATTCGAACAATCCGCAAGGCAAGCGTTATGTCGGCTCGGTGATCTGGCGGACCGAGACGGTTTCGCCCGGCCCGGGGCTCGCGCCTGAACTGGCGGTGCGCGCCGACGTCACCATTCCGGAACGCAAGATCAGCATGACGTGGTCGCTGCGCCGCAATACCGACCCAGCCTTGCCGGCGAGCCACACGATTGAGGTCCAGTTCACCTTGCCGCCGGACTTCGCCGGCGGCGGCATCGCCAACGTTCCCGGAATCTTGATGAAGCAATCGGAGCAGACGCGCGGCACGCCGCTATCGGGCCTCGCGGTCAAGGTGACCAACGGCTTCTTCTTGATCGGGCTTTCCTCCACCGACTCCGACGTGCAGCACAATATGCAGCTGCTCAAGGAGCGTCCGTGGTTCGACATTCCGATCGTATACACAAACGGCGGCCGTGCGATCCTTGCGATGGAGAAGGGTCCACCCGGCGACCGCGCCTTTGCCGACGCTTTCGCCACCTGGGAAAAGAAGTGACGCGATCGCCGTTTCACCACTATCCTCGCGGCGTTGGGGAGCAGTAGCGTTGGACAAGCGTGTGAAAGCAGATTCGGCCGGTGCGGAAACGCGCGAGGAAGCGCCGCACCCGTCCATCGCTTCGGCACTGCGTACGCTCGACATCGATCGCGAGGGGCTCGCCGCCCTGGCCGCGGCCATGCGCGACGGCCTCGGCAACCCTTTCATCACCGCCGTCGACAAAATCCGCGCCGCGCGCGGCCGCGTTATCGTCACCGGCATGGGCAAATCCGGCCACGTCGCCCGCAAGATCGCGGCGACATTCGCTTCCACCGGTACGCCGGCGTTCTTCGTGCATGCCGCCGAAGCCAGCCACGGCGACCTCGGCATGGTTACCTCCGACGACGTGATGCTGATGCTGTCGTGGTCGGGCGAGACCGAAGAACTGACCGACCTGATCAACTACTCGCGTCGGTTCGGCATCGTGCTGATCGCAATCACCGTCAATGCCGAGAGTACACTCGGCAAGGCCGCTGACATCGTGCTGACGATGCCGCAGACCCGCGAAGCCTGCCCGCACAATCTCGCGCCGACGACGTCGTCGCTGCTGCAGCTTGCGCTCGGCGACGCGCTGGCGATTGCGCTGATCGAAAGCCGCGGATTCACCGCAGTCGATTTCGGCGTGTTTCATCCGCGCGGCAAGCTCGGTGCCGCGCTCAAATTCATTCGCGACGTGATGCATCCCGGCGAATCCGTGCCGCTGATCCGCCACGGTGCGCCGATGTCGGAAGCGATCGTGGAAATGTCGGCCAAAGGCTTCGGCTGCGTCGCGGTCATCGACGCCACCGGCAAACTCTCCGGCGTGATCACCGACGGCGATTTGCGCCGCCACATGCGCGCCGATTTGCTGCAAATGCCGGTCGAAAAAGTCATGACCGCGTCGCCGAAGACGGTGCGGCCCGATCAGCTTGCGGGGGAAGCGCTGCAATTGCTCAACGCCTCGAAAATCACCGCGCTGATCGTCGTCGATGCCGGCCGGCCGGTTGGTATCGTGCACTTCCACGATCTGCTGCGCGCCGGCGTGGCCTAGTGGAGCGGATTTGACATTCGCTTCACGAGTCTGCCGCCAGGTGGGTAGCGAATGTTAAATCCGCTCCACTAGCGTTTAATATAATCCGCCCTGCACTGCCGCCGGCGTGTCGATCCTGTGCGACGCCGGTTGTGCTTGAACAATTGCCGGCGCCGCGGCGGCGGGAATTGTCGCGACCGCTGGCGCGACGACGGGGCCGGTCGCGAGGGGGGACGCGGTAACGGCACCGGTTGGAGCGGTCGCGACGGCGGGCGCAGCGCCCGGCTGATCGGTGACCGAAGCAGACGTCGCCGGATCTTTCGCCTCCTGGTGACTGATGAATTCCGCATAGCCCGGCGCACCCGGCCGCGGTGGCACGTCAGTCGGCATACCGCCGGCCCAGGTCGGCCAATGATCGGACACGTAGCCGGAGAATGAGCTGCATCCGCCCAGCGCCAGGCATGTGCAGACCAGCGCAGCCGCCGCGCGGCGCCGCCGGAGCCAACCGGTCCGATCGTGTAAACTTTCGACCATCTTTCCCCGACCGCTCGGCAGCGGACATGCGACAGAAGAGGTGCGTTCGTGGCGACACTGTGTCTGCCGGCCTAATCCCCCGGCACCCATCGTCTATGAGGTCTTTATCTTTTTGGCATCAAGGATTTGCTAATGACCGTTTTATTGCTTCGGTGGCGGTTTCGGCCTAGTCGTTGCCCCCGCATGCAACGGAAACGCCGAGTTTGATGGTGCGCGATCGGCACCGCGCGGCCGCTGTTTGGCCCGGCGCCGTATTGGCGCTGCTGCTTTGCGTTACGGCCGTCTTGACGGCTTGCAGCGGATTAGCCGCACCGAGCGAGGAAGCGCCGCCCCCGATGGTGGACCCGAACTACCGGCAGCTCGCCGCCGAACAACTGCGTGCGGCGTTCAAGGATTATGCGGCCTATGATAACTTTCAGATCGCCGAGCCGCGCTGGGTGCACGCGCCGCAAGGCTGGACCTGGTTGATCTGTATCCGTTTCCTGGATCACGGCCGCGCACGCAACTATGCATTGTTCATGCAATCGAGCAAAATCACCGGCGCCCGTTACGCCGTCGAGATCGACGGCTGCGATGCCCAGCCCTACGCTCCGTTCGAGCTGATGGCGAACGGCTTGCAGCCGATTCATTAGGTGGCCCGGCGATGCCCGTAACCACGCGGCTAATGGTGACCGGCGCAACCGGATTCGTCGGACGCGCGGTCGTCGCCGCATTCGCGCACGATCACATCGTGCGCGCCGCGGTACGGCAAGCACCGCAACTGCCTTTCGCGGACGACGTCGAAATCGTTCAGCACCCGGATCTTTCGCAAAGTTTCGACTGGACGCCGCTCCTCGACGGGGTCGATCACGTCGTCCATCTCGCCGGCATCGCCCACACCGGCGGTGACCCAGCATCCTATGACCGCGTGAACCACGAGGCGACCGCCGAGCTTGCAGCCGCGGCGGCGCGCGCCGGCGTTCGGCGTCTGGTTTTCGTGTCGTCGCTGCGGGCGCAGAGCGGACCCGCCGCCGAACGCGTCCTGACGGAAAACGACGAGGCGAAACCGACCAATGCCTATGGCCGTTCCAAATTTGCCGCCGAGGCCGCGGTCAAAGCCGCCGGCGTTCCGTTCACGATCTTGCGTCCGGTCCTGCTGTACGGGCCGGGCGTGAAAGGCAATTTCGCAGTTCTGATGCGCGCAGCGCGCTCGCCTTGGCCGCTGCCGGTCAAGGATTTCACCAACCGGCGCTCGCTGCTCGGCACCGACAATTTTATTTCCGCTTTGCGTTTCGTGCTGGCCACGCCGGCAACCGCCGGCGAAACCTACATCGTCGCCGATCCGGGAATTCCACCGCGGCTGCCCGATGTGATCGCGACGTTACGCCAAGCCCAGGGCCGCCGGTCTTTGCTGGTGTCGATGCCAATACACTATGTCGAGTCTGCGTTGCGGTTGATCGGCCGCGACGCGCTCTGGCAGCGCATCGGCGGCGATCTGCGAGCGGACCCAGGCAAGCTCATCGCCGCCGGCTGGCAACCCGCGCACGACAGCAACAGCGGACTGGCGGCGCTCGCTTACGGCGACGCCGGCACGGACTTGCGCCCACGCAAGACCATGCCGCCGGCAACGCCGACGCCGAAGATGTAGAGCCAGCCCTGCCCGGTATCGAACAGGTGCGAGTTGAACAACGAAGACAGGAAATTGTCGGCGACCACGGTCATGCCGATCCACGCGACCAATCCGCTACCGGTGAACAGCATGAAGTGAGCGGCCCACATGGCAAGCAACACCACCGTCCCAACCGCGCCAAGCTGGATTGCGACGGCAAAAATCTGATTGTGCGGATTTTTTGACGCCGCCGCCGCGGCGCCGCTCTCGCCGACCGCGGCATTGCGGAATTGCTGCGGTATCGACCCGGTGCCGTGACCGATGATTGGCGCGGCAGCGATGAAAGCGACTGATTTTTTCAGAAACTCGGCCCGCAGCCCGGTCGAATTGGCGGTATCGCTGGCGCGATAATCTCTCCACTCCTGCATCGAGGTGGAAAGCCGCTCGCGCAGATAGGGCGAACTTAGCCAACCCGCACCGCTGACGACGATCCCCAACACCACGGCCGCCAACACGCCTTTCGAGCGGAACGCGCGCCAACCCAGCATCAGCAGCAGTATCGGCGCGACGAACAGCGAGGTGCGACTGCTCACGACGAACAGGATATCGCCGAGAAACAAGCCCGCGAGTGCGATCAAACCGATCGCGTGCCACCATTTCCCGGCGCGCGCCCGTTCGACGGTCGCGCCAAGGAGCCCAAAAACGCAGACCATGAAGCACGTGCTCTGACGGATATAATCATTGACCGGAACGCCGAACTCCTTGCCGCGCCAGGGCAAGCCGGGCAGCGTTGCCAACGCTAACGAGGCCAGTAGCAGCAAAGTCGTCGCGGCCAGAAAACCGTACAGCACCCACACGCCGCGTTCGGAACGCGCAAAGTGCACGAGCAGCAACGCAATAAGCATCAGGCGAGGAAATTTGGCGAAGCCGCCGAGGCGCTCCGTCCACGAGACGTCGAACGCCCACAGCATGCCGATCGCCGCCAGCGCGCACAGCACAATCGGCAGGAAGCCGGCCGGAATCCGCAAGACGTTGCGCGGTCCGCCGAAATCGGCAACCGGCAAAAACAACGTCGGCAGGAACGCGACCAGCCACAGCACGACGAAGATTTCAGTCAGCGTGGTCGACCACGGCACAAAGACTGCGACACCGGCCGCGAGCGCATCGGCGGCGAGACACCAGCGCGCGCGATCGAACCCGCTCAGAATTGAAGAACTGGCGAGGCGCGGCGTCATTCTATGGTCACGACCGTGCCGGCTTGCTCGGCCGCTTGGGAGGTCCCGTCAAAGCGGCAGATTTCGCCGAGCGCTGCACCAGCCCGGAGGTCGATTGGCCCTGCACCAGATCGACCAGTATCACATCGCCGCCGGCAGCCTCGACCACCTCGCGGCCGACGACCCCATCGAGTTGATAATCGGCGCCCTTGACCAGCACCATCGGCCGCACCCGCTGAATGAGTTCAAGCGGCGTGTCCTCTTCGAACGCCACGACCAAATCGACCGCTTCGAGGGCGGCCAGCACTTCGGCGCGGCCTTCTGCCGGATTGATCGGGCGACCCGCACCCTTGAGCCGCGCGGTCGAAGCGTCGCTGTTCAATCCGACCACGAGCCGATCGCAGGCCGCGCGCGCCGCAGCCAACAGGCGGATGTGGCCGCGATGCAGCAGGTCGAAGCAGCCGTTGGTGAAGCCAATGCGCAGCCCAAGCCGGCGCCAGTCCGCCAGCCGCTCGTCGAGCAGCGACCAGTCGAATAGGATTTTGTCCTCCGGCGCGAGCGAAGCCGCCGGCAGAATGCGGTGGCGTAGCTCACCGAGCGACACCGTAGAGGTGCCGCGCTTGCCTACCACCACGGCGGCCGCGGCGTTAGCCGCGCGCATGGCGAATTCATAGGGCATCTTCATTGCCAGCATCACCGCCATCACCGCCGCGACGGTGTCGCCGGCGCCGGAAACGTCACGCACCTTGACCGGGTAAGCCGGCACATGGACGGGCGAGTGACCTTCGACGTGCAGGCTCATGCCGTGTTCGCTGCGGGTGACCAGTACCGCTTCGCTTCCGACCAGCCGGGCGAGTTCGGCCGCGGCGGCGGCGACCTCGGCTTCGGTGGTGATCGGACGACGTATGGCGGCGGCCAGTTCTTTCGCATTCGGCGTGATCAGAGTGGCGCCGCGATAAACCCGGTAATCGTGATGCTTGGGATCGACCACCACCGGTTTGCCGGCAGCCCGCGCCTTTTCGATGATGGCGCGGATGACGCGCTCGGTGAGCACACCCTTGGCGTAATCGGACAGCACCACGGCGCCGGCCTTTGCCATGGCTGCTTCCGCCTTGGCGATGATCGCCGCCTCGCTCTCAGCGACAACCGGTTGGTCGGCCTCCCAGTCGGCGCGCAGCAAGTGCGTCGAGTGATGCTCGGAAACGAAGCGCACCTTGCGCGTGGTCGGCCGGGTTTTGTCGGCGACCAGCTCGGGCGCAATCGCCGGCAACTTGCCGAGCGCCTCACTGAGTTTGGCGCCGGCCTCGTCGCTGCCGACCAGGCCGACGAAAATGCACTTGGCGCCCAATGCCACGATGTTGCGGGCGACATTGCCGGCGCCGCCGATCTCGATCGAGTTGCTAGTGACTTTGAGCACCGGGGTCGGTGCTTCCGGCGAGATGCGCGTGACTTCGCCGTAAACGAAATCGTCGAGCATTACGTCGCCGACGCACAGCACGGTCTGCTTCCCGATCAGCCGCAGCGCTTCTTCAAAATCGTACATTGCCTGCCCCGGGCCGCACGCCCTTGATCTTCCTCACCGATAACGGTCGGCGCGATCGAGATAACCGGTCACGTAATGTTTCACCGCATCTTCGAGCGGTGTGAAGTCCGCATTATAGCCTGCTCGCCGCAAATTTTCGGTCTCGGCTTGGGTGAAATACTGATAGTGGTCGCGGATCGATTCCGGCATGTCGATATAGTCGATGTTCGGCTCGCGCCCCAGTGCCGCGAACATGGCGGTCATCAGATCGCGGAAGCTGCGCGCATGGCCGGTGCCGACGTTGAAGATACCCGACACCGCCGGTGTCTCCATCAGCCAGCGCACCACGGCCACTGCGTCATCGACGTAGATGAAATCGCGTTTCTGGTCACCGTCGGCAACGCCGGATCGATGCGACTTGAACAGCCGGATCGTTTCGCCGGCCTTGGCCGCGTCGAAGCGCTTGGCGACGAGACTCATCATCTCGCCTTTATGATATTCGTTCGGACCGAATACATTGAAGAATTTGAGCCCGGCCCATTGCGGTGGCAGCTTGTCCTTGCGCGCGGCGCGTTCGGCCACCGCAAGATCGAACATATGCTTGCTCCAGCCGTAGAGGTTGAGTGGCTTGAGCCGCTTGAGGTGCTCCGGCGACCAGTCGTCGGAAAAACCCGCCGAACCGTCGCCATACGTGGCGGCCGAGGACGCGTAGATGAACGGCGTGCGCGTCGCCGCGCACCAATCGAACAGACGCAGCGACAGGTGGACATTGGTTTCGGTCAACAGATCGGCGTCGGTCGCGGTGGTCGAGGAGATGGCGCCGAGATGCACCACCGTTTCGAGCTTGCGCCCATCGAGCCAGCGCAGGAGATCCGCGGGCGGAACGAGTTCGGCGACCTGGCGGCCGGACAGATTGTGCCATTTGCCGTCGCGGCCGAGCATATCGTTGACGGCGATGTCGGTGCGTCCGGCCTTGTTGAGGCTGGCGAGCACGTTCGATCCGATGAAGCCGGCCCCGCCGGTGACCAACAACATCGACGCCGTAAACACCGTTTGAGGTTGCCGCCGAACCGTTTAGCGCCAGTCTCGTCCGCCGTGCAACACTGGTGCGGTGGATTCGAAGTCCTGCGATCCGCTACCATCGACCAACTTTGGGCCCCGGATAGTGGACAGCGTAAACACGACCGGGTAAGTCGCAAACACGCGGCTAATGAAATGAATATTAGTTCGCTAATTTAAATGAATATAGATTCACAGCATTCTTCGGATAACCAGGCACCGGACCAAAGACCGATCCTGATCGTGCCCTATATGTGGGTCGGCGATTTCGTGCGGGGCCACTCGGTGGTGACGCTGCTGCGCGAGCGCTTCCCCGATCGGCCGGTGGATGTGCTGGCGACGACGCTGTGTGCGCCGCTAGCCGGCTACATGCCCGGCATTAGGCAGACCGTTGTGGTCGACCTGCCGCGCGGGCGGATTGCGCTGTCGCAACAACTCGCCTTG
>DATKRE010000182.1:0-7042 GCA_035532335.1 Xanthobacteraceae bacterium | reverse complement strand
CGTTGACCTGCAACTCGCCATCAATCGATTCGTCGCCGATACAAATGCAGATCCCAAGCCCTTCGCATGGACCGCAGACCCAAAGCGCGTGCTCGCCGCTGTCAAACGCGGGAAGCAAACGTTAGAGTCAGTCCACTAGGTGGGTAGCGAATGTCAAATCCGCTCCACTAGGTTGGCGTTCCACCACGGGCAGACATCGCGCGCCCGCAGGTAATTGCCGTCCATGACGTTGAGCGGCTCGCGGCCGCCGGCCGCGGCAACACTGATGCGTAAGTCGCGCGCGTCCTCGCGCTTGTCCGGTGGCAGCCACAAGCGATCGTGCCCCCACAGACTCGGGCCGTCGGTGCGCTGCTGCGGCGTCCAGTTTGCCGGATCGATCGAGCGGCCACCCCAGCCATACTCCACCAAAAACTTCGACGGCGACCACGAGTAGAACGACGTCACCTGATCGTTGGTGTGGCGGCCGAGCGTGGTACCGATCGTCTCCGGTTTGCCCAGTGCCAAATCGTAGGCCTGCCCGACATCGTCGAGATAACAGAGCTCAACCATCAGATGATGGATGCCGTTCTTGCCGCTCTCGATGAAAGCAAGGCTGTGGTGACGCGGGTTGAGATGAAAGAAATACGCCTTGAACGGACGCACGAAATAGTCGCTGAGCCGGAAGCCGAGAAGATCGGTGTAGAACGGCACCACGTCATCGATCCGCTCGGCGGTGAGCACGGCGTGTCCCATGCCGAGCGGCCCGGTGCGGAAACCGGAAATCGCGCGCCCCGGCTTGAACGATTCAGCCGCGATTTCGGCGCCGTAGAACGCTTCCAGGCGGGTGCCGGCGGGATCGGCAAAGACGATCAAGTCCTTGACCCGCCGCTCCTCGGCGAGTGCGCGTGAGCCGCGGGCGACCTGTACGTCCGCCGTCTCAAGACGCGCGGCCAGCGCCTCGATCGCGGCCGCATCCGCTACTTCCCAGCCATAGAAGGACGGCCCTTCGCTTTCGCCGGCCTGAATGACGACACGCTGCTTGCGATCGTCCATGCGCAGCGCCAGCGTATTTTTGCTCTGGTCGACGAGCTGCATGCCGAGGAAGCGGGTGCCGTAGGCCGCCCAATCTTCCAACGCATTGCTGCGGATGCCGACATAGCCGAGCGATTGCAGTTGCACCGCCGCTCTCTCCTGGCCGATGATCAATATCATATTGAGGGCAATGGGTAAATTCGCGCCGGCAAAGCCCGGACGAAAGGGCCACCGATCATGACCATCGTCGCAACATTCCGGCGGCTGCGAAGCTCGCTGGGCAATTCCGCCGGCACCGTGGTGTTCGGAATGGAAGACGGCACCGTCTCCATCTTCGGACTGATCTTCGGCGTCGCCGCCACCACGACCAACAGTGCGACGGTGCTGATCGCCGGCGCCTCGGGCGCGGTAGCCGCCGCAGTGTCGATGATGGCGGGGGCCTATCTCGAGGTTGAAACGACGCGGGACGCGATCAAAGCCCGGCGCTCTTTGCTGCAATCCGACCGGGCGCTCGATGAGTTCTCGGCTTCGCTGTCGAACCGATTCAAAACCGCCGGTCTGACGCGCGAGCAATCGGCGGCACTGACCGGCGCCGTGCAGGGCGACCGCGCGGCGCTCGGCGGTTTGATGTTGGCGCTGCAAAGTCAGGCGGAAACGCCGCTCAATCCGTGGGAGCAGGCGCTATGGATGCTGCTGGCCGACTTTCTGGCGGCGGCGGTGCCGATCCTGCCGTTCGTGTTTCTGCCGATCCCGCAGGCAAGAATCATTTCCGGCATCGTAACAATGGCGCTGCTGATCGGACTCGGCATTGGACGTGCCCGTATCGCCGAACGTGACACACTACGCACCGTGCTGGAAACGGTCTGCATCGGGATCGCCGCCGCGCTGGCGGGCGTTCTTATTGGCGTCCTGATCGATCGCAACTTTACCGGATAACCGCCCGCCGTCAGACCTGCAGCACGTCAGACCTGCAGGGCACGCGTCGTGTCATCGAACAATTCCTCAACTGTGTAGCGGCGCGGAATGAGCTTCATTTCCGCGGCGTAACTGGCGATCAATTCGAGCGCCGGCCTGACCGCGTCGTAACCGAATGGAACGAAGTCGATGGCGCCGGGCTTGGGCAAACCTGCCGCTTGCTTGCTCGCGAGCAGCATGCGGAAAACTTCGCGCACGGCGCCTGGGTCGGACTTCGCCAGACTTTCCTTGACGACGACCATATGGTTGATCGGCACGGCACTGTGCTTTTCGCACCAGGCTTTGCCGGCGGCTTCCGGATCGGCAATGACGCTTTGCAGTCGCGGATCGCCGGGCATGGCGCCGCCGAAGATGGCGGCATCGAGTTCGCCATCCATCAGCATTTTGGTGATGTCCTTGCCGGCGGCGGCGCGCTCGACGCCGGGCGGATCGCGATATTCGGCGACGTGAGCGTCCTCGAAGGTGACCCAGTTCACTTTGGCAAGATCGAGCCCATAATCCTTCCACAAAATGCCACGGATCCAGACGCCGGTGGTCTGCGAGAACGCCCGCACGCCGATGCGCCGACCGGCCAGGTCTTGCGGCCGGAGCCTGCCGCGCTCGGCATTGTAGAGCAGCGCGCCGTGCTGAAAACGCGCCATCATGGTCGCCGGCAGCAGCATGAGCGGCTTGCCGTAGGCCTTGGCCTGCAAATACGTGGCGATCGCCATCTCGCATACGTCGAACTTCTGCTCGCGCGCCATCGGCATGAACGCGCGGTTGACCGGGTTGATCTCGGTGAAGGAAAACGACACCCGGTCGGATTTGATGTCGCCGTCCTTGAGCGCCTTGGTGTGCGCGTAGGTTCCCAGGCACGCGCTCAAGGTCTTTATTTTTTCGGCGGTCGTCACGTTCATGCCCATACACCTCCGGTTTGATTCGATCCTATGATCTGACGGCGTGCTAAGCCAGTGCGGCATACGCGCCAGACCCGGTTTGAGCGAGCGATGACCGCCACCGTCAATGTCAACGAAACGATCGACCGGCATCCGATCACCGCCTATCAGATCGGCATCCTGGTGCTATGCATGCTGGCCGCTGCGTTAGACGGCTACGACACCCAGGCGATCGGCTACACCGCGCCGGCGATCGCCGAGGCGTTTCACCTGCCGCGCGAAACATTCGGACCGGTGTTTTCCGCTGCGCTCCTTGGCGCGGCGCTTGGCGCGCTCAGCTTCGGGCCGCTCGCCGACCGCTTCGGCCGCAAGCGCTTCATGATTGCCGCGGTTGCGATCTTCGGAGCGTTCAGCCTGCTCACCGCGCAGGTCACCACCCTGCCCGCGCTGTTGATCGTCCGCTTCTGCACCGGTCTTGGGCTCGGCGGCGCGGTGCCGAGCTTTCTCGCGCTCGGCGGCGAGTTCGCACCGGTGAGCAAACGCAGCGTCTTTGTTGCCGTCGCGTTCGCGGCCTGGCCGTTCGGCGGCCTGATCGGCGCCCTGACCTCGTCCTACGTCATTCCGCGTCTTGGCTGGCAGTCCGTGTTCTACATCGGCGGCGTCGCGCCGCTCGTGTTCGCCGTCGCGCTCGTCGTCTATTTGCCGGAATCGCTGCGCTTTCTGATCGCGCGCAATAGCCGCCTCGCCGAAGTGCGCCGGACGTTGGACCGGATCGCCCCCGGCGAAATTCCGGCCGACGCCATTCTGGTCGCCGCGCCCGAACCCGAGCGGCAAGGCATGCCGATCAAGCACCTGTTCACCGAAGGCCGCACCGCCAAAACCTTGATGCTCTGGGTCGCCTTCTTCGTGGTGTTCATGGTTTTGGTAACGGTAACGGCGTGGACGCCAACCGTTCTTCACGCCGCCGGCTTTTCGATTTCGGCGGGCGCGCTGATCATCGCGCTCAACAACGCCGGCAGCGTATGCGCGAGCGCGATCTCCGGCTCGCTGGTCGACCGCTTCGGACCCTACCGAACGCTGGTGCCGGGCTTCATCCTCGGTGGTTTAAGCCTCGCCGTGTTCGGCCAGGCGACATCCTCGGTGATGACGCTGGCGGTGGCTTCGACGCTCGCCGGCTTCTGCCTCGGCGGCACCGGGACCGGCCTGATCGCGCTGACGGCTGGAATTTATCCAACGACGGTGCGTTCGACCGGGATCGGCTGGAGCATGGGCATGGGGCGGATCGGTCAAATCTGCGGGCCGCTCGGTGCCGGCATACTGGTCGGCTGGGGCGCCGGCGCCGGCGGCGTGTTTTACGCCGCAGCGGTCCCGTGCTTCATCGGCGCGTTGTTCGTCGCGTTGCTGAAACTTGCCCCGATGACGGCAGAGCCCGGCTAGCGGAGCGGATTTAACATTCGCTACCCACCTGGCGGCAGCTTCGTGAAGCGAATGTCAAATCCAAAGCTCCACTAAGACTCATATTTGCTAGTGGTCCTTTTGATTCTAACATTCGCATGAGAAGCTGCCGAATACGGAAGCGAATGTTAGAATCGGACCACTAGCAGCGCGCCTGACTGCCAAGAATCGTGGCGGTCGTTTGATCGAGATTAATAGGCGCCGGCGCCGGCATATTCTGAATTTTATGGACCGAGCGGCCCCAGCCGCGAGTTCCGGCCTGCAGAACGCGGTCTTTCATCACAAAACGGCCGCGTACGATTGTATGCAGTGGGAGCCCCTGCACCTCGCGGCCGTCCCACGGCGTGACCTTTGCGATCGAATGTGTCGCCGCGTCCTTAAGGGTCCACCGCCGATTGAGATCGACGACGGCAATGTCGGCGTCAGCGCCCGCCTGGATGGCGCCTTTGCGCGGATACAATCCCCAAAGCCTGGCCGGGTTTGCCGCGCTCCAGCGCACATAGTCGCAGATCGACGCACGACCGCCTGCGATCGCGGTCAGCATCAGCGGCATTTGCGTCTCGACTCCGGCAAAACCGCAATCGACGGTCCAGATGTCGTTCCTGGTTTTCTCCGTAACGGAGTGCGGGGCGTGGTCAGTCGCGATGACGTCGATTGTGCCGTCGATCAGCGCCGCCCAGAGCGGCTCCTGATTTCGCGCCTCGCGCACCGGCGGATTGACGCGGATGACGCCGCCGCACCGCGCATAGTCGTCTGTCGACAGCATCAGATAATGCGGGCAGGTTTCGCCGGTGATATCGACGCCCCGCGCCTTAGCCTCGGCCAGCGGCCGGAGTTCGCCAGCGGACGAGATATGAAGCACGTGCGCGCGTGCCCCGGTCCATTCGGCCAGAATGGCCGCGCGGCTTACCGCCTCGATGGCGACGACCTCCGGACGTGAGTCGAGATGGGCAAGCGGTTCAACGCGGCCGGCTTGGCGCAGCTTGGCCTCGCGCCGCTCCATCACGGAATTGGTCTCGGCGTGCAGTGAGATCCGCTTTCCAGTCGGCGCAACCACTTCGAATGCTTCGAGCATGGCGCCGGTGGACGGCGTCGGAATTCGCCCGAAGGTGTTGCCCATGTACAGTTTGAAGCCGATCGCGCCGCCCGCGATCAGCTCGGGGACGCAGGCAATCGAACTCTCGCCGAGAACCGCATAAAGCCCGTAGTCCACATGCGCCTTTTCCGCGGCCATTGCCTGTTTCGCCGCGAGCGCCTCGGCATTCTCCACAGTCGGAAGCGTGTTGGGCATGTCGAAGACGGTGGTGACACCGCCGAAGGCGGCGGCAATGGTGCCCGAGGCAAAATCCTCCTTTTGCGGATAACCCGGATCGCGAAAGTGCACATGATCGTCGATCGCGCCGGGAAGGAGGTGAAGGCCTTTTGCGTCCAGGATCTCCCGCGCACGTGGCATTGCCTCCGCCGCACCGACGGCGAGAATCGCGCCATCCTTGATGGCGACGCTGGCGTTCACGGTGGACTCGGCCGAGACCACCGTTCCATTGTTGATGACGAGATCGGCCGTCACGTCCATAGCCAGCTCCTAGTGGTCCGATTCTAACATTCGCATACGTATTCGGCAGCTTCTCATGCGAATGTTAGAATCAAAAGGACCACTAACAAATATGAGTCTTAGTGGAGCTTTGGATTTGACATTCGCTTCACGAGTCTGCCGCCAGATGGGTAGCGAATGTCAAATCCGCTCCACTGACAGCCGGCGGGATAAAAAAAGCGAGGTCGCCTTGCGGCGGCCTCGCCAATACGCGCCCCGTAGAAATCAGCAGGGAGCGCACCAGCAGCGATACGGGCCGCAGACCCGGTGCCTGCCTGGCGGGCACCAGCGACCCCAGCCGAAGCAGGCCGCTTTATGAACGATGGTCGTGTTCTGGCCTTGCGCGTTGAGAGCGTTGGCGCCCTGGGATTGGGCATTCACACTCAACGCGGTGGCGCCGAGCATGAACAACGCGGCGGCGACCGTAACGGTCATCTTTTTCATCAGAGTGTCTCCACGGTTGTTAAAATACCAAACCTAAACAATCAGTCTGAAGACGCCGCCGGTCGGCGGCGGTTACTCTACGCGGCGATTAAAGCGAGCCGCGCGGTCACCAGCTTATCAGCAAGGCGCGCACCAGCAACGGTTCGGACCGCAAACCCAGTGCCGTCCCGGGGGACAGTGCCGCCCCATTCCACCGCACGACGTCTTGTGAATCATCGTCGCGTTTTGCGCCTGGCTGTTGATCGTACCCGCACCTTGCGTTTGCGCCTGGGCGGTCAATGCCACGGATCCAAGCATTAGCGCGGCTGCGGCGAGGCTAATTGCGAACTTACCCATTGGGTCTCCGTTTGTTGTGATGAATCGATCGTCAATGAAGAACACGACTGCACGGCAACAACCGCTTTTAGCACGGCGTGCCTGACCCGCCGATGAACGACTCTATACGGGCGAAAGGGGCTTTCGGTTCAGGAATACCGCCGCAGTACTTGGGCGAGGGGTCAGCAAGCCCACTGCCGGTACTTGGGTAGTGGCACAGAATTGCCCCATGACTGGGGTAGTGGGGGCATTTTGAATTAGGCAAAGCCGAAAACCCCTTGCGGGCCAGGCCGATCCGGCCATATTCCACCTCATGGCCAAATCTTCCCGGATTCGCGTGATTTTCAAGCCCAAGCGTATTGCGGAGGACGACTGG
>DATKRE010000181.1:0-20291 GCA_035532335.1 Xanthobacteraceae bacterium | reverse complement strand
GATCGTGATCCCGCGCGCCTTCTCCTCCGGCGCCGCGTCAATCTGATCGTAGTTCTTCGCCTCCCCACCAAACTTCTTCGACAGCACGTGCGTCATCGCCGCCGTCAGCGTCGTCTTCCCATGGTCCACATGCCCGATCGTCCCCACGTTCACGTGCGGCTTGGTTCGCTCAAATTTGCCTTTTGCCATTTCGACAATGCCCCTGAGTTGGACAGCCCGGTGTCGACCGGGTGGTAATAGTTGATGACGATTCCCTAACGCAATTCACCTGGTGCCCATGACGCGGATTGAACGCGTGACCTCTCCCTTACCAAGGGAGTGCTCTACCACTGAGCTACATGGGCCGAATTCTCTCGGCCCTCGAGTAGGGCGCCGCCCGCGCCCGCAAATGCTCCCTGCCGCCTGTGGAGCGGGTGAAGGGAATCGAACCCTCGTCATAAGCTTGGAAAGCTTCTGCTCTACCATTGAGCTACACCCGCGCCGGCGCAAGCGCACCGACCAACAAGGTACACATTATATAAATTTTCGGCGTTCACTGGAAAAACCGTTGGTTTTTCGAGACGACGCGCCCCGGCCGGCGTGCCGCCGATGCCCGCCTGGCAAATTTGCATTCGCGCTTCCCCTCAGGGGCAAGTTTCAGCGAGCGCGGCAGGATTTGGTTAATGGCTTTTGCAGATGACGCCGGCGGACCCGACCTTCGACGATCGAAGTAAGCATTTTCTAGCGAATTCGGCCTAGAAGCGCTGGATTGGAGCGGCGCGCCATGCCCAAATCTCGTCTCGGAATGATACGACCCCGCCGGCTGTGGACGCGTATCGGCGCGTTCGGAACCGACCGGCGGGGAAATACGGCAATCATTTTTGCACTTGCCGCCCTTCCGCTGGTCAGCGCCGTTGGCTGCGTCGTCGACTATTCGATGGCATCGGCGATCCAGACCAAGTTGCAAGCCGCCGCCGACGCGGCGACATTGGCTAGCATCTCAAACAACTCGCCGATCGTCACCACCGCCAAGAGTATGACCGGCAGCGGAACCGTGTCGGGCAGCACCACCTATTTGCAGAATTTCTATAGCACGGAAACCAGCGCGTTTTCGGGCGTCACTTATAGCGGCAGCGTCACCAAGAGCGGGCAGATACTGTCTGCGACGATGACGTTTTCCGAACAGGTGCCCACCTCTTTTATGAAAATCCTGGGCTACTCAAACATCACCGTGTCGGGCACGTCGAAGGCCAGCTACAGCCTGCCGGTTTACATCAATTTCTATCTGATGCTCGACGTCTCCGGGTCGATGAGCTTTCCGTCGACTTCCGCGGAGCAAGCCAGGTTGATGGCGGTCAATCCCGACGATTATGCGATCTATCCGGGCGGCTGCACGTTTGCCTGTCATTTCAGCGCTCAGGGGAGTTGCCCGCAAACGGGAAGCCAAGCGGCAGGACCGATCCCGGCCGTGGGTCACAGTTACAGCGGCTACGTCCCCAACCCCAGCCCGGGCGGATATTGCCAAGGCTTTATCATTTCACGCCTGGGAACCACACCGACGTCGTTTGCAAGCGGCACGACCAATAAAACCAACGGAGGCTCGGTCAACTGGACCAACACGCCGGTCTCAACCTGCTCGACTGCGGGAACGTCGTCGTGCATTCAATTGCGCGCTGACGCGGTGGGTTACGCCGTTACCGCGCTATTGTCCCAGGCCTCGACGACCGAGGCCAATGATGCGATCTCGAACCAGTTCCAGGTCGGTCTGTTTCCGTTTATCCAAAATCTCTGTACTGCCAGTGCCGGAAGCAGCAATTCCTGCGCCGTCGGTCTGACCACCAGCCTCACCGGCAGCACGATCACCACCTTCGCTCAGCAGTTGGCGAGCCTGTTGGATACCGGCACAAACGCGACGCTCGGATCGGGCGGCACGCATTTCGAGAACGCGCTGAGTGGCATGAATAGCTTCATCACGTCGGTCGGCACCGGCTCGGGCTCATCCAACGCGCTGCCCTATGTCTTCATCATCACCGACGGCTCGCAGAATTATCAGACCCAATCAGGCGGAAACTGGAGTTCGCAAAATTGGAACGCCAACGCCAGCGTCCCTTACAACAATTCCGCGACGGTGATGCCGCCTAACAGCGAGGACAGCAGCGATTATTGCGGCACCATGAAGAGCCGCGGCATCACGGTCGCCGTTCTCTACATTCCCTATGAAACCATCCAGAATGCGACCACTGTCTTTAACAACGAAGACGGCTACGCCAACAACAACATCGCCAACATTCCGACGGCGCTGACCAATTGCGCTTCGTCCGGCTTCTTCTACACCGCGAGCACGCCGACCGACATCCAGAACGCGCTGGTGACCATGTTCAACCAGGCGGTCAGCACGGCGCATATTTCGCAGTAGCTTATTTCCCCGCGGCAACCGGCGGATCAATCTCCGCCCTCGGGCGCGTGCTCATAAATCCGCGTTGGCCGCCAGCCTGAAGTCTGCTTCGTGCCAGCAGGCGAAGTTCCAGCATTTAGACCATAGCCACGATGACGTGGGCCTGAATTTTGGCAGAAACCTCGCCGTGGCCATGTCGGTCCGCAATCGCGGATACGACGTATTCCGTTGCAGTTTCCAGTTTTCCGGCTTCTCTAGCCTCGATTTCGTTGCGAAGAAGGGTTCCCTGACAATATGCAACAGCGGGAATTCGCGGTGAGGATGCACGGCTTTGTTCGGCTCGCGTCTCGATCACCGCATCGGCGAAACCCGCTTTGTCCAGATCGCTACGGATCAGGGCCTTGTCGTAGTAGCCGTGCGGCGTGCGAGCCAGAAAGCGCGGCGGATCGTCCGGGAAAATCCGGGCTAGAGCATTCGTCACATCGTCCGCAAATACATTGTCCTCGATGCGGTCCCACACGCTGAATAAAAAATGTCCTCCGGGCTTCAGGACTCGCTTTGCTTCGCGGTAGGCGGCCGAGCGGTCGGGAAAGAACATCGCGCCGAACTGACAACAGACGAGATCGAAGACCGCGTTTTCAAACGGCAGCGCCATGGCATCGGCGTGGCCCCATGTGATGCGGCTGTCGGGGCCTTGGCGCGAAGCGGCGTAGTCGAGCATCGGCTGGTTGAGGTCGGTTACCGTATAGCCGGCGCCGGGGGCCAGTTTTGGCGCCAATGCACGGGTGACGACGCCGGTGCCCGCGGCGATTTCCAAAACGGTCCCGGGCGATAACGACGCGGCGCGTCGTGCAAAATCCGCGGCGTACGCCTCGAAAATCAATGGCACCATGTAGCGGTCGTAATTCTCCGGAACCGAGCCGGAGAACACTTTGTCAGTCTCCAACATGGCTTAACACCGTCACCCGTTTGATGCTCGCATGATTACCATGTGACTGTCCGCTCCCGATCAATTTCGACGCAGCTCAAAGCGAAGCGAGCCCTTCGCCGCAGGCGGCTTGCCGCGAAATCGAGGAAGAACCTCGTCTTTGTCAGCAGCACTTCTCGCCCGGCATTGCCACCGGTAGCCGTAAGGTGAACGAGCTTGAGATGCCCCTCGGACGGCTCCTGAGAACCGTATACCCGATAATGGCGGATTATCCTTCCCAATGGGACGCAGTATATTGTGGGAATGCCATACGGATTCCTCGACATCGCAGTGACGCCCAGCGTCCAAGCCGCGCAGGCCAAAATGGGCGCGGATCGCATCTGGCGAAACTTCAAGGGCCACCGCCAATTCGACCGTTTCACCGACAACGAGACCGCGTTCATCGCCCGGCGCGACGGCTTCTATCTGGCGAGCGTTTCAGAAACCGGCTGGCCTTACGTCCAGCACCGCGGCGGCCCCGTCGGTTTTCTCAAGCTGGTCGATGATCGGACGCTCACCTTTGCCGACTATCGCGGCAACCGCCAATACATCAGCACCGGCAACCTCGCGGCCGACGATCGAGTCTGTCTGTTCCTTATGGACTATCCTCATCGGTCCCGGCTCAAGATTTATGCTCACGTCGATATCCTCGCGCTTGATGATGACCCAGCCCTGACCGCGCTCGTCACCACGCCGGAATACGGAGCCAAGCTCGAACGCATTTTCCGGCTGCGCCTGGAAGCATTCGACTGGAATTGCCCGCAGCACATCGTGCCGCGCTTCACCGAGCAGGAAATCGCCGAGGCTGTTCGCCCGCTTCGCGACCGTCTGGCTCAGCTTGAAACCGAAAACGCCGAGCTTCGCTCTCGCCTCGCCAACCCGGGGAATTCCCAGTGAACGACCGCCGCTCTCCCCTTGCCACTGCAAGTTCGCAGATCGCCGGGAGCCGCTATGAGAGTGAGTTTTAAAAAAGGAAATTTTCGACTCAGCAGGTGCTGGGCACGCTGTTGTACACCACGCACGTGCTGATGCGCGGCACAGTGTAGATGCTGTCGGAAAGGGTGATCGGCCCGGTCAAGAAGGCGCCGAACATCGGCGTATAGGTGTAACTGACGGTGGCCAGAATCAAATAGCACGGATAGGTGCCGCCGCAGGTATTCTTACCGAAGTTGCTCGGCAAGCTGTAGGAGGCTCCTTGAGTCAGCGCAGTGCCGCCGACCGTGGCGCTCCAGCTGACCGTTGCCTTGGTGGCGGTGGTCGCCTTTATCTGCGAGATGACAATCGTGCTCGGCGTGTTCGAATACGGCGAAAAGATCGCCGTCGTCGCGGCGGTAATCCCCGACATGGTGGAGGTCGAGATGGCGGCATTGCCGATACCGTACTGATTGGTGATGGCGCCCAACGCATAACTCGCGGCTCGAGTTTTCATATAAATGACAATCGCGTTGCCGGCATCGAATGAGCCGAGGAACAACAGCAAAAGCACCGGCATAACCATCGCGAACTCGACCGCCGCGACGGCACGCGTCGAATCCACAAACCGGCGGAAGGTGCGCACAACGCTCAGCGTCATGTTCAATAAGGCTCCACCCGAAACGCGCTCACCCCCATCATTTCGGCGGCGCCATTTGGCAAATTGGAAAGTACAAACCCCAACGGTCCGCTCACCACCGACCACGGATAAACGAGTTGGACGACCATGACTTCACCCGGAGTACCCGGATTGTATGCAAATGACGTAACGGCGTTGCCGCCGTTGTAGAGCGCCGGCGCCGAGGTGTTGGCAGCGGAAAACGATGCGGCGTTCTGCACGACAAGAACCATGTTCGAGCAAGTGAACAGAGCGGACGGACACACCTTGCTGACGACCGTGCTGGCGCTCCAACCGCCGTTCTGGGCTTGCCCGGTCATAAAATAACGGCCGGCCTGCACGGCGGCGTTTTGCAAGGCCATCTGGGCAAACATAAAGATGCAGGTTTGAAACACAGCAATGAGCGTCGCCAGAAAAGCCGGCGCGATCAGGGCAAACTCGACGGCAGTGGCCCCATGTTGGGCTTTGCCGAAGCGAGACATACCCGCCACGCCGCGCCGCAAATATTTGGTCAGCTTTCCGGCCATGTTAAACAGGTTCGCTTCCTTGGCCGGGCCGAGCATTGTGGGAAATTTCAGATGCTCGCAGCAACTCATTATCGGCCCAGCGGGATTTCTGGTTATGCAGCCCCAACCAATAGATGGAAGGCATTGATTTTTCGTTGCCTCAACCGCAGAGCCGCAGCACCGTGATCGTTAATGGCTGGTTGCGCCGTTCGCAGAAAATAGGTGCCGGACCACTAGACGCGCTTATTGCTCGAGCACGAGCTTGCCGTCGGTGTATTCGAAATGGTGCAGCCGCGACAAAAACGAGAGGCCGAGGAGATTGTCGCTCAGCGCCCCCTCCGGCATGACCAACGCGGCCACGTCGTGGACCACCAGATCGCCAACTTCCACCCGCTTGAGCCGAGCGGGCGCAGCATGCACGGTACCGTTGGCGGTTCTGACTTCGGCGACGAACTCGCGCGGGGCCGGACGTATGCCGAGCCGGGCCGCGTCGCCCGCCGTCAACGCGATCACCGTCGCGCCGGTGTCGACCATAAAGTTGAGATAGCGGCCATCGATGCGAGCTTCGACCTCGAAATGGCCGCGACCGTCGCGCGGAACGACCACCGATCGCGAATTGGCGGGATTGCTCACGGCCGGCGACTGCGGATGCGCCGCCATCGCAAGAGGCGCGTGCGCATCGCCTAAATGCGCGGCATAGCGAGGAACGAGAATGCTCGCGGCAAGCGCAAGTCCGGCGAATGTGACGATGGAACGCATGAAAATGGCCGCGTTGATTGCCGCCATTCGTACCTGCGAGCCGCCAACGCCGTGCTAATGGACGGCCGGCGGCGACCCAATTTGCCGCGCGATGGTCAGCCGGCGTTTACCGATTTCATTCGTATTTGAACGATTGGCCTGTTGCCGATCGCCTTACCCGCGCTTTACGGGTGACAGCGCAGCAATCCATTCCAGTCGCAGTAGCCGAAGCCGACGCGGCAACACCCGAACGACTGCGGCGAACAGGAATAGACCTGATATTGGAAGCCGCAATGGTCGGAGCAGTAAGCTCGGCCGGCGATGGCGTCGGTGGCGCAATGGTTGCGCAAGCGCCGCGGCAGCATCTGCGGTTCCTGCCAGTCGGCCTTGATAAGCGGAACAGCCATCGGCAGCCGGATCGCCGGCGACGCGGGACAAGCGCAAACCGTCGTCGCTAGGGCAATCAAAATCAACGCCAGAGTTTTCATGACACTCGCTCCCCGGGGCCGGCAATCGAAGGCGCGTCCGCTGCATTGGTGCGCAGCGGCCATTCGTCCTCCGTCTCCGTTCGTTGCCGGTGCGGCAATCGGACGACGAAGCGGGAGCCGTCACCTTCGCTGCTGGTGACTTCGATAACGCCGCCATGCAGCTCGACCGCCGTTTTCGCCAAATAGAGGCCGACGCCCGTTCCGACGATACCGGAGACATTGCTGCCACGGTAATAGCGTTCGAATAACCGGCCAAGATCGCCGGACGGAATGCCAATGCCACGGTCGGCGACCGCGACCACAGCCTGCTCGCCGACGATCCCGGCATCGACTTCAATCAGACCGCCGGCCGGCGAATATTTGACGGCGTTGGCGACCAGATTGCTGAACGCCTGAAACAACAGCTTGGCGTCGCCAACCACCGGCATTGACGCAGCATCGAACCGTTCGGCGAACCGTGCATTCGGCACCATCTCGCGGTGCAATTGGCAAACGTCCCGCAGCACTGCCGCGAGATCGGTTTTTTCGGCCTGGAAATAAAGTTCGGCGCCGCCGTCGGCGAGCCGTGCGGAATTGAGCAAATTGTCGATCAGGTGGGTCAACCGCAGCACGGCGGCGCGGATTTTTCCGGAGCGCTCGTCGATTTCCGAAATGTTGAGCGTGTTATTGGCTTTCATCAGGCGCCGGGCATGGCCGTCGATAATGGTCAAGGGCGTGCGAAATTCGTGCGATGCCATGGATATGAAATTGCGCTGAGCCAGCGCCAGGCGCTGCTCCTGCGCCAGCTGCTCTTCCAGCATGGCCGCCTGGCGACCAAGCATGTGCTGGCTGCGCATTAATTCGATGGCGTTGTTGCGAAACACGGTCGTTGCCTGTGCCATCTCGCCGATCTCATCGCGCCTTGCAGTCTCGGGGATGTCGATATCGGTGTTGTTGGCGGCAAGCGCCCGCATTCTGCCGGCGAGATGCAGCAGCGGAGCCGAAATCGACCGACTGATATGGATCAACGCCAACACCACCATCAGGCCGGCAAGCAGCATCGCGAGCAGAATGAGCCAAAACGCCTGCCGATAAGCGGAGCCAAGACGCTCGCTCGCAGCGGCCGCGGCGGCGACCACTTGATCGGTCAGACGGCCGAGCGTGTCGCTCGCCACGTCGTAGGCTGAACGCGATGCTCCGGTGTAGATCGCCAGCGCCTCCGCCTTACGGTCGGTGCGTGAAAGCGCGAGCATCCGATTGACGATCGTTCGATAGTCGGTCCAACGCATCTTGAATCGGTCGTACAGGCGCTCCTCCGCCGGTTGATGACGAATTTGTTCAAAACCGCGCTCCGCATTGGCAATGGAGCGGTCGAGCTCCTCCATCTGCCGCTCAGTGTCGGCGATCTCCGCCGGCTCCGACGACAATAGATTGCTGCCTTCGATGGCGCGGAAATCGGACGAGAAATTATTGAGGTCGCCAAGAACCCGCGTGTCCGGTAGCCAGACATCGGCAACGTCGGCGGAAAGCGCATTGAAGTTACTCAGGCGCCAGATGCTGAACAGGCCCAGCACCACCACCAACAGAAAAAATCCCAAAAACACCGCGGTGAGTTGAAACCGGATCGATTGCGGCTGTCGCATGAACAATGACCTGACCGGGCTAACGCCAACAACCGCGATACGCGCTTACCGCCCGGGCATTATGATACTTTATATATGCGCCGCGAAGAGGCAGAAACCGCAACGGGGTAAATCGCCTATGTTGCCGGGGTTGGCGCGACCGTCTCGCCCTGTCGATGGCGCCGGAGGCCCGAAGCCGCAATAAAGCCGATGACCGAAGCCCAAAAGAAGATTCTCTGCATCGAGGACGATCGCGAGACCGCCGCCCTGATCGCCGAGGAGCTCGTCGATCGCGGCTACGCGGTCACGCTCGCGCATGACGGACGCCAGGGGCTGACCGCCATTCTCAAGACCATGCCCGACCTGGTGCTGTCGGATATCAGCATGCCGCTGATGTCCGGTTTCGAGCTCCTGGAACGACTGATCGGACTCGCGCCGCGGTTCGCCAAGATGCCCTTTGTTTTTCTCACCGCGCTTACCGACCGCGACAACGAACTCAAGGGTCGACATTTGGGCGCGGACGATTATGTAACCAAGCCGATCGACTTCGAGGTGCTGGCCGCCATCATCGCGGCCCGGCTTGCCGGTGTCGCGCGCACCGGCCTGTGGCCGAAGGCCGTCGACCTCAACGACCGCGAGGTCGAGGTGCTGACCTGGGTCGCACGCGGCAAAACATCGGTCGAGATTGCCCAAATCATCGGCCTGACCAAGCGGACCATCGATTTCCACATCGACAATGCGCGGGGCAAGCTGGGCGCGGCGACGCGCAGCGAAGCGGTGATCAAAGCGTCGACCGGACGCCTGATCGAGCCGTAAATCCCGCCGCATCGACCTCAGAAGTGAATAATGAGGTCGCTCGCAGCGATGACCGCCCAATTCCTCGTCGGCGCGATACCGGCATTAACATTGCCGTTGAAGGCATTGTTGTCGATCGCTCTGTAATAGGCGAGCTCCGGGCGGATTTCGATCTGCGGCGACAACCAATGCTGCCAGCTCAGCGCCCAATCCGCGTAAGCGGTTGGCACGCCAGTCCGCTGCCCCTGCGGATCGTTGAAATATTCGGTCCGCAGCGAAAAATTATTCAGCTTATTGGGCGAATAGTTCAGATAAACGAGAAACGACTGCTCATCCGCCTGGCAGGTCAGCGGGGCGCCGGCGACGGCTGCGTTGCCGAACTGGCGCGGACCGGAGCACCAGGCGGCATTCGGCGCATTGAACGGAACGAACTGCGGACTGAACGGCGTGCCGCCGCCGGCGATGATGGCGTTGGCAGCGGCGCTGTTGAGATTCGGCACATTGTTCTCGTGGATATTCCAGGTCTCGAACGCGAAGTGCCAGTAGTCGTTGACCTTGTGATAGTAGGTCAGACCGATCCATTGCAGGTTATTGTAACCCCATTGGCCGCCGTTCCAGGCGTCCATGACGACATTGACGTTGTCGCGGCCGTCGTCGCTGGTCCAGCGGACGCCGAGCGTGCCCGATGGCACCGCGCCCGGATCCTTGAGCAGCGTGGCGCCGGGATAAAGCGCGTTCCCCGGCATCAGATTTGGCACGTGCGCGTTCACGTTCCACGGCATGGTGTCACTGCCGGCGGTAAGGCCAAGCTGTAAAATCCAGTTCTTGGTGATTGCGGTGGTCACTTCGATCCCGGTGTTGGTGTAGTTGTCGAAGGTGTAGGTCAGCGAGTGAACGTAAGTGTAGTTGTTCGGCGCCAGTTGCGCCTCGATGTCCGGAATAGAAATGAAACGCCCGATACGCACGTCCATCCCCTGCATCACCGGGAAATAGAGGTCGGTGTAGACCATCGGAAAATCGAAACCGCCGACGTTGTTGTGGTTCAAAAGTTGATAGCTGAACAAGCCGTAGGCCGTGGTGTAACGATAATCGACGCCGTAGAGGGCCGAGACACGAAAGCCCCAATCGAAGTGATCGTTTTGCGTGGTGTCGGCCAGGCGCTCGACGTAAACGACCGCTTGGTCGAGTTGCACCGTGTTGGGCGTGTAGTCATAAGCCACGGGCGCATTGCCCCCGGGCTTGACCGTGTTGGTGCTCAGATTGGCGCCGGGGGCCACCCAGCCGTAAACCTGAACGTGCGCGTCGCTCATGGCTTGCCCAAACCGCGTATTGCCGAGCGCGACCATGAGCGGGGAATCGACCGAGTTCGGCCGGGTGACGCCGATATTTTCCGCGCCGCCATACGGCCATTCGGTGAACGGCATCGGTGGACTCGATTGCGGCGTTGGCGGCCATGCGGCATCGCTACGGCGCGAGGGCGGCGCGTTCGGATCTGACGGCGCTGCGGCCTTGCCCCATTCAAGCTGGTAGTAGCGAACGAACCGCGTAAAGAAATCGTCGCCCAGATAAGCGTCGAGGCACTTGTAGTCGACATAAGGATCGCAAGGGCCGTTCAATGCAGCAGCCTTGCGCGCCATGACCGTCCGCATTTTGGTCGGATTACAGTTGTAGTCGACCAACGGATCGCAGGCCGGGCCTTCGGCCCAGGCGGTCGGCAAACCATCCTTCCACGCGCCGTATACGTCGGCGGCCATCGCATGGCCGGACATCACGATGGTTGCCGACAACGCAATGCCGGCGACGAGAACCAAACGCCGCATACGCCACCCCCGCCGGTCCAGCGGTCCAGCGGTCCATATATGACAAGCGAAAGCAGAAAAAATCAATACGGAGCGGAGAGCTTCTTTATAGGAAAAGAATAATGGTCGGCGCGCTCAGTGCCAGACAGCGAGCGCGCAGATGACCGCAAACGGCACCGCCGCGAAGCCGAGATAAAGCCAAGTCCGATAACCGCCCACATCGCGCGGTAGCCGGAAGAGCTGGGTTACAATCCAAACGCTAACGCCAATGCCGAGCGCGAGACGCACCAGATCGGCCGGCGTGTCGTATGCAGTCCAGATCGTTTCGTTTTGCGGCAGGCTTACGCGGATTGTTACCAGCAGCAACGCGACGATGAATATCGTGCGCAAAGCGCCGCCCGCGATCCGCAGGATCGCCGGTATTTCGGCATTCGGCGGATTAGTTTCAGAGGCATGTGGCGCCCCGAGAGTGGGGAGGCCTGACATTATTTCCTCCAGATCAACCGGATTTGCTCCGGCACAATTGGGCTCCTGCGAGCCTTCTTGGTATGGCGACAAGCATACGCCCGGTCAGGTTGAAAATATAGATTTCAAAATAATTCCAAACTGAAGCGGTCGTCTCCTATGTCGCAGTGCGAAAACCCGTTCCAAACACAAACGAATCGCACGTGTGTGCGCCGCCACCGACGGCACACTTATGGAGGGGGGCACCGAAACGTCTCAGGGCCGGGCCGTGTGCTTGGGGCGGAATGAACTGCCGCTGATTCCGCCGACCGCCGGGGCCGGTCCCCCGATGACAGCCGGCGCCGAAGCGTGATGGGCCAGTCCGGTCCCGTTGAGCGCGCCATTGCTCATTACCGGCTTGACGCTCGCACTTGCCGCTCGCCGGAACTTCGGCGGCGTGACAGCGCCAGGAGTGGTGATGGCGGTGACGCCGGGGTGAACGGTAACGCCGATCGTGTTGCGGATTGCAGGCGTCGGCGCGCCGATGACCGGGGTCCGCCGCGTCAACACGTTGCGCGGCGAAGGCACGTTGATCGGACGCACATGCGCCGCGCGATCGTGCCCGCTGTGAGAAGCCGGCGGCGCAATCCAGGCATCGATGGCATCCGTGCCGGTGCTTTTGGAAACTGCGGCACGGCTGTTTTTTTCGGTGTCGCCGGAAGCATTCTCTGCGTGCGACGATTGAGGATCGGCGGTGCCGGAGTCCCCTTTGTGGTCGCCCGCCGTGGTTGCCCCGGCAGCTCCGGAATGATTGTCCTGCGCGACACATGGCACGACCGCCATCGCGGCAAGCAACGCGATCGTAAGCACGGATGAGCCAAATCGCACCGGCCGGTTCATTCTCGCTGACTCAATGTTCCGTTTGCACGGGAGCCGTTGGTGGCTGGCGACGGTCGTCCGGCTGCGCACGCAGGAACAGTGTCTGCAACGCCGGCACGACCACCAGCAGCATGACCGGCCCAATCAACATGCCGCCGACAATCACGGTTGCCAGCGGCCGCTGCACCTGGCTGCCGATTCCGGTTGAAATCGCCGCCGGCAACAAGCCGATGGCGGCGGAAAGTGTCATCATGAGGATCGGCCGCATTTGCTCTTCAACGGCGCGGAACATGGCTTCGATCCGGTCTGTTACGCCCTCCGCCGTTACCCGGTAATAGCCGTTGAGGATCAGGATCCCGCTCATGACCGACACGCCGAACAGCGAGATGAAGCCGATCGCGGCGGAAATGCTGAAATCAAGCCCGGTGACGTAGAGCGCCACCAGCCCACCGGAGACCGCGAATGGCAGGCCGAACAGCGCCAGCAAGCTATCGCGCCACGAGTTGAACAATCCGTAGAGCAGCACGACGACCATCAAAAACGTTACCGGCGTGATGATCGCCAACCGCTTCTTCGCCTGTTGCAGCCACTCGAACTCTCCGGCCCAATCGATCCGATAGCCGTTTGGCAGCTTGACATTGCGGTTGATGCGTTCCTGTGCCTCCGCCACGGCCCCGGACAGGTCGCGGCCGCGCACGCTGAACTTGATCGGTACGAAGCGCTGGTTGCGCTCGCGGAAGATATAGGAGGCTCCGGTGTCGAGCGTGATCGAGGCCAGCTCGCTGAGCGGAATGTAAGCGTTGCCATTGGCGGTCTGCACGCCGATTTTCAGGTTGCGCACGTCGTCGAGATTGTCGCGATACTGCGGAGCGAGCCGCACCACGACGCCGAACTGCCGATCCGACTCGAGCAGCGTCGTCGCCGTGGTACCGCCGAGCGCCGCCTGAATGACGTTATTGATGTCGGAGATATTCAAGCCATAGCGCGCCGCCTTGGCGCGATCGATCTTGATGTTCAGATTTGGCTGGCCCAGCACCCAGAACGCGCCGAGGTCGGTAATGCCGCGGATCTGCGCCATCTCGTGCAACGCGGCGCGAGCTATTTTCTCAAGCACATGGAGATCGGGACCGATGATCTTGACTGAATTGGCGCCTTTGACGCCGGACAGACCCTCTTCGACGTTATCCTGAATGTACTGCGAGAAGTTGAAGTCGATGCCGACGAATTGTTTGTTGAATTCCGCCTGCAAGTCGGCGATCAAATTGTCCTTGGTATAGCCGCGCGGCCACTCATCGAACGGCTTCAAGGGCACAAAGAATTCGGCATTGAAGAATCCGGCGGCATCGCTGCCGTCGTCGGGTCGGCCGTGCTGTGACACGACGGTGATAACTTCCGGGTGACGGAGCAGGATTTCGCGGATTTTGGTGACGATCGGCATGCCGGCTTCGAGCGAAATGGTCGGCGGCATGGTGGCGCGAATCCACAGATTGCCTTCCTCGAGCGTCGGCAGGAATTCGCCGCCGAGCCGCGAGCCCAGCGCCAGGCTGCCAAGCAGAAACGCGATGCCGATCGCAACGGTAATGCCGCGGTTGTGCAGCGACCAGCGCAGTACCGGGGTGTAGATCGAACGTATCGCCCGTACGACATAAGTCTCCACCTCATTCACGCGCTCGGGCAGCAGCAAAGACGCAAGGCATGGCGTGACGGTGAATGTCGCCAGCAACGCTCCGATCAGCGCATACGCATAAGTACGCGCCATCGGGCTGAAAATCTGACCTTCGACGCCCTGCATGGTGAACAGGGGTATAAATGCGGCGACGATGATCGCGGTCGAGAAGAAGATCGCCCGATCGACTTGCAACGCACTGATCAAGATCAGTCGTAGCCGGTCGGTCCAGGTCGGATTTCCGGCCGACGCGCCGTCATTGGTCGGATCGGAACCCCATTTGTTTTCCGCCAGTTTTTGAAGCAACAACTGCCGGGCCTCTGGGCGGGCCTGGAAGTTGCGATAGACATTCTCCACCAGGATCACGGCGGCGTCGACAATGATGCCGAAATCCACGGCACCGACCGACAGCAGGTTGGCATCCTCGCCGCGTATCACCAGGATGATAATGGAAAAGAACAACGCGAACGGAATATTAGCGCCGACGATGATGGCGCTGCGCAGATCGCCAAGAAATAACCACTGAACGAAAAAGATAAGAAGGCAGCCAAAGACCAGATTGTGCAGTACGGTGCTGGTCGTGACGTTGACCAGAGTGGTCCGGTCGTAAAACGGCACCAGCTTCACGCCGGGCGGCAGCGTCCCGTCGGAATTGATCTTCTGCACCTCGGCGCGCACCCGCGCCACCACGTCGTTGGTATGCAAAGTCCGATTCATAATGACGATGGCGGCCACGATGTCATCTTCATGGTCACGGCCGGCCTTGCCGAGCCGCGGTACGTAACCGACGGTGACCTTGGCGACATCCTTGACGAATACCGGTACGCCGTTGAACTGGCCGAGCATGACGTTGTCGATATCGGCAACCCGGTAGCCTTGGGCCAGATTGGTGTTGCCGCCTGAATCCATCAAGCCAACGCCGCGAATGTTCACCGACTGCTGGCCCATATTGATCGTGCGGCCGCCGACAGTGACGTTGGCGTTGCCGAGCGCGGTGATGACCTGCGGGATGGTGACGTTATAGGCGTCGAGCTTATGTAGATCGACGTCCACATCGTACTGCTTGGTAGTTCCTCCCCAGGTGTTGATTTGCACGACGCCGGGCACGGTCAAGAGCCGCCGCTGCACCACCCAATCTTCTACGGTGCGCAAATTGGTCAAGCCGAAGTGCGGCGGGCCGACCACCTGATAGCGAAAGATTTCGCCGACCAGGCTCGTCGACTGGATCTGCGGCGTGACGTTGTTTGGCAGGTTCACGTTCTGCTGCAGGTTGATCGCGGTCTGGCTCAATGCAAAGTAGTAGTCGACACCATAGGCAAACGTCACCCGAACGAAGGAGAGCCCATAGAATGAAGTCGAGCGAATGACATCGACGCCGGGCGTGGCTGCAAGGCCAACCTCGATCGGGATGGTGTAATAGCGCTCCATCTCCTCGGCTGAGAGACCGGGCGCTTGCGCGGTGATCTCGAGGATGACCGGAGCCGGATTTGGATAAGCTTCGATGTTGAGGCGCGAAAACGCGAACAGGCCGGCGCCGAAAAACACCAGCAACCCGAGCAATACCAGCGGGCGGCGAGTCGAGCCGAATGTCAGCAGCCCCTTGAGCACGGCTCATATCCTCACTGCAATCGCCAACGTCCGCGCCATCGCCGTCAGTGGGCCAGGACCAGTGCGTTGCTCAGAAAGATAGCGCCTTCGGTGGCGGCAAGTTCGCCGACGCGGACGCCTTCCATAATCTGCCGATAGCCGCCGACTTCGGCGCCGAGCTTGACGGTCCGCCGGGTGAACAGCCGCCGATCGGCGGTGATCCAGACCGTCATGGTGCCGTCGCCTTCGCGCACGACGCCATCGAGCGGGATCGCCGCCGAACGGACCGGCTGGCCGACCCGGATGACAAAATTTGCAAACATTCCGGAGCGCAATTCATGCTGCGGATCTTTGATCTCGGAGCGCACCAGCACGCGCCGCGTATTCGGATCGACGGCCGCGCCGATCGCGCCAATTTTTCCGTCGAATGCGCGGCCGGGAAAAGCATTGAGCGTGACCTTCACCTCCTGGCCGACGCGGAATACCGGGCTGTCCGATTCCGGCACTTGCGCCAGCATCCACATCACATCGATGTTGGCGACGGTATAGGGCGCTGGCGCACTGCCCGGCTGCACCAATAAACCGGGGGCGGCGTTGCGCGCGGTGACCCGTCCGTCGATCGGGCTCGCGACCACAAGCGTCGGATCGGCCGTCCGCTCGGCAACGATCCGACCGATTTCGGCCTCGCTCTTGCCAAAGATGCGCACTTCATCGCGAGCGGCGCGCAGATTACCTTCGGCGGTCTGCTGATCGGAAGTCGCCTGCTCGACATCGTGCTGCGATACCGCCAGAGTCTTATAAAGCTCGCGCAGCCGCGCCAGATTGCGCGTGGTCAGATCCATGACACCGGCGGCGGCGATCAACGTCGACTCCGCCTGCAGCAAATCCGGGCTGTCGACGGTAAAGAGCGTCTCGCCTTTCTTCACGTCGTCGCCGAGCGAGGCGTACAGCGCGATCATGCGGCCTTGATAGGGCGTGAACACCTGGACTGCCATCTCTTCGTCGAAGTCGATGCTGCCGATCGCCTGCTTCTCGACCGGGAAGTCACGCTCCTCGATCGGCTCGACCTTGACGGCCGCCAATTGCGAATCCGACAGGTCGATGCTGTCGCGCGCGGGAGCGGCCGGCCGCGGCGCGTCGCTCAATGCCGCGCTCGCGCCGGCGGAGGCGGCAAAGTCGGGCTTCGGCGCGCTGTGGGACCAACGCCAGGCGCCATAACCGACAACCACAGCGGCGATAGCCGCGGCGGCCAAAACGGCCCCGCTCCGGGCGTTCGTTATACGCGGAAACATCGGTTGGATCGCATCCGAATTGGTCAGGATTGCCGCGAAATGCCCACCACGCGGCACTGCCGTCTACTGTCACTAATCACAGAAGCCGATCAATCGCAGAAATCTCGGATTGATAGAGTGGAAGCACTCGAACTAATCACACTGCGCCGCGCGACTCGCGAAGTTTATCATGACGATACCAATTCGCTATTGTTTGCCGACCCCTATCAACCGCCGGGGAAGAGCGGGCGCTTTCCGGCACCGGATTTTTCCGAAATCGCCGCGAAATGCCGACGACGACTGTGAAAGATACCAGTGCATATCGGCGTTAAATCGCCGACAGTGTGGCAGGGTGAGCACAGCCAACCTGCGGCAATTCGTAAATAATGGCCGGGGCGGCGGCGGCTCGTCGGGCACGTCACCCGTATACTTTCAAGTTCACATTCACCTCAGTCGCTTATGTACGATCCGTCGGTCAGGGGGTTGCAAGCACGAGCCGGCGTCATCGCCGCGGCCCTGCTGTTGGCCAGTTGCGCCGTCGGCCCAGACTTCGTGCATCCGGCTCCTCCCGACACCGCGCGATATACCAAGGAACCGCTGACGGCGGGCACGTCGTCGACCGACGCGCCGACCGGCCAGTCGCAGCATTTTGCGCAAGGCCGCGACGTCTCGCGGGAATGGTGGCGACTGTTCAAATCGCGCGCGCTCGACGCCTTGATCGAGCGCGCGCTGAATAACAATCCCAACCTGCAATCGGCGATCGCGTCGCTTCGTGCGGCGAACCAGGCGGTCTACGCGCAAGAGGGTAAGTTCTTCCCGCTGGTCGAGGCCAATGCCAACCCGACCTATAACCGGACTTCCGCCGCGCTGACGCCGATCCCCTCCACGGGCGCCACCATCTACGCCCTGCACACCGCACAGCTACAGGTGTCGTATACCTTGGACATCTGGGGTCTCAATCGGCGCGCCGTCGAAACGTTGCAGGCGCAAGCCAACATGCAGCGCTTCCAGGTCGAGGCCGCCTATTTGACGTTGGTTTCGAACATCGCGGTCGCGGCGATCAATGAAGCGTCGCTGCGCGCTCAGATCGATGCCACCAACCAGATCATCGCCAACAACACCAAGATGCTCGACGTCCTGCAGCGGCAACTCGACACTGGCTATGCCAATCGCAACGCGGTTGCCTTGCAGGAAGCGTCGCTGGCGCAGGCCGCGGCAACGCTGCCGCCGCTGCGTAAGGCATTGCAACAGAACCGCGACATGCTCTCAGCGCTTGCCGGCGCCTATCCGAGCGAGGGGCCGCATGAAACCTTCAGGCTGACCGACGTGCAATTGCCCACCGACCTTCCGGTCAGCCTGCCCTCGCAGCTCATCGAGCAGCGGCCGGACATCCGCGCGGCACAAGAACAGTTGCACACGGCCAGCGCCCAGATCGGCGTCGCCACCGCAAACATGCTGCCCAGCTTCACCATCAGCGGCAATGTCGGCTACATGAACACCGCGCTCGCCGGCCTGTTGGCGCCGCAGAATCTGTTTTGGACGGTTGCCGGCAATGCCACCCAAACGGTGCTCGACGGCGGCGCGCTGTTCCACGAATTGCAGGAAGCCAAAGACAATTACAACGCGACGGCATGGAGCTATCGCGGCGTCGTGATCGGTGCGGTGCAGAATGTCGCCGACGCGTTGCGCGCGCTGCAAAACGACGCCGACGCGCTCAAAGCAGCGCGCAATTTCGAACGCGCAGCCAGGATCAGCTTCGATCTCGCGCATCAGCAGACGGAAACCGGCAATGCCAACGTGCTGATCCTTCTGACCGCGCAACAGACCTATCTGCAATCGGTCATTCAGGTGGTGCAGGCGCGGGCCGCCCGCCTGACCGATACCGCTGCGCTTTATCAGGCGCTCGGCGGCGGCTGGTGGAACCGCGTCCAGCCGTTGCCCGAGAAGCATTTAGACGTCGGCACCGGCGACGTCACGCCAGTATCGGACAAAGACAAAGAGGAAGGGTTTCTGCGCGGCCTGTGGCCGTTCAACTAGCCGACATGCTTGGCACGGCGAATTCGAATCGCCGGTGGATGGTCCGGTATGAGATTGCCAAGTCGGTCGGCCATTGCGCTGAGCCACGCTGCGATCTTCGAGCCGCGATTTGGAACGTCGAGTTCGAGACGCTGCGGCAAGAACATTGTCGCGCATCCACCCGGTGCGCTGCTCTTCTTGGCAAAGCGCAAGGCCGAGCCCCGGAACAGAAAGGTGCCGCCGATGCGGCCCGCCGCCTCGCGCGCTATCCAGAATCCACTGTTGTTGCGGGCGACGAAATAAAGCGGAATCGTTTCGCTCAGGGTTTGCGGATGCGGCCGCAGTGGAAACGAAGCGGCGGTCTGGCAGCGCTTAGTTCCGCTAAACGCGGATGGCTTTGTCATCGTCATAGCGCATAACGTGCGCCCGATCGCATATGAATTCGAGACGCGGCGGCGCGCGTTGTCACAAAGCCGGCATAAGGGCGTCTATCCGCATGATTTTGAACGCCGGCATTTATGGAATTTATATGCCAGCGCTCAACGCTCCCTCTCGAATTCCTATGCGAGCCGTGACAGCTAATTGTCGCGCGGGCGGGACTCTTCGCCCGATCGGCTTGCGTGTCGCCCGCACATGTCCTGGCCCGGAGCATTGTCATGATGGACATCGTCATGCTGGCGATCGCATTCGCGTTGTTCGCTTTGTCGATCGTCTACGTCTACGCCTGCGATCTACTTTAGGGGGCCATCGTGATCTTCGATTATTCGCTCGCCGGCATCGTTAGCTTCGCGCTGCTCGTCTACCTGACCTACGCGTTGCTCAAGCCCGAGAATTTCTGAGATTCGACCCGCAAGGAATCGGCGCTGATGACCGTGATCGGCTGGATACAAATTCTGATCTATTGCGCGATTATTGTCGTCCTGACGCCGGTCCTCGGCAGTTACATGACCCGTGTGTTTGCCGGCGAGCGCACATTCCTGTCGGCAGTCCTGCGCCCGATCGAGATCGCAATTTACAAGGTTGCAAGAGTCAATGAGCAAGGCGAACAACACGCGGCAACCTATACCGTCGGCATGCTCATGTTTCATGTCGGCGGCTTTCTCGTTCTTTACGCGCTGATGCGATGGCAACAATGGTTGCCGTTCAATCCCGTCGGGCAGAGCGCGGTTGCGCCCGACCTCTCCTTCAATACGGCGGTCAGCTTATCACCAACACCAACTGGCAGAACTACGGCGGCGAAAGCACGATGTCCTACCTCGTGCAGATGCTCGGTCTGACGCACCAGAATTATCTCTCGGCGGCGACCGGAATCGTACTTTCAGTTGCGCTCATCCGCGGTTTCGCGCGGCACTCCGCGCGCGGCGTCGGTAATTTCTGGGTCGATATCACCCGTTGCACGCTCTACCTCCTCATTCCGATCTGCGTACCGTTTTCGCTGATCCTGATCTGGCAAGGCATGCCCCAAACGCTCGGCGCCTACGTCGACGCGACAACGCTCGAAGGCGCGAAACAGACCATCGCGGTCGGGCCGGTCGCCTCGCAGGTCGCGATCAAGATGCTCGGCACCAA
>DATKRE010000180.1:0-5528 GCA_035532335.1 Xanthobacteraceae bacterium | reverse complement strand
GTGCAGACGTTGTGGCCCGGCACCCAGGTGACCATCGGGCCGACAATCGACAACGGCTTCTATTACGATTTCTTTCGCAATCAGCCGTTCACGCCGGAAGATTTCGCGGCGATCGAAAAGAACATGCGCGAGATCATCGCGCGCGACAAACCCTTTACCAAGGAAGCCTGGTCGCGCGATCAGGCAAAGAAGGTTTTCCGCGACAAAGGCGAGGCCTTCAAGGTCGAATTGATCGACGCCATCGCGGAAGATCAGCAAATCAAGATCTACAAACAGGGCGACTGGTTCGATCTCTGCCGCGGCCCGCACATGACCTCGACCGGTAAGATCGGCAATGCGTTCAAGCTGATGAAAGTCGCCGGTGCTTACTGGCGCGGCGATTCAAGCCGCGAAATGCTCTCCCGCATCTACGGCACCGCATTCGCCAAGCAGGAAGAGCTCGACGCCTATCTCAAACAGATCGAGGAAGCCGAAAAGCGCGACCATCGCCGGCTCGGCCGGGAAATGGATCTGTTTCATTTCCAGGAAGAAGCACCCGGCTCGGTGTTCTGGCACCCGAAAGGCTGGACGTTATTCCAGACGCTCGAAAACTACATCCGCCGCCGCCAGAGCGAGGCCGGCTATCTCGAGGTCAACGCGCCGCAGCTGATCGACTCATCGTTGTGGGTCGCTTCCGGCCACATGGCGACATTCCGCGACGGCATGTTCATGGTCGAGCCGCGCAAAGAAGACGAGCGCAACTACGTGATCAAGCCGATGAACTGCCCCGGCCACATCCAGATTTTCAAGCACGGCCTCAAATCGTATCGCGAGTTGCCGTTCAAGATCGCCGAATTCGGCAAGGTGCACCGCTTCGAGCCGTCCGGCGCGCTGCACGGTTTGATGCGCGTGCGCGCCTTCACCCAGGACGACGCCCATGTTTTCGTGACCGAGGAGCAGATCGCCCAGGCGGTGCTGGCGGTCAATGACCTGATCCTGTCGATCTATGCCGATTTCGGCTTCGACGACGTGCGCATCAAATTTTCCGACCGGCCGGAGAAGCGCATCGGCGAGGACTCGGTATGGGACAAGGCGGAAGCGGCGTTGATGCAAGCGCTGGAAGCCTCGGGCCGACCGTGGACGCTCAACAAGGGCGAAGGCGCCTTTTACGGACCGAAGCTCGAATATGTGCTGCGCGACGCCATCGGCCGCGATTGGCAGTGCGGCACCGTGCAGGTCGATCTCAATATGCCGGGCCGGCTGGGCGCCTTTTACATCGATGAACATTCGAACAAGGTCACACCGGTGATGCTGCACCGCGCGATGTTTGGTTCGCTCGAACGCTTCACCGGCATCATGATCGAACATTATGCCGGTCACCTGCCGCTGTGGCTGTCACCGTTGCAGACGGTGGTCGCCACCATCACCTCGGATGCCGACGATTTTGCCCGCGCGGTGATCGCTGCCGCGCATCGCCTCGGCCTGCGCGTCGAAGGCGATCTGCGCAACGAGAAGATCAATTACAAAGTGCGCGAGCACTCGCTGGCGAAAGTGCCGGTGCTGCTGGTGGTCGGCAAGAAGGAAGCCGCCGAACGCACGGTTTCGATCCGCCGCCTCGGCAGCGACGGCCAGCAGATCATGCCGCTCGATGCGGCGCTGGCAGCTCTCGCTCAGGAAGCGGTGCCGCCCGACCTGCGGCGGTTGAAGCAAGCGGCGTAGGGTCTAGTGGTCCAATTCTAACATTCGCATCCGTGTCCGGCGCACTCTCATGCGAATGTTGGAATTAAAAGGACCGGCTTTGGATTTGACATTCGCTTTACGAGTTTGCCGCCAGGCGAGTAGCGAATGTCAATCCGCTCCCCTAGCGCGCAAGCACTTCGATCTCGACATCGACGCCGGTGACCACCTTGAAGTCGCGCTGGTAGGTTTTGCCTTCATTGCGGGCGATGACGCGATACTCGCCCTCGGCCAGCACCACCCGCGGAAACGCACCGATCGATTCCTTGATCACGTCGCCGCCGGGCGTGAGCACGGTCCATTGCGTGTTAGCGAGCGCTTCGCCGCCGTGGTCGTTGACGAGCTTGAGCGTGATGAGCGCGGCGCGATGGGTCACCACGATGTCGGTCAGCTTCGCCGTCTGCACCCGCACGTCCGAGCGGACGACCGAATTGCCGTCGCCGTAATTCGACACGATGTAATACGTGCCCTCGGGCAGCAGCACCACGTCGCCGGTCAGGACGCTCTGGGCGATCGGCCGCCGCTCGTTGGTGTCGAACTGGCTGCCGGTATAAATATCGAACGAGATTTGCCCGGTGGGGATGCGCACATCGCCGACGCGGCCTTCCAGCCGGATTGCGCCGGCGGGAATCTCAAAGACTTCGCGCACCGCCTCGTTGCGCAATTGCACCGGCTTGGCGGCGCTGGCAAGGCCGAGACTGGCATGAACGACATAATTGCCGGGCGGCAGCACGAATGTCGGCGCGGCCGTCTTGTCCTCCTTGATCAGGTGAAAGACGCCGGTTGAATCGGGCTTGGCGGCATAAACACGCCAAATAAGACCGCCGGTGATCGGCGGCGAGTCGCGTCCGTAGCGGGCGGAGACGGCGAGCACCACGCTTCCCGACGGTACCGCGGGGATGGCTTGCGCAAGCGGTTGCGTAGCCGGCGGCAGCGTCGGCGCAAGCGTCCCGCCCGGTGCAAGCAGCATCGGACCGCCCGCTTCCGGCCCGGCCAGGCCGCGCACCTGCGCAGAACTCTCGGCGGGCGCCGCAACAATGAACAATGGCGCCGCAATGGCCGCGCACGTCCAGATCCCCCGCCACCCCTGCCGTCGCATGCGATTTTTTCTCCGTCTCAATCACGGCAAAATCATGCCGTGACGGGCCACATCGGAACCGGCAGCCCCTCTCAGGCCTTCACTATATTAGGTCTAACGGCTTGTTAGCGCTTACAGTGTGGTTGATCATGCACGGTGGAATTCCTTTTTTGCGCCGCGGCAAAGTCGAGGCCAGCGTGACAATTGCGGACGTAGGACCGAAACCCGTTTCCGGCCGAGGCGGACGACCTCTGGTTGGACTGGTTCTCGGCAGCGGCGCTGCGCGCGGCTTTGCCCATATGGGCGTCATTCGGGCGCTCCTGGCGCGCAATATCGTTCCCGACATCATCGTCGGCACGTCGATCGGCGCCCTGGTCGGCGGCTGCTATGCTTACAACCAGCTCGATGATCTTGAAAGCTGGGCGCGGTCGCTGACAATGCGCCGCATTATCAGCTATCTCGATCTGCGCATCGGCAGCTCGGGCCTGATTGGCGGCGGCCGGCTCACGCGGCGGCTAACCGAAGCCGTGGGCAACGTGACCATTGAAGAGCTGCCGGTCCGCTTCGCGGCAATCGCGACAGAAGTCGGCACCGGCCACGAAATCTGGCTGACGCACGGCTCGCTGGCGTTGGCAATGCGCGCTTCCTATGCGCTGCCGGGAATCTTTCCACCGGTGCGGCTTGGCGGCCGCTGGCTGATGGACGGCGCGCTGGTCAATCCGGTGCCGGTTTCCGCGGCGCGTGCTTTCGGCGCGCGCGTCGTCATCGCAGTCAATCTCGACGCCGATCGTTTCGCCCGCGGCGCCACCATCGCCAGCCACGGATCGGATCAAACTGACGAACCGCCCGATGCTCCGCCGCCCGGAACGCCGCGCAAGGCGTTCAGCGGGCTGCGCGGCATGTTTGGCGTCGAGCGCCTGCTGCGACGGCAGATTTTCCCGACCGATAACAGGCCGGGCTTTTCGACCGTGATGATCGAAGCGTTCAACATCATGCAAGACCGCCTGACTCGGATGCGGCTTGCCGGCGACCCGCCGGACGTACAAATCACGCCGCATATCGGACACATCGGTTGGCTCGAATTCCATCGCGCCGCCGACGCGATCGCGGCTGGCAAAGCCGCGGCGGAATCGGCGCTCGATCCGATCCTCGATACCATTTTAGCGCTTGCCTGAGCCGGATCGGACGACACGTCCGACGCCAAAAAATCGTTATTGTGAAGGCGATTGGCGGGCACAGCTCGTCTGACACGTGACCTGGCTCGTGCTGCAATTCAGCAGACACGTCGTGTTCGCCGTCGCGTTGCTGGTGGTGGTCGCCGAGGCAAGCGGCGGGGTGCCCGGCACCAGGCAGCTAGTTTGACAGCTTGCCGCCTGCGCGTTGCACACCATCATGCAATTGGTGACGGTCGAGGTCTGCGCCGATGCACCTGTCGCGGCGGCCATGATCGCCGCCGCGGCGAGAAGTATCCCGGATGCCTGCATGACGCCTCCGCCCGCTAACAAACGCGGGCATGATAAAGCCACGCCCCGGCAAAATCGGTCAAGCCGTCAAAATGTAGTCGCGCATCGCCACCGAGTCGCTCTCCATCTCCTGCACGCGATGTTTGACGATATCGCCGATGGAGACGATGCCGACCAGGCGGCCCTGGTCGACCACCGGCATGTGGCGAAACTTGCCAGCGGTCATCCGCTCCATGATGTTGGCGACACTTTCAGCCTCGGTGCAGGCCTCCACCTTGCGCGTCATCGTCCGGCTCACCGGTTCATCGAGCGCGACAGCGCCGCGTTCGGCGAGAGCGCGTACAATGTCGCGTTCGGAGATAATGCCGGCGATGCGACGATCGGCGCCAAGGATAAGCGCCGCGCCGATATTCTTGTCGGCAAGTAAATGCACCGCTTCGGTCAGGCTGGCGTTTGGTTCGATGGTCACGATGTCGCTGCCCTTGCCGGCCAGAATCATGCTGACATTCATCGTAGCCTCCCTCGCTTCACGTCGCTGGCGGCCCGTTTTCGACGGGCCGTTGACGAACGCGAAGACAATGTTTCAGTCGGCGTCGAGTTTGGTCGGCGAACAAATCAATCGGCGGGCCGCTAGTCTACGCCCTGGCCCGTCCTCGCCTGCCTGCCCGCATTGCGGTGCAGCATCGAGTCTCGCTTGGGTCGCCCAAAAAACCGGCGCTGACTCACAAAACAGTATAACGCCGAAATGCGGCGGCGGCATGATACGTTGGTCGGATATTGCGGCCTCGCTAGTGGTCCAATTCTAACATTCGCATCCGTGTTCGGCGTACTCTCGTGCGAATGTTAGAATTAAAAGGCTACTAGCAAATATAAAGGCTTAGTGGAGCTTTGCATTTGACATTCGCTTCACGAGTTTGCCGCTAGGCGGGTAGCGAATGTCAAATCCGCTCCACTAGACCCTGATCCGATCAAGTTGAATCGGATCATGGTCCAGATTCTTCGTTGTCGCATGATCTTTTCGGAAAACCGGCAGCCACTTTTCCGGATCATGGTCTAGCCGTTCGGCCCGGCGTCGAATTTCCTTTGGCCGCCGACCGGATCAAAGGCGCTGAACAGAAAGAAGCCGGCGATAAAGCCGCCGATATGCGCCTGCCAGGCGATCTCCTGTCCCTGCTCGCCGCCGATCGGAATCGAGCCAAGACCGAACAAGGCGTTCAACCCGAACCAGACACCGACAAACATCAGAAACCGCGGGTCGCGCAATGTGCGCA
>DATKRE010000179.1:0-4491 GCA_035532335.1 Xanthobacteraceae bacterium | reverse complement strand
AAGGCCCCACAGCGTCAGATGCGGATCGACGCGCTCGATCGCCGGCGTCGCGCCGTCGAACAGCGGCGCCAGGCCGCCGGTGGCCACGGTGCGCATCTTGCGGCCGAACTCCGTGCGAATGCGCGCGACCAGGCCTTCGATGAGCGCGACATAGCCCCAATAGATGCCGGACTGCATGCAGGCGACCGTGCTGGTGCCGATCACCTTCTCGCTGCGCCGGATGGGCACCATCGGCAGCTTCGCCGCCGCCTCGTGCAGCGCCTGGAGCGACAGGTTGACACCGGGCGCGATCACGCCGCCGCGGTAATTGCCGTCACCGTCCACCACGTCAAACGTCGTGGCGGTGCCGAAATCAACGACGATCAGCGGCCCCCGGTAGCGGTCGTGCGCGGCCACCGTGTTGACCAGCCGGTCGGCGCCGACCTCCTCCGCGCGATCGACCAGCGCCTTGGTGCCAAGCGCGACGCCCGGCTCGCCCACGACCAGCGGCTCGGTCCGGCAGTATTGCCGGCAGAGCAGGCGCAGGTTGAAATTCGCCTCGGGCACGACGCTGGCGATGATGGCGCGGTCGAGCCGCGCGCGTGACAGCTTCTCCAGCGCCAGCAGATGGTCGAGCCAGACGACGTATTCGTCGGATGTCCGGTGCGGATTGGTCGCGATGCGCCAAGTGCCTTTGAGCTTGGCGCCGTCCCACACGGCGAACACCGTATTGGTGTTGTTGGCGTTGATGGCGAGCAGCATAAAAATTCCTCGGTACGCGATGACCGCGCCCAGCGCGCGATGTCTCAAAAACAGGATGTGGGTATTAGGCGACTACACACACGTTGGAGATTAATCTATAAAGCGATTATGGGGGGAGTAAGTATAACGTACATGGGCACAAAACGTGCCCTAGCGTCGACCGTCAGCGAAGTCATCGGCCAGGCTCAATCGGGGGTGCTGCTCGACGCATTCTCCGGAATGTGCGCGGTTGGCGACGCCGTCGGCGAGCGGCGTCAGATCTGGAACAACGACGTTCAGATATTTGCCGCGCAAGTCGCGAGGTCCTTGTTTAAGTCCCGCGATCTTCCACTCTCGCCGGTCGCATGTGCTGATATTCATTTTGCCACCTTTCGTGCGCAGCGTGAACGCTTAACGCAACTCTTCCCAAGCTCACTTGCCGCTGAATCAGATTTGCTCGAGGCCACGTCGTTCTCGTGCTTCAAAGCGAAGACCGCGACATTGCGACATGCTCTCGCAAAAGAGATCGTCAAGTGTCGGCTACGCTCGCCGCACCTATTCACGCGAACCTACTCGGGAACCTTTTTGGGGATCAGACAAGCAATCGAGTTAGATTCGATTGTCGCCGCAATTCGAAAGGCGAGAAAAGACGAAGCCAGTAGTTCCGACGAATACAGATGGTGCGTGGTTGCCCTAGGGCGTGCCCTATTGAAGATTGCGAATTCTCCCGGCCATTTCGCGCAATTTCTGAAACCAAAAGCAAACAATTATCGTCGCTATCTCGCTCTACGCCGACGATCAGTGTGGGCAGAATGGCTGTCCTCTATGGCGTTAATGTCTCCGGTCGGCACTCCACAGTGGAGAAAGCAAAACAAAGTTTTCAATCAGGATTGCGTCGCATTGATTGGGAGGCTCGCACGAAGCGACATTGGCGTAATTTACGCCGACCCGCCGTACACGGACGACCAATACTCAAGGTTTTACCACCTGCTCGAAACCCTTTGCTTGTACGATTACCCGAACGTAACGGGCGCTGGCCTTTACCGCCCAGACCGATTCCAAACGCCGTTCTCACTCAAATCGCAAGCTCCGACCGCATTTCAGAAGCTGATCGCTTCTGCGTCCCGAACCGGTGCTGACCTCGTTTTGAGCTATCCGACAAACGGGTTGGTTTGCCGCGCGGGCATCAGCATACATTCTATGCTTCGGAAGAGCTTCAAGCATGTCGAGATTTGTGAATCGGTTGCTCACACGCACTCGACTTTCGGGGCATCAAAAGGTGCCGCGCACGCTACTACCACCGAGTTGATCTACTTAGCGCGCTCTGCGTGAGGAATGCCATGAGTGATGTCCTAAAAGAGATCGCACCATCCAAGATTGAGCGCAATCCGGATAACCCTCGGATTTTCTTCCGAGATGAGGAGATGGACACGCTCACGGCTTCTATTCGTCGATACGGCATTCAAGTACCGATCACGGTTTACTCTGAAGGATCTCATTTTGTCCTAATTGACGGCGAGCGCCGCTGGAGGTGTGCGCGCAAGCTAAATCTAAAAAGCATGCCCGCTTTGGTCCGCGGCAAGCCATCGCGACTTAAAAACATACTGCTCATGTTCAACATTCACGCATTGCGTGAGCAATGGGATTATCTGACGATCGCTCATAAGCTTCCGGACGTAATTGAACTATTCCAAAAAGAAAATTCTGGCCGAGAGCCTACAGAAGCAGAACTCAGCGAGCTAACCGGCCTGACGCGCGGGCAAATCCGCCGCTGTCGATTTCTGTTAGATCTGCCAAAAAAATATCGAGAAATCTTGGAAGAGGAGTTGGCGCTTCCGAAGCAATTTCAAAAGCTGTCGGAGGATTTTTTTATTGAGATGGAACGCGCTCTGAAGACGGTTCAGCACCGCGTTCCGAGCGCACTCAACACTCTCAACTCGGCGCGAGACGCGCTAATCACGAAATTTCGGAACGAGACGATTGGCAACATCACGGATTTCCGGATGTTATCAAAAATTGCCACGTCCGTAAAAAGGCTTGGCGTACGAGAAACAAAAGCTCGTGAAGCTCTACAAAGCATATTTGACCCACACAGCAAAATCGGCATCGAACAAGTTTTCGCCCAGCAGTTTGAAATGAAGTTTGACGAGAGAAAGGTCATTCTTTCAGCCGACTCAATCTTTGATTTTCTGGAACAGTCCCTCAACGACAGCTCGACAACCAAGATTAGCGACCAACTCAGAAAAAGTCTGTCGCGGCTGCACCGTTTAATCGAACGCTTTTTGAAGCCCTGATATGCCCTTCGACACTTTCAGCGAAAGGCTAAGGCTCGTCGCAGACGAAAGTCTCGCGTTGTGCAAACGAGAATGGGGTCGGAATGGCGTCGGTATTGAGATCCCGATCTCACCCAAGATCGGATGGCAACCAACCTTCTATATGAAGCCGAGCCGCGTCTTAATGATCGCGGTTGAGGTCGGCGATCGTTTGTTCCCAGACAGCCTAAGGGGTGCCGCCCACGACATTGAGCATTATGATTTCCCGATCGCAGTATACCAAGCATGCGCGCTGGATATTTTTCAGAAAGACCCTGGGCAAGCGCGGGTAAATTTGCTTCGAGAGCGCGGTATTGGGATTATCACCGTCGACGATGCCGGCCATTCTACCATCCAAACACGTGCTGAACCTCTTGCTCAGCATATTTCTCGTGAAAAACTTGATTCGGCTCTCACGGAATTGACGCCAAAGTTGAAGGTCAAGTTTCGTACCGCTCACACAACGTACGAAACGAACGTCGGCCAAGGACTGCAGGCGGCGAGTCAAATCATAGAAGCGCTTATCGATTGCATCGCTAAACAGGCGGAAGCGGCCGGCGTTGTTGCTGCGGGTACTTCTGCAAAGGATGCGGCGCTTATTATCGACGACCTTTGGGCAGCCGGCGCTTTCCATAATTATCGCGCCGTGTTAGGTGCCGCGAGGAGCTTCCTTCGAGAGCATCGAAACCCTTCTAGTCACCCGTCAGAGACAGCGAAGAAAGAGGCAACCAGAACCCGAAAATGCAAAACCGGATTCCTTGAGTCCCTCCGCGTAGCTCTTGAACTCCGCAAGATAATCAAAGCGCTGGATTACAAAATACTCATCGTCTAGCCCTCGGCAACCACCGGAAACACGTCACCGGCGGCGATGCGGCGCCGTCCCTGCGGCAGATCGAGCAGCAGCAAGCCGTCGTCGTCGAGACCGGCGAAGCGGCCTTCGACCGTTTCGTCGGGCAGCCGCGCGCGCAGCGCCTGGCCGATGCCGGCGGCGCGCGCGAGCCACGCCTGCCGCAGAGCGGCAAAGCCGTCGCCGCGCCACCGCTCATACCAAAGCAGGAGTGCCGATGCGAGCGCGGCGAGAAATGCCTCCGGCGTCACCGCGGCCGCGCCCGTTGCCGCGAGCGAGGTGGCAGGAAATTCGCTGTCGGCCGGATGCGAAGCGAGATTCACGCCGATGCCGATCACGACGAAGCGAACCCGGCCAACCGTATCGCCCTCGCTTTCGAGCAGGATGCCAGCAACCTTGCGCCCGCCCACGAGCACGTCGTTCGGCCATTTGAGCGTGACCGGAACCTTGGGTGCAAAGCCGCGGATGGCATCGGCGACCGCGAGCGACGCGGCAAATCCGAGCTGCGCCGCGCGCGCGACATGCGCGTCGGGCCGCAGCACCAGCGACGCATAGAGATTGCCGGGCTCCGATACCCAGTGCCGGCCCTGGCGGCCGCGGCCGGCGGTCTGC
>DATKRE010000178.1:0-6436 GCA_035532335.1 Xanthobacteraceae bacterium | reverse complement strand
CGCACCCGGGCCTCGAGATCCACGTAGCTGAACAGCGATCCCGTTCTCTCGTCAGTCCCGCGCAAATCAGCCTCCCAAAAAAGGAGATTGAATCACGAGCCAACCTGACAGACGAGCTATTTCTTCAACAGCCTGCTAGTGTGACATGAACACCGGCAGTCGCATCCGCGCCATGAGGTCGTGCGTCACGCCGCCCAGCATCTTCTCCCATAGCCGTGGATGGCCGAACGCGCCTGCGACAATGAGATCGGCGCCACGCGCCTGCGCCTCGTCTTGCAGCCTGTCGGCGATTTCATCGCGCGGGACGCCGTCCAGGCGCACCGAGCTGACGTCTGCGCCATGCCGCTTGAGGTGCTCGACAATCTGTTCGCCCGGCGGACCGGGGTGGCCCTCGATAAAGCCCGACGGATTGATCATGATGATCGTCGTACGCTCGGCGCGCTCGATCAACGGCAGCGCATCGTTGAGCGCACGCGCCGCGGGCCGGCTCGAATTCCAGGCAACCGCAATGTGACGGCCGAGCGCGGCGAACGATCCATCGGGTGGTACGAACAGGACCGGGCGGCCGCTGACGAACAGTAATTGCTCCGAAAACGTGTAATTTATGGAGGCGGGGCCCTCGACCTCGTCGCGACCGAGAATACAGAGGTCGGCGTAGCGGGCATATTGCGGCACTACCACCGCCGCCACGCCGTCGACCGCAACCAGTTCGGCGCGCAAGCCGCGCTCGCGGGTTAGTTCGGCGAGGATTGCTCGTTGTCGATCCGCGGCGGCCTCGATCGTTGCTACAACCTGATGGTCAAGATTGTGCAGGCCGCCAGCCGACACCAGACCGATCTCGGCGGCCTTGCGTAAATTCAACTGGTCTCGATTCCATTCGCGGACGTAGAGAGCCGTCAGGTAGCTGTCGTGGCGGAGGGCGAGCTCGCCAGCCAGCCGCAGCCGAGTGAGCGAGTTCTCCGTCTGATCGACGTAGACCAGCAAATCCTTCAGTGCCATCGCACACCCTCAGCGCTGCTCCCGCGCGGCAACATCCTCGCCGCTGATTTGACCGACAGCGTTCGATTGCTTGCCGGCGACGCGTACGAGGTCGCCGTTAGCCAGCGAGTCCGGCGGGCTGTTGACGATCTTGTCGGCAATGGTCAGTCCCTTGACGACTTCGACCTCGGTTCCGAGATTGCGCCCGAGCGTGATCGGCTTGAGTACGATCTTGTTGTCCGGGCCGACGATGGCGACTTCCATCCCACGCTGTCGGAAAATCAGCGCGCTGGTCGGCACGCGTACCACGTTGGGATTGCCGGGCAACTCGAATTCGACCCGCGCATAGGCGCCCGGTTGCAGTTGGCCGTTCGGATTGTCGGCGTGTAGTTCCACCAACAAGGTGCGCGCGCTGACGTTGATGGAGCTCGAGGTAGTCGCTACCGCGGCCTCAAAGGTCTTGTCCGGATACTGCGGCAAGTGCAGCTCGGCGGCCAGCCCGGTTTCGATACCGGCCGATAATTGCTGCGGCACCTGTACGTAAATCCGCATCTTGTGAATATCGGCCACGCGGAACAGTTCGCGTCCGTTGCCACTGCCAGTGCCACTGCCGGCGTTGATGAGCGCGCCGATGTCGGTTTCACGGGCGGTCACGACGCCATCGAACGGCGCGACGATGTTCTTGAAGTTTTCGAGCGCCTGCAAGCGATCGACCTCGCCTTGCTCGGCGGCGACTTCGGCGGATGCCGAATTCAAGCGGGCGGCGGCGCTGGAGTAGTCGGCCTGCTTGCTTTCCTGCTCCTGGACCGACACCACGCCCTTGGGCGAGTCGCGCCAGCGCTGAAAGGTCGATTCGGCGAATTGCTGCTCGGCTTCGCGGACCTTGACCACCGCGCGTCCCGCATTGAGTTTGGCTTGGGCCGCGGCCGATTGGGCATCGAGGTCGGGGGTTTCGATCTCGCCCAGCACGTCGCCCTTCTTTACATGCGCGCCGTAATCGAAATTCCAATTCTTCAGGTAGCCGGGAACGCGGGCATAGATCGGTGCCTCATACCAGGCTTGCACGGTGCCGGGCAGCACCAGATGGTGCACCGCGGCGCCGGTCTCCGGTGTGACCAGCGCGACGATCGGAACCGCCTGCTGCTTGGTCCACTGCGCGACCTCGACTTCGTGGCTGTGCCGTCGCAGAATTCCGAACGCCGCAATCAAGATCGCGGCTGCGGCCGCAATGATCCCGATCCGTCGCAGGTTGCGCGGCGGCGGCATTGCGTGTTGGGGTTTGTGATCTTCCGCCATGGTCGTTTTGCTCAGGCTGCCGGTTCGGGATGCGTTGCGCCGGGCGCTTCCGGCGCGCCGTGATCGCGATGCAGCAGGCTGAATACCGCCGGAACGAAGAACAAGGTTGCCAGCGTCGCGACCAACAGCCCGCCGATAACCGCGCGACCGAGCGGCGCGTTCTGCTCGCCGCCTTCGCCGAGCGCGAACGCCATTGGCATCATGCCGATAACCATTGCCAGAGCAGTCATCAGCACCGGCCGAAAGCGAGTGAAGCCTGCCTCAATTGCCGCCGCCCGAGCATCCAGCCCCTCCGCCATTCCTTCGCGTGCGAAACTCACGAGCAAAATCGAATTCGCCGTCGCGATGCCCATGCACATGATAGCACCGGTCAGCGCGGGGACCGACAGCGTCGTTCCGGTGATGAATAGCATCCAGACGATGCCGGCGAGCGCGGCAGGCAGGGCGGTAATGATGATGAAGGGATCGAGCCAGGATTGGAAGTTGACCACGATCACCAGGTAGATGAGCACGATGGCGCCGGCGAGCCCGAAATAGAGTTCCCGGTAGGCGCTGTTCATGGTGCGAACCTGCCCGCGTAACACGACGTAAGAGCCGCGCGGCAGGCCCTTGCGGTTCGCTTTGAGAATACCGTCGATGTCGCGGGCGACGGCGCCGAGGTCGCGGTCCTGGGCCGCACTGTAGATGTCGATGACCGGCTGCACATTATAATGCGAAACGACGCCGGGGCTTGGCCCCGGCGTGATCTTGGCGAGGCCGCCCAAATATTGAGGGGCTGTCGTTCCCGCCGAGGTTATCGGCACGTTGACCAAGTCCGACATCGTGTCGATGCGGTATTGCGGCATCTGCGCGACGATCGGGTAGGAGACACCGTTCTCGGGGTTAAGCCAGAAATTCGGGTGAACCTGCGCACTGCCCGACAGCGTGACCAAGAGGCTGTTGGCGATGTCGCGTTGGGTGAGCCCGACTTCGCTGGCCAGCGTCCGGTCCACGTTCACGTTGAGCTGCGGATAATTGAAGATCTGCTGAATGCGCGCGTCAGCAACGCCGGGGACCGAGCGTATGCCCTTGAGAAGGGTCGTAGCGTAGGCGTAGTTGGCGGCCTGGTTGTTGCCGATCACCTGCACGTCGATCGGCGCCGGCAGACCGAAATTGAGAATCTGCGAGACGATGTCGGCCGGCAGGAACGAGAACGTCACGCCGGGGAATCGCTGCGGCAATACCGTGCGCAGGTCCTTGATATAGCGCTCGGTAGGAGCGTGGTTCTCGTTGAGTGTAATCAGCGCGTCGCCATCCTCGGGGCCGATGGTGCCGGTGTTCTGGTAAGCCATGTTGATGCCGGAAAACGGCAGGCCGATATTGTCGACGATGTTGGCGACCTGACTGGGCGGAATCGTTCCGCGCACCACTTGCTCGACGAGGTCGAACAGACGCGCCGTCTCTTCGATGCGGGTGCCGGGCTGGGCGCGGACGTGCATCAGGATTTGCCCGGAGTCCACTGTCGGGAAGAAATTCTCGCCCAGGAAAGGCCAGAGCGCGAACGACACCAACACGCATGCCAGGAAACCGGCGATGAAAGTTTTCGGTGCGTTGAGCGCCAGTTGCAGCAACGATCGATAACCCTCACGGACCCGGGTGAAGCGGTCTTCGAACGCAGGCTGAAAGAGCTTGAGCGGATTTCGCGTCGGCCGCCGCTGCAAAGTTCCGTGCCCGGCGTCGTGACTGTGCAACAAATAATGGGCCATGGTCGGGACCAGCGTGCGCGACAGCAGGAAGGAGCCGATCAGCGCAAAAACCACGGCTTCGGCCATTGGCCGGAACAGGTAGCCCGCGACGCCGCCGAGCTGGAACATCGGCACGAAAACGATACACAGACAAAGCAACGTCACAAAGGCGGGAATGACGATCTGCTGAGCGCCGTCCATGATCGCCGTTTCGACCGGTTTGCCCATCTCGAGATGGTAGTTGATATTCTCGATGGTCACGGTTCCGTCGTCGACCAGAATGCCGACGGCAAGCGCCAATCCGCCGAGCGTCATAACGTTGACGGTCTCGCCGAGCCACGACAACAGCGTTAGTGAAAACAGGATCGCGAGCGGTATCTCGACCAGGATGATGACCGTCGAACGCCAGCTGCCGAGGAAGACCAGGATCATGACGCCGACCAGCGCGGCCGCGAGCACCGCTTCGCGCACGACGCCAACAACCGCGGCTTTGACGAAAACCGACTGATCGCCGACGGCGTGCAGATTAAGGCTCGACGGCAGGCCCTCCTCGACCCGCGGCAGCAGCGATTTGACGCCGTCGATAATGGCGAGCGTCGAGGTTGTGCCAGCCTTCAGAATGGTCATCAGCACCGCGCGCGAGCCGTTGACGCGCACCAGATTGGTCTGCGGCGGCGAGCCCGGATGAACGAACGCGACGTCGCGCATATAGATAATCGTGCCGTTGATCTTCTTGACCGGCAGGTCGTTGATTTTGTCCAGCACCGTCGGGCTGGCGTTCAGCGCGACGTTCCAATCGAACTTGCCGAGCTTCTGGTCGCCCGCCGGCAGCACAAGATTCTGCGCGGTGATGGTGTTGACGACATCATCGGCCGACACGTTGTGGGCCTGCATGGCCTGCTGATCGAGATCGACCTGGACTTGCAGAATCTTGCCGCCGTAAGGCGAGGGGATCGCTGCGCCGGCGACCGTGGCGAGCTGCGGCCGGATGAAATTTTGTCCGAGATCGAACAATTTCGCCTGGCGCAGCGCCTTGCTGGAGAGGGCGAGTTGCAGGATCGGCACGCTTGAGGCGTTGTAGCTCAGCACGTAGGGCGGGTTGATGCCGGGCGGCAGCCACTTGAGCACGGTCTGCGAGGCTGCGGTCACCTGCGCCACGGCGGCGGCGACGTTGACGCCTTTTTGAAAGAAGATCTTGACCACCCCGTAGCCGTTCAACGACTGCGACTCGAGATGTTCGATATCGCCAACCTGGGAGGTGATCGTGCGCTCGTAGTAATAGATGACGCGCCCGGACATGTCGTTGGGCAAAAGCCCATTGTACGACCACACGACGCTGACGACCGGAATATTAATGTTGGGAAAAATATCGATCGGCGCGCGCAGCCCGGCGAGCGTGCCGAAAATCGCAATCAGGAACGCAAATACGACAAACGTGTAGGGCCGCCGCAGGGCGATTCGGACAATCCACACGTCGCTGATCTCCAGCCAAAAATGGCGACCGTCGTAATCCCCGCGTCGTCGCCGGGCTGAATTTTATACGAACCCGGGCATCGTGTAATCGGCGCCGCCGCCCCAGTCTTACCGCGATCTTTGCAGATATTACGTTACAATATTGTAATGGGTATTGGGGGCGGAACCGGCCTAGCGGGCGGATTTTTGTGGCTCGGCCGCATCCCGCGCGAAGAGCGATTTGTCGAACGACGAAAGGCGCTGCCCATGAGCAATTCATGCCGTGTGTTATCGGTTGCGGTCGCGGTTGGGCTGCTGCTTACCGGATGGCCGAGCTGGGCCGATGAAACGCCGCAGCTTTTGCCCACGCGCGACGTGGATATCACCTACGACGTGACCCGGCCGCAGCAGCCGAAGATTCGTCAGCGGGTGCGCTGGCTCGCCGCTGAGCATTTGGAGCGCGTCGACGGTCCCGATAAAGCGACCACGATTTTCGACCGCGGCACGCATGAAATCACTTTGCTGGTGCCGGCCAGCCGAACCTATCGCAAGCTTAATGGCGAAGCGCGGCGGCCGCCGGCGCCGGAGGCGGGGGCTGCGCTCAAGCGCGGCGACGTCGTCGTCGTGGCGGGCCTGCATTGCACCGATTGGTCGTGGACCGGTGAAGATATCGTCGTCCACGCGGTTTGCCTCACGCCCGACGGCGTATTGTTGCGCCTTGTCATCGATGGCCAGACCATCATGCAGGCGCGCTCCGTGAGTTACGGTCCGCAACACGCGGAGCTCTTCCAGGTGCCACCCGATTACACGCCTGCGCTGGCGCCCGAAGGCGGCTCGGCGACGGACTAGCAGGCTGTTGAAGAAGTTAAGTTTTTGAAGCTTGGCTTGATCTGGTTGGTTGGCGATGCTCTGGGTATTTCGGATTTAGCGATAGGCTCGTTCGATCAAGCGGCATTCTTCAGCAGTTTCGGCAGGCGGACGAGATT
>DATKRE010000177.1:0-4383 GCA_035532335.1 Xanthobacteraceae bacterium | reverse complement strand
GAGCGCCGACTATCGTTCCGGTGTGGTGACCGCGGACAAAATCGCCCTGCGCCAGCCGAACTGGCCGGCGCTAACGACGCAAACCGCGAATTCTTTCTCAAATCAATTTGAGTTGCCGGTTCTGTTTTATGTGCTGACCATTCTGTCCTGGGACACCAGGCATGCAGGCGTTGTCTTCGTGGTGCTCGCCTGGATATTCGTGATTTGCCGCGTTTTGCAAGCCTATGTGCACGTGACCGCCAACAACGTGACCTGGCGCGCCAGATTCTACTCGGCGGGCGCCGTGGTGCTGATGGTGATGTGGGCAATATTTATCGTCGAGATCTTGACCGGTGTCATTATCTAGCAGGATCGATGACACCCTCATCTAGCAGGATCGATGACACCCTCATCTAGCAGGATCGATGACACCCTCCGCTCGCCTCTCCGCCGCCATCGAGGTCGTCGCCGATATTGAGGCGCGACGCCGGCCTGCCGCGGATGCGCTCAAGGATTGGGGACTGGGGCATCGCTTCGCCGGTTCATCGGATCGCGCGGCCATCGCCGGACTGGTCTACGACACGCTGCGGCGCAAATCGTCTGCGGCGTGGCTGATGAACGACGCCGCTCCTCGCGCTCTTCTGCTCGGTATGCTGCGCCGCGAGCGCGATTTGAACCTGGAGGCGATTGCCGTCTTATGCAGCGGCGAGCGCTTCGCGCCGCCGCCGCTGACAGATGCCGAGCGCGGCGCGCTCCAAGGCGACGCGCTTGCCGCTGCGCCACCGCCGGTCCGCGGTGATTATCCGGAATGGCTCGATCCGCATTTCGCCCGGGTCTTTGGCGACGAACGGGCGGCGGAGGGAGCGGCGTTGGCCAGCCGCGCGCCGCTCGATTTGCGGGTCAATTCGCTGAAGGCCGAACGCGACCCCATCGCGGCGAAACTTGCGCATCTCGGGGCTTCGCCGACGCGATGGTCGCCGGTCGGTCTGCGCATTCGGCTGGCGGCCGATGCCAGGAGTCCGGCGATCCATGCCGAGCCTTTGTTTATCAAAGGCATAGTTGAGGTGCAGGACGAAGGTTCGCAGCTTGCGGCCCTGCTTGCGCAGGTGAAGCCGGGCGAGCAGGTGGTGGATCTCGCCGCCGGCGCCGGCGGCAAGACGCTTGCGCTGGCGGCGGCGATGGACAATCACGGCCAAATTTACGCGACCGATATCGACAAACGTCAACTCGCACCGATCCATGATCGCCTTGCGCGCGCAGGCGTACGCAATGTCCAGGTGCGCACCCCGCGCGGCCAGGCCGACACGCTTGCCGACCTCGATGGCCGTATCGATCTTGCGCTGATCGATGCGCCGTGCACCGGCACCGGCGCGTGGCGGCGAAACCCCGATGCCAAGTGGCGGGTGCGGCCGGGCGCTCTGGCCGAACGCCTCAAGCAGCAGCAAATCCTACTCGATCGCGCCGCCGCGCTGGTGAAGCCTAAAGGCCGCATCGCCTATATTACTTGCTCGGTCCTCAACGAAGAAAACGGCGACCAGGTCAGCGCCTTTGTCGGCAGGCACGAGAATTTTTCCGTGGAAAAGCCCGCGGAAGTCGCCCAAGCGCTGGGCGAGCGCGCCTATCTTTTCAGCCGCGCGGCGCTTATCTCGGAGCAAGGATTGCTGATGACGCCGCGCCGGACCGATACGGACGGATTTTTCGTCAGCCTCCTGCGGCGAGCCGGATGAACGCTGCTTTGAAAACTCGACAGGCCCAACCGGCAGCCGGAAAACCCGCCATGGCGTCCCACGACACCATCCTCATTGTCGATTTTGGCTCGCAGGTGACCAAGCTCATCGCGCGGCGCGTGCGCGAAGACAACGTCTACTGCGAGATCGTGCCATTCCAGAACGCCGAAGCCGCGCTGCGCGATCTTAAGCCGAAGGGCGTGATCCTTTCGGGTGGACCAGCCTCCGTGCTCGACAAGGATGCGCCGCTTGCGCCGAAGGTGGTCTTTCAGGCCGGAGTGCCGGTACTCGGCATTTGCTACGGCGAGCAAGCCATGGCGCGGCAATTGGGCGGAACGGTCGAAGCCGGGCATCACCGTGAATTCGGCCGCGCCGAAGTCGAGGTCACCAAGCCGTCGGCACTCTATGACGGCGTTTGGCAGGTCGGTCAGCGCTACCCGGTATGGATGAGCCACGGCGATCGCGTGACCAGGCCGCCGGAGGGGTTCAGCGCGGTCGGCACCTCGCCGAACGCGCCGATCGCCATGATCGCGGACGAGAAGCGCAAATTCTACGCGACCCAATTCCATCTTGAAGTCGTGCACACGCCGCACGGCGCAGCGATCCTGCACAACTTCGTGCGCAACATCGCCGGCTGTGCCGGCGACTGGACCATGCGCGCGTTCAAGGACGAGGCGATCGAGAAGATCCGCCGCCAGGTCGGCAAGGGCAAGGTGATTTGCGGTCTTTCGGGTGGGGTCGATTCCGCAGTCGCTGCGGTACTGATCCACGAGGCGATCGGCGATCAGCTCACCTGCGTTTTCGTCGATCACGGGTTGTTGCGGCTCGGCGAAGGCGAGCGCGTCGTCGCCTTGTTCCGCGACCATTATAATATTCCGCTCGTGCATGTTGACGCCGAGGATCGGTTTCTCAAGGCGCTGGCCGGGATCGACGATCCGGAGGAAAAGCGCAAGACGATCGGAAAATTGTTCATTGACGTGTTCGAGGCGGAAGCCGGGAAACTCGGCGGTGTCGAATTTCTCGCCCAGGGCACGCTCTATCCGGACGTGATCGAGAGTGTGTCGTTTACCGGCGGCCCGTCGGTGACGATCAAATCGCACCATAACGTCGGCGGCTTGCCCGCGCGCATGAATATGAAATTGGTCGAGCCGCTGCGGGAGTTGTTCAAGGATGAGGTGCGCGCGCTTGGCCGCGAACTCGACCTGCCCGAGGCGTTTGTCGGCCGCCATCCGTTTCCCGGTCCGGGCCTCGCGATCCGCATTCCCGGCGCGATCACCCGCGATAAGCTCGACATCCTGCGGCTGGCGGACCTACTCTTTATTGAAGAGATACGCCGTGCCGGTCTTTATGACGATATCTGGCAGGCTTTTGCCGTGCTGCTGCCGGTGCGCACCGTCGGCGTGATGGGCGACTTCCGCACCTACGACTTCGTCGTCGGACTGCGCGCGGTGACCTCGACCGACGGCATGACGGCCGATTTCTATCCGTTCGATATGAATTTTCTCGGCGCCGTTGCGACCCGGATCGTCAACGAGGTCAAGGGCGTCAACCGCGTGGTCTACGACGTCACGTCAAAACCGCCGGGCACGATCGAGTGGGAATAATACCCGGGGTCTTGATGAGGAAGCGCGCTCGCCCGAGCGTATCGTGGCAACGCGAGAGCTAAAAATGTCGATCACCATCTTCGGCATCAAGAACTGCGACACGATGAAGAAGGCACGCGCCTGGCTCGACAAGCGCGGCGTCGCGTACGCATTCCACGACTACAAGAGCGCCGGGATCGACCGCGAACGCCTGGAACGATGGTGCAAGAAGGCTGGCTGGGAGACGCTGCTCAATCGCAGCGGCACGACCTTTCGTAAGCTGCCGGACAAAGACAAACGCGGCGTGGATGCCAAGAAAGCCGTGACGCTGATGCTCGCGCAGCCGTCCATGATCAAACGGCCGGTGCTCGAACTTGGTGGCGGCAAGCTTCTGGTCGGCTTTACCCCCGAACTTTACGCCGGCTCGGTGATTTGAAGTTTGCTCACTTCTTTAGCGTCAGCATGAACGCCTTTTCTTCGGGCTGGAGATAAACGACCTCGGTCAGCGCACCGATGACGCCGGTCGTATCGAAATAGGCGAACCGCGTTTCATTGTGTCGGCCGCTTTGCACCAGCGTGAAGCCGGCGGCCTCCATCTCTTTTACCGCCTGCGCATGGGCGGGAACTTCAATCCCATAGTGATGGATGCCGCCCTTGGGATTGTGCTCGAGAAATTTCGAGTAGGTACTGACGCCGGCGACCGGCTGAATGAGCTCGATCTGCATATCGCCGGCCCAGCCGAAGGCGAGGTGAAGCCGCAGCGGAGCGGGTTTGCCCAGATAGGTCTCGTCCTCAAGCTCCGGCTTTTCGATGAAAAGAAATTCCGGGACGCCAAGCTGGTCCTTGAAAAAGGCCATGCCCTTGTGGATATCGGGAACCACAATGCCGATTTGGTAGGCGCCTTTGGCGAGCGTGCTGGCCATGGTTTTCCCCCGCATTCGTTGTGACGTTCGTTCTAGCAGGCTGTTGAAGAAATAGCTCGTCTGTCAGGTTGGCTCGTGATTCAATCTCCTTTTTTGGGAGGCTGATTTGCGCGGGACTGACGAGAGAACGGGATCGCTGTTCAGCTACGTGGATCTCGAGGCCCGGGTGCG
>DATKRE010000176.1:0-2702 GCA_035532335.1 Xanthobacteraceae bacterium | reverse complement strand
CGATTTCAACCTCCGGCGCTTCGCCCACGAGGCGTTCTACAATGCCGACGTCGGCCGCATCGAGATCTACATCAAGAGCCTGATGGACCAGCTCGTCACCATCGCCGGCCGGCGCATCGCCTTCACCGCCGGCGAGCGCATTCACGTCGAGTATTCCTACAAATTCACGATCGACGATTTCCGCCGCCTGGCGACGCGCGCCGGCTTCAAGCCGCTCGATTGCTGGACCGACGCCGAGAACCGCTTCAGTGTGCACTACCTGGTGGCGTAGGCGCCGCTTCGACCGGCAAGCCCGCGGCCTGCCACTCGGGAAAGCCGTCCTCCAGGCGTCGGCGCCGGCGATGCCGGTCGGCAAGCGGGATGGGGGATGGCGACGTGAACGAGCCGAAACCGTCGACGACGATTGGGCCGGATGCTTATGCGGCGTGGCGGTCGGCGCGCCTCGGTTGCATTACCGAAGCGCTCGAACAACGGGCGATTTTTGACATGATGGGCGACGTGACGGGCGCGCGTCTGCTCGACGTGGGATGCGGCGACGGCGCATTAGTCTGCGCCGCGGCGGCGAAGGGCGCCGTCGCAACCGGCGTCGATCCCGATCCAGCGATGCTCGCTGCGGCACGTCTTCGCGTGGCACAGGCAGGCGTCCATGTCGAATTTCTTGAAGGACGCGTCGAGCGCCTGCCGTTCGCCACCGGCTCGTTCGACGTCGTGGTCGCGGTCACGGTCCTCTGTTTCGTGCCCAATGCGGCAGCGGCGTTTGGCGAGATGGCGCGCATCCTGCGACCGGGTGGCCGCCTCATCCTTGGTGAGCTCGGACGCTGGAGCCTTTGGGCGGCTGTGCGCCGCGTGCGCGCCTGGCTCGGCGCGCCGACCTGGAAGGTGGCGCGGTTTCGAACGGCGCGCGAGCTGCGTGCGCTTGCCGAACAGGCCGGGCTTTCTACTGCCGCGGTCCGCGGCGCTGTGTATTACCCGCCGCTCGGGATTCTCGCGCGCGCGTTGTCGCCGATCGATGAGCGGCTCGGCCACGTGACGACCTTGGGCGCAGCATTTATTGCCTTGCTGGCGGTCTCGACCGCGGGTGAACGGCGATGATCGGTGTGGGCTCAGTGCGACCTAAACCTCGTCTCGTCAGACTGAGAATTCGCAGCCACCGGTCGAACGCTATCCAGTCGCGTCGCAGATATGCTTCTTCGCACCTGTCCAATGCGAGCGCTCTGAGTCGTTGAGGCCCCGACCTTGGGCCGCGTGTTCGCCGGTACGACTCAATCTTGAGAATGATCGCGGTGGGCATTGGACTGCCTCCCGTACGCTCGCTGTATCACAGGTAATCCCGCGGCCTTCCATTCCGGAAAGCCGTCCTCCAGGCGCCGGACCTTGAAGCCGCGGTCGCGCAGCAACGCCACGGCTTCGTAGGCGAGAACGCAGTAGGGGCCCCGGCAATAGGCGACCACCGCGCGGCTTTTCGGAATCTCGCGCAGGCGCCGTCTTAGCTGGCGCAACGGAATATTGATCGCCTTCGGCAGATGCCCGGCGTCGTATTCGTCAGCCGGCCGCACGTCGAGCACGGTGACCAGGCCATCCTTGAGCCGGCGCGCCAGCTCGCGGCGCGTCACCGGTTCGAGCGCGTCGCGCTGGCGGAAGTAGCCGCCGATGACCGCGCGCACCTCGGCGGCGTTGCGCTCGGCGACGCGGCGAAGCGCGGCGGTCAGCTCGAGCACTGACGGGTCGCTCGGCCGATAGAGGATGCGCTTGCCGTCGCGCCGCGAGACCAGCACGCCGGCGCGGCGCATCAGCCGCAGATGCTGCGACGCGTTGGCGATCGACAGGCCGGCGCGCTCGGCAAGCGCCTCGACGCTGCGCTCGCCCTGCGCCAGCAGCTCGACGATCTCCAGCCGATGCCCGTGACCGAGCGCCTTGGCGATCTCGGCAAGGCCGACAAAAAACGCGCGCTTCGGATTCCCGCTTGACATCATCTCTGCCACGAAGAATTATTCAACAGAATTATTGAATGTATGCGGCGTGTCAAGCGCGCTGGCAAAGTCAGCGGATCGGCCGCTAGGGAGGTGTCGATGATCCTGCGTTCGTTTTTGCACGCCGATCCAGTCGCGGCGTCCTATCTCTTCGGTTGCGGCGGCAAGGCTATGGCCGCGGTGGTCGATCCGGTCGGCGATGTTGCGCCTTATGTCGAAGCCGCCCGCGAAGCCGGCATGCGCATCTGTTATGTCGTCGACACGCACATCCACGCCGATCACCTGTCGGCCGGGCGCCGCTTGGCCGCCGCCGCCGGCGCAGAATACGTGCTATTTGCCGATGCCGAGGCCGCGGCGCCCTTCCGCGGTGTGCGCGACTGCGATGTACTGCCGCTCGGCAACGTGGCGGCCGAGGTGCTACACACGCCGGGACATACGCCCGAGCACATTTCGCTGCTGGTGACTGATCGCACGCGCTCCAACGAGCCGTGGTTCGTTCTCACGGGCCACACGCTGATGGTGGGCGACGTCGGCCGCACCGAGCTTGCCGCGACGGCTAGGGATGGCGCGCACTCTCTCTTCCACAGCCTACAGCGCTTGAAGGCGCTGCCGGATTATCTCGAGCTGCTGCCGGGCGCCTATTCGGGCTCGGTCTGCGGCCGCAGCCTGAGCGGCAAGCCGGTTTCCACCATCGGCTTCGAGCGACGCCACAACGCCGCGTTCCGGATCGAG
>DATKRE010000175.1:0-8048 GCA_035532335.1 Xanthobacteraceae bacterium | reverse complement strand
CGTTCGATCAGCACGGTGGTGGAGGTGTCGAACATCTCGAAATAGCGCGGATAAAAGATAATCCCGGCGGGATCGCAATCGCACCACTCGATGCGCAAGTTGCGGATGTTGCTGAGCATCCCGCCGCCCGCGATCACCGCGGCGCCATGCGCAGGGCAGCATCGATCCGGATCGTCTCGCCATTGATGTAACGGTTCTCGATCAGGTGACGCGCGAGCGCGGCATACTGCGACGGATCGCCGAGCTTTTTCGGGAACGGCAGCGAGGCCGCGAGGCTTTCCTGCGCCTGCGGGGTCAGCCCCATCAGCATCGGTGTGAGAAAGATGCCGGGTGCGATTGCGTTCACCCGCACGCCGAATTGCGCGAATTCGCGGGCCGCCGGCAGGACCAGCGCGACGACGCCGCCTTTCGAAGAAGAATAAGCGGCCTGGCCGATCTGCCCCTCGTAGGCTGCGACCGAAGCCGTGCACAAGATGACGCCGCGTTCGCCGTCGGCGAGCGGATCGAGCTTTGACATCGCGGCGGCGGCCAGTCGCATCGCATTGAAAGTGCCGATCAGATTGATGCGGATGACCCGTTCGTAGTCGGCAAGCGCCATCGGTCCTTCCTTGCCGACGATGCGCATGGCTTTGCCGATGCCGGCGCAGTTGACCAGGATGCGCGCGGCCCCATGTTCGGCTGCCGCCTTGGCGATCGCCGCTTCGGTGGATGGTCCGTCGGCCACGTCGCAATGAATTGCGGTGCCGTTGATAGCGGTCGCCACCTCGGCGGCGGCTTTATCGTTGACGTCGAGGATGGCGACTTTGGCGCCGGCTTCCGCCAGCATGCGGGCGGTCGCAGCTCCGAGGCCGGAGCCACCGCCGGTGACGAGTGCAGATTGTCCGCGAATATCCATGTTCAACTCACTTATCCGGTTTGGTGGCAATGGTTGCGCGGCCGGCGACGATAACGCCGGCCGGCGGCGGGTCGGTATATAAATCTTCAACCAACGCCGCACGATGCGCGAGCACGGCCCGCTGGTTGATCGATCCTTTATCGGTGACTTCGCCGACATCAAGCGATAGCGGCTCGGCGAGCAGGATGGCGCGGCGGACGCGGGCCGAGGTGCCGCGGCTCGGTCCCGCGAGGGCGTCAAGCAACCGCGCCAACTCATTGCGCACGCGCGGATCGGCAACGACAGCCGCCGCCGATGCCTCGGTCGGCAAATCGGTCGCCAATTTGCGGCACGCTTCGATGTCGGGAACGACCAGCGCAGCGATGTCGTCGCGATCCGCTCCGGCCAAAATCACATCGCGTACCAGCGGCGCGCAGCGGGCGATGAAAGCCGCGCGCAGCGGGCCGACGCTCACCCACGTTCCGGTCGCGAGCTTGAAATCCTCGGCGATGCGCCCGTCGAACATCAGGCCTTTGGCCGGATCGTTGGCATCCGCGAATTTGAGCGCGTCGCCGATTTTGTAGAAGCCTTCCGCGTCGAAGGCGTCGGCGGTGAGTTTCGGGGCGCGCCAATAGCCGGGCGTGATGTTCGGGCCGCGCAGCCGCGCCTCGAACTTGCCTTCGCGCGGCACGAGCTTGAGCTCGACGCCCGGCAGCGGGATGCCGATATTGCCGGAGTGCTCGGTCTCCCGGGCGCCAGCGATCGCGGCCGGCGCTGTTTCCGTCGAGCCCAGGCTGGAGAGGAAGATGATGCGCTCGCCGGTCGTCGCTACCGCAAGCTCCTGATATTCGTCCCTAACATGCTGCGCCAAACTCGCGCCGGCATAGAACAGAACCTTCAGCCGGCTGAAGAAGCGCTCGCGCAGGGCCGCGTCGCTGCGCAGATAGGGCAGCAGCATCTCGAAGCCCTTCAGCACGTTCAAATAGATCGTGTTGGCGACGTCGCGCAGATTGCGCACGGTCGCCTCGATGGCGCCCGGCAGCGGCTTGCCTTCGTCGATATAGAACGAGCCGCCGTTGAACAGCACCATGTTGAAATCGTGGTTGCCGCCGAAGGTGTGATTCCACGGCGGCCATTCGACCAGCACCGGCGGTTCATCGGTAATGAAGGCAAGGCCGGAACGGATCATCGCCTGATTGGCGCACAGCATACGCTGCGTGTTGATCACGCCTTTCGGCTGGCCGGTCGAGCCCGAGGTGAACAGGAACTTGGCGATGGTATCGGGGCCGACCTTGGCGTGGGCCGCTTCCACCGCCGCCGAAGGCTTTGCGTTGGCGAATTCGGCAAACGGCGTCGTCGGCCGGTCGCCGGCGGGATTGGCGACGGTCACCACCTCCACGTCGGCGCGCACCGTTGCGGCGATCGCGCGCGCGAACGCCTTGCCGTCGGCGGCAAATACCAGCCCGGGCGTCAAGGTTTCGATGATGGCTTTGAGCTTTTTGAAATCCTGCGAGACCAGAGAATATGGTACCGAGATCGGCGCATAGGGGATGCCGACATGCATCGCCGCAAGCCCAAACAGCCCATGTTCGAGGTCGTTGCCCGACAAGATCACGATCGGTCGCTCGGGCGAGAGATCGCGTTCGAGCAACGCGGTAGCGATGGCACGCATCGCCGCGAACGTTTGCGCATAAGTCAATGTGCGCCAGGCGCCGCCGGCGTCGCGCTGCGCCAGGAACACCCGTTCCGGCGCGGCCTTGGCCCAGTGGACAAGCCGCTCGGTTATACCATTCGGATAGGGTTGCAGCGGATGCGGCGAGCGCATCAACAGACTGCCGTCGGCTCTATGCTCGACCGTCACATCGGCCGGGCCAAGCCGCACCGCTCGAAGCGGAGCCCGGCGTTGCGCGGAGTTTGTCTGTGCCAACGTGCGCGACATGCTACCAAAATCAATACTGCCGTCCGCGTGACATGGCTGCATCCATGCGTCAAGGCGCGCAACGCCGCCGCCACCGCCGCCATTTGACCCTGTCAGCGGTGACCCGTAAATATCCCCGTGGAGCGGATTTGACATTCGCTATCCGCCTGGCGGCAAACGCGTGAAGCGAATGTCAAATCCAAACCTCCACGAAGTCTGATATTTGCCGGTGGTCCTTTTGATTCTAACATTCGCATGAGAGGGTGCCGAAAGCGGATGCGAATGTTAGAATTCGGACCACCGGTATCTCGATTTCGCACGGAGTGAGCCATGCGCGATGTGTTTGTTTGCGATGCAGCACGCACCGCGATCGGTCGTTATGGCGGCGCGCTGGCCAAGGTGCGCACCGACGATCTTGCCGCGGTTCCGATCCGGGCTTTGGTCGCGCGCAACAGCAAGGCCGACTGGTCGCAGCTTGATGAGGTTTTTTTCGGCTGCGCCAATCAGGCGGGCGAGGACAATCGTAACATTGCGCGCATGGCGCTGCTGCTGGCCGGATTGCCGGAGACGGTGCCCGGCCTGACGGTCAACCGGCTGTGCGCCTCCGGTCTCAACGCGGTTGGCGACGCTGCCCGCGCAATCCGTGCCGGCGAGATGGATTTCGCCATTGCCGGCGGTGTCGAGTCGATGACACGCGCGCCGTTCGTGATGGGCAAGGCCGGCGAAGCGTTTTCGCGCAAAAACGAAGTCTACGACACCACCATCGGCTGGCGTTTCGTCAATCCGCTGCTCAAGGCCCAATACGGTATCGATGCAATGCCGGAGACCGGCGAGAACGTGGCGGAAGAATTTCAAGTCGCGCGCAAGGACCAGGACGCGATGGCGCTGCGCTCGCAGCAGCGTGCCGGCAAGGCGATGGCGTCCGGTTATTTCGCCGAAGAGATCGTCCCGGTCGCGGCGCCGGGCGGCAAGGCCGGTCCGATCGTGGTCGACAAGGACGAGCATCCGCGCCCGGACACGACCATCGACAATCTCGCCAAGCTCAAGCCGATCGTGCGCGAGGGAGGCACCATCACCGCCGGCAATGCGTCGGGCGTCAACGACGGCGCGGCCGCCATCATCCTGGCCAGCGAAGCGGCGGCGAAAGCGCATGGGCTCACGCCGCGGGCGCGTGTGCTCGGCATGGCTTCCGCGGCGGTGCGCCGCGCATCATGGGCATCGGGCCGGTGCCTTCGACGCGCAAGCTGATGGCGCGGCTTGGCCTCAAGATCGACGATTTCGATCTGATCGAACTCAACGAAGCATTCGCCTCGCAGGGGCTGGCCTGCCTGCGCCAGCTTGGCGTCGCCGACGATGCCGAGCACGTCAATCCGCACGGCGGCGCGATCGCGCTCGGCCATCCGCTCGGCATGTCGGGAGCCCGGCTCGCGCTCACCGCCGTGCATGGGCTGGAGAAGCGCGGCGGCAGACGCGCGCTCGCCACCATGTGCGTCGGCGTCGGCCAGGGCGTGTCGCTCGCGCTGGAACGGGTCTAATCGCGCGCAAGGCGAACCAGATTACGATGGAACCGGTCGGTCCTTGGACGTTTGGTTGGACGCAGCTACTGACCATTGTTGGCTTTGCAATTACTGGAATCGTTGCATTCGGCGGCTTTCGAACATTCGATCGATGGAAGCGCGAAAAGCTAGAGGAAAGAAGAATAGAAATTGCCTTCGAAGCCCTGTCTATTGCTTATGAGGCAAAGTTTGTCTTCGATTCGATCAGAAGCCCGATGGCTTTCGCCCATGAGTGGAGCGATATGCCACGCTCGTCAGGTGAGAGTGACGACGACTGGAGTCATCGCGGTTCGTTTTTTGCGATTCTGAAGAGAATAGCGAACAACAAGGACTACTTGGAGCGCGTATGGAAGCTTCAGCCGCGATTTATGGCTGAGTTCGGCCCTCAAACGGAGCAGATATTCTTGAAGCTACATCAAGCGCGAAAATTCATCGAAACATCTGCTCAAATGCTGGCCCGAAGACGCGATGACGATCGAGGCCAGTGGAATGAGAATCGTCAACGTCAAAGGGATCAGTGGGAAGCGGATATATGGATCGGGATGGACGCGATTAATCCCGGAAACGGCCGCGTTGGGCAGCTGCTTAATGGCTTCAAGACGGAAATCGAGAGCCTCTGCCGTCCAATAACCGAGCGAAACTATAGAAGGAAATAGTCGCGTGCCGATGTCGCCCGGTTACGTTCCGTTCCATCCCCATCCGTCGAAGCCGAAGTTCAGGCCGCCGCCCGGTGCGGTCGATGCGCATTGCCACGTGTTCGGCCCGGAGGCGAAATTTCCGTTCGCGCCGGAGCGCAAATACACGCCGTGCGACGCGCCGAAGGAAAAGTTGTTCGCGCTGCGCGATTTTCTCGGCTTCGACAAAAACGTCATCGTCCAGGCGTCCTGTCATTCGAAGGACAATCGCGCGATGGTCGATGCCCTCGATGCCGCCAACGGCAGGGCCAAGGGCGTTGCCTTCGTCGGCGCGGAGGTCACCGACACCGAGCTGAAATGGATGGACAAAGCCGGCGTGCGCGGCGTGCGCTTTAATTTCATCAAGCGGCTGGTCGATTTTACGCCGCGCGACGTGCTCGAGAGCATCAGCAAGCGGATCGAAAAGCTCGGCTGGCACGTGGTGGTTTATTTCGAGATGGCCGATCTGCACGAGCTCGAGGACTTCTTTACCTCGCTGCCGACCGATGTCGTGGTCGACCACATGGGCACCCCCGATGTCGGTAAAGGCGTCGATAATCCGGATAACCGGCGCTTTCACCGGCTGCTGGACAAACACAAAAACTTTTGGGTGAAGGCTACCTGCCCGGAACGCATGACGATTGCCGGACCGCCCTATGACGACGTGGTGCCGTTCGGCCGTGCGCTGGTCGAGCGCTTTCCCGACCGTGTTTTATGGGGCACCGACTGGCCGCATCCGAATATGAAGAAGGTTGCGCCCGACGACGGCGTGCTGGTCGACTACGTCCCGAAGATCGCACCGACCGCCGCGCAGCAAAAGGCGCTGCTGGTGGACAATCCGATGCGGCTATACTGGGGCTAGGCGGAACAGCCGGGGGAGGGGAAACATGGCAGCCTTTGTTCTCGTTCACGGCGCCTGGCACGGCGCCTGGTGCTGGCAACGCGTCGCGCGGATGCTCAGACACAACGGACATGAGGTCTTTGCGCCGACGCTGACCGGGCTGTGCGAACGCTCGCATCTGCTGACGCCCGCGGTCGATCTGAACACACACATTTCCGATATCGCCAACGACATGAAGTGGAAGGAATTGAAGGATGTCGTCCTGGTCGGCCATTCCTATGGCGGCATGGTGATTTCCGGGGTTGCCGAGACGATGGAGAAAGCGATTGCGTCGTTTGTGATGCTCGACGCCTTCATGCCGGAAAACGATCAGTCGGTGATCGATTTATGGCCGGCGCCGATGCGTGAGGGGCTTCTGGCGGCCGAACGCGGGGGCGCCACCACCATCCCACCGCGCGCCGCCGAACTCTTCAAGGTCAATGCGAAGGATTGCGCTTGGGTCGATGCGCAATGCACGCCGCAGCCGATCAAATGCTTCCTGCAAAAACTACCGCTCACCGGCGCCCGTGAACGGGTCGCGCGCAAGACCTATATCCGTGCGGCCGGCTACGCGAATCCGTACTTCGATGCCGGTCTCGCCAGTGCGCGTGCGAAGAAGTGGCGCACGGAGGAAGTGCCGTGCGGCCACGATGTCATGCTCGATATGCCGGAACGGCTGACGGAGTTATTGCAGGACGTCGCGTGACCCGCCGCCGTCGCCGGCGCCGGGCGCACGGAGCGGATTAACACCTTATTGTCCGGAATGGTTCGAAGCTGCGGCAACACCTTACGTTGCCAAGCATTCATGCGCTATATATGTCAGGACCATCGAAGAGACGCCAAGAGAAAACGCCCATGCCGCGCAAGGAACAGGTTTACGACGACATTCCGGGTACATTCGTGTTTGACGCCGAGCGTTCGCGCGAGGGCTTTGGCATCAACATGTTCTGCATGTCGTTGATGAAGGACGAGGGCCGCAAGGCTTTCAAAGCCAACGAGGTGGAATATCTGAAACGATTCAAGCTTAGTCCCGATCAGGCCGAGGCGATCCTTCAGCGCAACTACAACCGCATGCTGGAACTCGGCGGCAACATTTATTTTACAGCCAAGCTCGGCGCCACCGACGGCCATTCGTTCCAGCATCTGGCGGCATTGATGACCGGCAACACGCAGGAAAGTTACGCCAAGATGATGCTTGGCGGCGGCCGCTCGGTCGAAGGCAACCGCTCGCGCTCGGGCAAGGACGCCGCCAAGCCGAAGGCCAAAGCAAAAGCAAAATCCAAGAGCACCGCGAAGTCCAAAACTAAATCGAAGACCAAAGCGAAATTGAAACCGAAATCCAAATCAGCAAAACGGAAGTAAAAGTCGTGGCGAGGATCATTGCAGGTATCGGTTCATCGCACGTGCCGGCTATCGGCGCGGCGATCGACAACGGCAAGACCGAGGAGCCCTACTGGAAGCGCGTCTTCTCCGGCTTCGTGAAGTCGCAGGAATGGATGCGGCAGACCAAGCCGGACGTGGCGATCATCGTCTATAACGATCATGCCTCGGCATTTTCGGTGGAGATGATCCCGACCTTCGCGCTTGGTTGCGCCGCGGAATTTCCGCCGGCCGACGAAGGCTGGGGTCCGCGCCCGGTGCCGGTGGTCGAGGGCTATCCGGCGCTCGCCTCGCACATCGCACAGTCGGTCATCCTCGATGAATTCGATCTCACCATCTGCAACAAGATGGAGGTCGACCACGGCATGACGGTGCCGATGAATCTTTTATTCGGCAAGGTCGACAAGAATTCGCACTGGCCGTGTCCGGTCATTCCGCTCGCGGTCAACGTGGTGATGTATCCACCGCCGACCGGCCACCGCTGCTACATGCTCGGCAAGGCGATCCGCAAGGCGGTGGAATCCTATCCGGACGACTTGAGGGTGGTCATTTTCGGCACCGGCGGTCTTTCGCATCAGATTTCGGGTCCGCGCGCCGGCCTGATCAACTCGAAGTGGGACAAGGCCTTTCTCGATAATCTGTCGAAGAATCCGAAGAAGCTCGCCAAGATTCCGCACGTTGACTACATGCGTGAGGCCGGCGCTGAGGGCATCGAGATGGTCATGTGGCTGATCATGCGCGGCGCGCTCGACGACAAGGTCGACGA
>DATKRE010000174.1:0-6485 GCA_035532335.1 Xanthobacteraceae bacterium | reverse complement strand
CATGTTGACGGTCGATCAGCGTTCTCATCTCGCGGAGCTCGAAGCCGAGAGCATTCACATTATGCGCGAGGTAGCCGCGCAATTCACCAAACCGGTGCTGCTCTATTCGATCGGCAAGGATAGTTCGGTGCTACTCCACCTTGCCATCAAGGCGTTCTGGCCGTCGAAGCCGCCGTTTTCGCTGTTGCATGTGGATACGACGTGGAAGTTTAAGGAAATGATCGCTTTTCGCGATCGCCGTATAGCTGAGCTTGGTCTCGACCTGATCGTTCACACCAATCAGGACGGGTTGCACGCCGGGATCAGTCCGTTCACCCACGGCTCCGCCATCTATACCGACGTCATGAAGACCGAGGCGCTCAAACAAGTGCTCGATAGGTACCGTTTCGATGCGGCCATCGGCGGTGCACGGCGTGACGAGGAAAAGAGTAGGGCGAAAGAGCGGGTGTTTTCGTTCCGGAGCGCCACCCATCGTTGGGATCCGCGAAATCAACGGCCGGAGCTATGGAAACTCTATAACGGCCGAGTCCAGACCGGCGAGAGCGTCCGCGTCTTTCCGCTGTCCAACTGGACCGAACTTGACGTGTGGCAATACATAATGGGCGAGAATATCCCGATCGTGCCGCTCTATTTCGCCAAGCCGCGGCCGGTGGTCGAGCGCGACGGTTGCCTAATCATGGTCGACGACGAGCGTATGCAGCTTGCGCCCGGCGAGAAGGTTGAAACGCGCTGGGTTCGATTCCGGACGCTGGGATGCTACCCGCTGACCGGCGCGGTCGAAAGCCAGGCGCAGACGCTGCCTGACATTCTGCGCGAGACAAAGACCGCCAAAACGAGCGAGCGCCGCAGCCGCATCATCGATCATGATCAGGATGCGTCGATGGAGCGCAAGAAGCAGGCGGGATATTTCTAATGCATGGCGCCGATTCGACCGCCGCGGTCACGGAGCGGGCATTGGGGTCGGCACCCGACGGCGGGCTGTTGCGGCTACTGACTTGCGGTTCGGTCGACGATGGCAAGTCAACGCTGCTCGGCCGCCTCTTGTTCGATTGCCGGCTCTTATACGAGGATCAGCTGGCGGCGCTGACATCCGATACCTCAAGGTACGGAACCACCGCGCCCGGCGAACTTGACCTTGCGTTGCTGTTCGACGGACTGGAGGCGGAGCGCGAGCAGGGAATCACCATCGATATCGCGTACCGCTATTTCTCGACGGCACGACGGAGCTTCATCGTCGCCGATGCACCGGGCCACGAACAATACACCCGCAACATGGCGACGGCGGCGTCTACGGCTGACCTTGCCGTGCTGTTGGTCGACGCGCGCAAGGGCTTGCTGACCCAGACTTTGCGGCACAGTTACATCGCCTCGCTGATGGGAATCCGTCGCGTCATGCTTGCCGTCAATAAGATGGACCTCGTCAACTGGGATCAGGCCACATTCGACGGGATCGCCACGGCGTACCGCAGGTTTGCCGCCGACATCGACTTGACCGACGTAACCTGCATTCCGATTTCGGCTCTGCGCGGCGACAATGTCGCTGCCGCCAGTGCATCGATGCCCTGGTATGCCGGTCCCACGCTGCTATCGCATCTCGAATCGGTCGAGATCGCGCGCGACCGCGCGGCCAAGCCATTTCGCCTGCCCGTGCAATGGGTGAATCGGCCGGATCAACATTTCCGTGGTTATAGCGGAACCATTGCGAGCGGTACGGTGCAGCCGGGAGACCGCGTGGTCGTGCTGCCGTCAGGTCAGACCACGCAAATCGCGCGTATCGTCACGATGGGCAAGGATCTTGAGCGCGCCAGCGCCGGGGATGCGGTAACGCTGACCATCCACTCCGATCTCGATATCGCGCGAGGTGACGTCATCGCTGCGGAAAACGCCCGTCCGGTCGTCGCCGAACAGTTCGCCGCACATGTCATCTGGATGAGCGGTGAACCGATGTTGCCTGGGCGCTCCTATCTTATAGCCTGCGGAACCGCTCTCGTGCATGGTCAGATCACCGAACTGAAATACCGGATCAACGTCAACACGCTCGAGCATTTGGCCGCCAAGCATCTCGATCTCAACGAAATCGGTTTTTGCAATATCGCGCTCGATCGGCCGATTCCGTTTGATCCTTATTCCGAAAATTGCGACATGGGCAGCTTCATCCTGATCGATCGCGTGAGCAATGCGACGGTGGCTTGCGGAATGATTGCGTTTCCGCTGCGTCGGGCGACCAACGTCCATCGGCAGGCGCTTAAAGTCGAGCAGGCGGCTCGCGCGGCATTGAAGCAGCAAAAACCATGTGTGCTGTGGTTCACCGGACTTTCAGGAGCCGGCAAATCGACCGTCGCCGACCTTTTGGAACAGATGCTGCACCGTCTCGGCCGACATACCGTCCTGCTTGACGGCGACAATGTGCGCCACGGCCTCAATCGTGATCTCGGTTTTACCGACGAGGATCGCGTCGAGAACATTCGGCGTGTCGCGGAAGTCGCCAAGCTGATGGTTGAAGCCGGCCTGATTGTGCTGGTAAGTTTCATTTCTCCTTTCCGCAGTGAACGGCGGATGGCGCGCGATCTCGTCGGCCCGGACGAGTTCGTCGAAATCTATGTCGACACGCCGCTCGAGATATGTGAGGCGCGCGATCCGAAAGGCCTCTACAAGCTGGCTCGCGGTGGCAAGCTTCCCAATCTTACCGGTATCGGCAGTCCCTATGAGCCTCCGGAACGTGCCGACATCGTTGTTGACGGGGCTTCCGTGCCGGCGGCGCGATTGGCGGAGAAAATCCTCGGCATCTTGAAGGAAAAGAGCATCATTTGATTTATCGCGTCCGACACATGATCAAAATCGGCGCCCAGCGTGCTCAGGCGCCGCGCGGTTCCGCAACGATGCCGTATCAGTCGGCTTGGCGCTGCCGGTCACCGCGGCGCGCGCTGCCGAATGATGCCCAATCGTTTTCCCTTATAGCTCATGGCTAAGTCCGTCCTCGGCATTATCGGCGGTTCCGGGATTTACGACTTGCCCGGGCTGACGAACGCACAAACCAGGACTATCGCCAGTCCATGGGGCCAGCCGTCGGCGGCGCTGCTCACCGGCGAGATTGCCGGTCTCCCGATCGTCTTCCTGTCGCGGCACGACAAGGGTCACCGGCTGTCACCGACCGACATCAATTACCGCGCCAACATCGATGTGCTCAAGCGCGCCGGCGTGACCGATCTCATTTCGCTGTCGGCCTGCGGCTCGTTTAAGGAGAATCTGCCGCCCGGCACCTTCGTCCTGGTCGATCAGTTCGTCGATCGCACGCATGCCCGCGCCACCTCCTTCTTCGGTACCGGCTGTGTCGCGCACGTCTCGATGGCGCATCCGGTTTCGCCGCGATTACGCACCCACCTCGCCGAAGCGGCCATGGCCGAAGGCATCGAGTTTGTGCGCGACGGCACCTATGTGTGTATCGAAGGCCCGCAATTCTCCAGCCTGGCCGAGAGTCTGACCTACAAAAATCTCGGTTACTCGGTCATCGGCATGACCAACCTGCCGGAAGCCAAACTGGCGCGCGAGGCGGAGATTTGTTACGCCACGGCGGCGATGGTGACCGACTTCGACTGCTGGCATCCCGATCACGACGCCGTCACCGTTCAGGACATTATCAAGGTGCTGCTCGCCAACGCCGAGAAAGCCAGGCGTCTGGTCGCGCGGCTCGCGCACGATTTCCCGCGCGAGCACGAACCATGTCCGATTGGCTCCGACCGGGCGCTCGACAATGCGCTGATTACCGCGCCGGAGGCGCGGGATCCCGCGCTGCTGAAGAAGCTCGATGCTGTTGCCGGTCGCGTGCTGCACCGTGACGCGGCCCCGGAATGAATGCTTGCGGCGATTTGTCGTGGGAGCACCGATTTTTCCCGTTGCAAGAGCCAAGCTTTGACTAACGGTGTCGCATCGGTGTCGTCAGGCCGCTTCAGCAAAAATCGCGCCGCCATGCTGCTGCTGAAAGCCGCCGTCACGATCGCCTGTTTTTGGTATGTCTTTGTCCATATCGACGTCGGCGAGCTTCGCCGCGATTTCTCTCACGTCCACTTGCAGTGGGTCGCAGCTGCGCTCGTGCTGCTCGTCGTGCAGATACCCCTCGTTGCGCTGAGATGGATGGAAATTATTCGGACGCTCAAAATCGGCGCAACCGGATTATCCTATCCCTATCTTTGTCTCGGGACGGCAATTGGTCAGTTCTTCGGCCAGGTGATGCTGGTTGCCGCCGGCGACGGGCTGCGTGCATGGTTTTTGACCCGGCTTGGCGGCGGCTGGCGCGATGCCCTGGTCAGCGTGGCACTCGACCGCTGCGTGGGCGTTGGACTCCTGTTGGCCTTTGCGCTTGCGATATTGTTGTTGCCGTCGAACCTCGATGTATTTGCCGGATACCGGACCGAGGTTATTGCGATACTCGCGGCCATCTTGCTCGTTTGCTTCATCGTCCTCGTGCTCGGCGGACGTCTCGGTGCTGCGTTTGGCGGAACAGGCCTCCGTGCGTGGATCGGTGAGTTTTTGTCGGGCGCGCGCCGCGTAACATTTGGACCACGTGCCGTCGCGATCCTCGGCATTGGTTGCCTGATCCATGTTTTGACCATCGGGGCTGTTTGGTCGCTCGCCCGGGCGCAGGGGCTCGAATTGTCGGTCGACGATGCAGCGGTCCTGTTTGCCATCATGGTGGGCGTGTCGCTCATACCGGTTGCCGTGGGCGGCGGCTGGGGTTTGCGCGAATTCGCCATGGTATCATTGCTCGGCGGCTACGGGCTGGGCGCGGAGCGCGCCTTGACGTTTTCGCTGTATTTCGGCTTTTGCGTTTTTATCGCCTCGCTTCCGGGAGTTTTCGGTTGGATCGCCTTCGCCTGGCCGCAGGCTTCGCCGATCGTCGACCCGGATAGGGTGGCGCAAGGTGCATCCGCGCCGCGGCACGACAATTGACTTGCCGCAAGCGTAACCGTTAACGCATTGGCATCGCGGCATTTGACAGTCATTGCTCTCTTGTGAGAGTTGCACCAGGCGCGAAACACGCGCGACCACGGTGTGTGCTTACCTCAGCTCCGGACGGGCGCTTTTAACGGCGCAGGCAATCGCGGACGTAACTTGGCTCAACCGATCATCCCACTGATTATGTGCGGCGGCGCCGGCACCCGGCTGTGGCCGGCCTCGCGCGAGAACCGGCCGAAGCAGTTTCTGCCGTTATTCGGTCCGCTGTCGACGTTTCAGGAGACCATCCACCGCGTATCGGATCCGGCGCTGTTTAGCCGGCCGATTATCGTCACCAACGGCCAGTATCGGTTTCTGGTGGCGGAGCAGCTCGCCGCGATCGGCGCTGAGGCCGACATTCTGCTCGAGCCGATGCGGCGCGATTCCGGACCGGCGATTGTCGCTGGCGCTGCCTATGCACACCGACGCGGCGGCAATCCGGTGCTGGTGGCACTTGCCGCCGACCATGTCGTGACCGATCCTGCCGCTTTCGCCAAGGTGTGCAAGCTCGCGAGCGGGGCGGCGCTGGACGATCTCATCGTCACTTTCGGCGTGCATCCGACGCGGCCGGCGACCGAATACGGCTACATTCGTCCGGCGCAGTCGATCGGTCCCGGCCTGCATGCTATCGAGCGCTTCGTCGAAAAGCCCGATGCGGAAACCGCCGGCCGCTACGTCACCGAGGGTTATCTCTGGAATTCCGGCAACTTCGTGTTCCGAGCCGGCTTTCTGCTGGAAGAGTATCGCCGCTTCGAGCCCGATTCCGAGGCCGCGGTCGCGACCGCGGTCGCGGAGGCCGGCGCCGATCTTTCCTTCGTCACGTTGCAACCGGAAGCCTTTGCGAGGGCGACCGCCAAGTCGATCGACTATGCGCTGATGGAGCGGACCACGCGCGCCGCGGTCATGCCGGTGTCCTATGGCTGGTCGGATGTGGGTTCGTGGCAGGCGGTGTGGGAGCTGTCGCAGCGGGACGGCGACGGTAACGCCGCCCGAGGTAATGCGGTGTTCACCGATACGCGCGGCTCTTACGTCGCGAGCGAAAAACAGCTGGTGGCGTTGCTCGGCGTCGACAATATAGCCGTAGTGACGACCGACGACGCCGTGCTGGTGGCGCGGCGCGACGACGGCGACGGTTTGCGCCGCGTCGTCAAGATGCTCAAGGACGCGGCGCCGGCGATCACCGAAGATCACCTCAAGGTGCACCGTCCGTGGGGCTCCTACCAGTCGCTCGATCAGGGTGATCGCTATCAGGTCAAGCGCATCGTGGTGAAACAGGGCGGACGGCTGTCGCTGCAGCTGCATCATCATCGCGCCGAGCATTGGGTAGTGGTGCGCGGCACGGCGCGCGTGACCATCGGTGACAAGGTGCTGATGCTGCACGAGAATGAATCGGTCTATGTGCCGAGCGGCGCCCGGCACCGGCTGGAAAACCCCGGCAAGATCGATCTTGAACTGATCGAAGTGCAGACCGGTAGTTATCTCGGCGAAGACGA
>DATKRE010000173.1:0-2125 GCA_035532335.1 Xanthobacteraceae bacterium | reverse complement strand
ACACAGGGAGCAACCGCCCATGCGGATCGACGCCTATACGCATTTTTTTCCGTCAAAAATCTTCGGCATGCTCGATGACATAGCGGCGGATTACAAGGACATGGGCAAGCGCGTGCGCTCGCTGCCGGCGCTCCACGATCTCAATGTTCGCAAGAAGATCGTCGACGGTCACAAGGATTATCAGCAGATCCTCAGCTACTCGCAGCCGCCGATCGAAAAAATCGCCAAGACGCCCGGGCAAATCGACGAGTATTGCCGCATCATTAACGACGGCTTTGCCGAGCTTTGCGCCAAGGAGCGCGATCACTTCCCCGGCTGGGTGGCGCAGATCTCGCTCGACGCCTCGGACGCCGGCGTCGGCGAGGCGCAGCGGGCGGTGCAACAACTTGGCGCGCTCGGCGTGCAAATCTACACCAACGTCAACGGCAAGCCGCTCGACCGGCCGGAATACCGGCCGTTCTGGGACAAGATGGACGCGCTCGGTATTCCGATCTGGATGCATCCTTGCCGCGGCGCCGAGCTGCCCGATTACATCTCCGAGCAAAAATCGCTGTACGAAATCTGGTGGACCTTCGGCTGGTCCTACGACACCGCCACCGCCATGATCCGCTTGGTCTACTCAAAGATCATGGACACGCACCCCAATCTGAAGCTCATCACCCATCATTTCGGCGGCATCGTGCCGATGCTGGAGGGCCGCCTTGGCCCCGGCAACGACGTGATGGGTTCGCGCACATCCGACACCGACTACGTGTCGCTGCGCAAAAGTCTGAAAAAACGTCCGCTCGATTATTTCAAGCAGGACTTCTGGGCCGATACCGCGGTGTTCACCGGCGAGCCGGCGACCAAGGCGGGAATGGAGTTCTTCCCGCGCGACAAGATCGTGTTTGCCTCCGATTGCCCCTACGATCCCGAAGGCGGAACGCTGTATCCGCGTGAGACGCTGCGGATTCTGGAATCCCTCAACCTTTCAAAGACCGACCACGACAAGATCTTTTTCAAGAATCTCGAGGCAGTCACCGGCCGCAAACTAGTGGTCCGATTCTAACATTCGCATCCGGATTCGGCAGCTTCGCATGCGAATGTTAGAATCAAAAGGACCACTAGCAAATATGAGTCTTAGTGGAGCTTTGGATTTGACATTCGCTTCACCAGTCTGCCGCCAGGTGGGTAGCGAATGTTAAATCCGCTCCGCTAGGCGCGGGCGGCTTGTGAATCGGCGTCTACGCAACCGGGCCAAGCGTATCTATATCGGCTAGATCTTCCGACGGGCATCGAATCACGCGAGTTCACGGTGGGTAACGGACTTTTCCTCGGCGTCGAGCGATCGGCGACCGGGCGCGCATGGCGCGACCGGCTGGATGAGCGCGGCGCGGCGCGGGCGCTCGCTATCGCGCAACGCCACGATTTGCCGGAACTGCTCGCGCGCATCCTCTCTGGCCGCAATATCGACGTGGATGAGGTCGAAGCGTTCCTCGACCCGGCCGTCAAGCGTTCGATGCCCGACCCGAATGTGTTGACCGCCATGCCGGAAGCCGCCGCGCGCATTGCCGACGCGATCACGCGGGGCGAGACGGTGGCGATTTTCGGCGATTATGACGTGGATGGCGCGACCTCGGCGGCCTTGCTGGCGCGTTTCCTGCGCCGCGCCGGCGTCGAGGCGCTCATCCACATTCCCGATCGGCTGTTCGAAGGCTACGGCCCGAATGTCGACGCGATACGGTCGCTCGCCGCGCGCGGTGCGACACTCATCGTCACCGTCGATTGCGGCACCACCAGCATCGAGCCGCTGACGCAGGCTGCCACGCTCGGCGTCGATGTCGTGGTCATCGACCATCACCAAGCCGACGAAGTGCTGCCGCCGGCGGTGGCGATCGTCAACCCGAACCGGCGCGACGATCTTTCTGGCCTCGGCCATCTTGCTGCAGTCGGCCTGACCTTCATGACGATCGTTGCGATCAATCGCGAGCTGCGCCGGCGCGGCTTCTGGACCGGCGAGCGCGCCGAGCCCGATCTTCTGTCTTTCCTCGACGATGTGGCGCTCGGCACGGTCGCCGACGTGGTGCCGCTGATCGGATTAAACCGCGCCTTCGTCGCCAAGGGCCTGATCGCTTTGCGGCGGCGC
>DATKRE010000172.1:0-11593 GCA_035532335.1 Xanthobacteraceae bacterium | reverse complement strand
TCTCGGCTATCGCATCAAAATCGCCACCAGCGCGCAGGCCGGCCTCGACCTGCTGGAGCGTGAAGGCGATATCGATCTGGTGTTCTCCGACATCTTGATGCCGGGCGGCATGAACGGGCTCGAGCTGGCGAGCCAAGTGCGCGCGCGCTTTCCGCACATCGTGGTGCTGTTGACCACCGGCTATTCGTCGAGCATCCACGAAGCGGTAAGTCAGGGCTTCGCGGTGCTGCAAAAGCCCTACGATCTTGCCGGCCTCAAGAGCGCCCTGGAAAGCGCGTTCAAGGCGGCGGAACGCGCCGGTGCGGCCACCGCGGCGGAGCGGCGCCGCGCGGCGGGATGACCGCTCAGGCTTCGCCGATTTCGCGCAAAATTTCGTCGGTGTGTTCGCCGAGCCGCGGCGAGGGGCGTTCGGCCGCCATCGGCGCGCCATCGATCACGATGGGCGTGCGTACGCCGGGAATCTTGCCGTCCTTTGCCGCCGCACTTGCCCGCTCGATCTTCATGCCGCGATGAACCACCTGCGGATCGGCAAAGACCTGCGCGAGATCGTTGATCGGGCCGGCCGGCACGCCGGCTTTTTCCAGCTTAGCGAGAATGTCGGCGCTGCTGATGCGTTTGGTCAGCGCCGTGATTTTTTCGATCAGCGGCGCGCGATGCGCAAGCCGCGCCTTGTTGTCGATGTAGTCCGGGTCTTTCGCCAGTTGCGGCTCGCCGAGCACCGCGCACAATTTGGCGAATTGACCGTCGTTGCCGCTGGCGATGATGATGTGACCGTCGGCAACCGGAAAAACTTGATAGGGCGTGATGTTCGGGTGCGCGTTGCCCATGCGGTGGGGGACGTTGCCGGACACCATATAATTGAGCGCCTGGTTGGCGAGCACGCCGACGGTGGAATCCATTAGCGCGGTATCGACGTTGCCGCCGCGGCCGGTCTTTTCGCGCCGCGCCAATGCGGCGAGGATGCCGACCGCGGAATAGACGCCGGTGAAAATGTCGGACACCGGCACGCCGGCGCGCAACGGCTCGCCATTCGGATTGCCGGTGAGGTCCATGAAGCCGCCCATGCCTTGCGCCATCAGGTCGTAACCGGCGCGCGGCGCGTAGGGCCCGTCCTGGCCGAAACCGGTCACCGAGCAGTAGATCAAACGCGGATTGTCGGGGGCGAGGCTTTTGTAATCGAGCCCGAATTTGGCGAGGCCACCGACCTTGAAATTCTCGATCAGCACATCGGAGCGCGCCGCAAGCTTTTTGACGATGCGGCGACCCGCCTCGCTTTCGAAGTCGACTTCGATCGAGCGCTTGCCGCGATTGGTGCCGTGAAAATAGGCGGCGCCGAGATGGCCGCCGTCGGCGGCGGCGACGAACGGCGGCCCCCAGGAGCGGGTATCGTCGCCGGCTCCCTTGCGCTCGACCTTGATGACGTCGGCGCCGAGATCGGCTAGAATTTGCCCGGCCCATGGGCCGGCCAGGATGCGGGCTAATTCCAGTACACGCAGACCAGCCAACGGACCCGGCATGAACACGTCCTCCCGCGTCGCAATAGCCGCGCCACGCCGCCGTTAACTGACAAAGCGGCGCCGTTTTGTCTACACCTTGGGGCGGTTCGCTATTCGCGTGAGAGGGTGCCGAACCCGGCTGCGAATGTTAGAACCGAAAGGACCGCTGGCTTGTCATCGTTGCCGTTCATTATTAGGTAAAACGGCACGGAAGGGGCGAACGGAATGGTCGCGGTGAACACCTCGTTCTTCAGCGAAATGCTGCAGAGCATTGCCGACCGCAGCCGCGCCTTCCTGCGCGAACGCCGCGAACCGGCGCGCGAGCGGACGGACGGCCTGATCGAGCTGTGCGAGGATTTGCTCTCCGGCCGGGGCGAGGCTTCGGGGGTGGCGCTCGCCGACGAAATTCTTGGCGATTATGCCGCGCTGAAGATCGGTCCCCGCGTCGCCTTTTTCGAATCGCTGGCGCGGGTATTCGGTCACGATTCCGGGCATATCGACACTGCCATCGCCGCCTGGACGCGTGCGCCGTCGGCGGCGACCGCGGCCGAACTCAATCGCGCGAGCGAGCCGCGCCGGCTGGAATTATTCCGGCGGCTTAATTTGGCGCCTGGCGGTACCTCTGCGTTGGTGCGCATGCGCGAGCAATTGCTCGACGCCATGGATCACCGCGACGATCTCGCCGTCGTCGACAATGATTTCGTGCATTTGTTCTCGTCGTGGTTCAACCGCGGCTTCCTGGTGCTGCGCCGCATCGACTGGCAGACGCCGGCTTTGATTCTGGAAAAGATCATCCGCTATGAGGCGGTGCATCAGATTCGCGACTGGAACGATCTGCGCCGCCGTATCGATCTGCCCGACCGGCGCTGCTACGCCTTCTTTCACCCGGCGCTGGTCGACGAGCCGCTGATCTTCGTCGAAGTCGCGCTCACCCGCGAAATTCCCGGCGCCATCGCGCCGATCCTCGCCGACAAGCGCGAGGTGGTCGATCCGGCCCGCGCCTCAACCGCGGTGTTCTATTCGATCACTTCCTGCCAGCGCGGCTTGGCCGGTGTTTCGTTCGGCCATTTCCTGATCAAGCAGGTGGCCGAGGATATCTCGCACGCGATGTCGCACATCGCCGCCTTCGTGACGCTTTCGCCGGCGCCGAATTTCGCCGGTTGGCTGGCGCGCGAGCGCAAAAGCCAGGCTTCGCTGGCGCTGACCGATGAGGATCGGCAAGCGCTTGCCGCGCTCGACAACGCCGATTGGTGGCGCGATCCGGCGATCGCCGCGGCGGTGCGCGAGCCGCTGCTGTCGGCGGCCGCCTGGTATTTCCTGCGCGGGCGCAACAGCCGCAATCTGCCGGTCGATGCGGTCGCGCGCTTTCATCTCGGCAACGGCGCCCGCCTCGAGCGGCTCGACTGGCTTGGCGACACCTCGGAGCGCGCGCTGGCGCAATCGCACGGCCTGATGGTGAACTATCTCTACGAACTCGATCACATCGAGCGGAACCACGAAGCCTATGCGCAACAGCAAACCGTGGTCGCATCTAGCGCGGTGAGCCGGCTGGTGCACGCGCCCGCCCGCGAGATCGTGCCGGTTTCGGGGTAAGTTCCCATCATCCGGATTGCCGCGTAACGGCTGCCGTGTGTTCCCCTCACCTTGTGGGGAGGGGTCAGGGGTGGGGGTCGAACGGTATTAACTCGATGCATGTGATCGCTGCGCCACCTCCCTCCCAACCCTCCCCCACAAGGGGGGAGGGAAACGAGCCTCTGAGTTTGCCACGCCCTCTCTCCTCGGAATCCTGGAAACTGCGCTCTACGTCGACGCGTTTGAGCGCGCGTGTCCGTTCTACGAGCAGGTGCTTGGGCTCAACAGCATGTATCGCGATGCGCGGTTGTGCGCCTACGATGCCGGCGGCCGGGGCGTGCTGCTGCTCTTCCTGCGCGGGCATTCGTTGGCGACCGGGCATCTGCCCGGCGGCCGCCGCATGACGGACCGGACGGGCATCTGCTCGAACTGGCAATTGGCGGGCAGTTTCTATAATATATACGGCATAATTTATCTGTAGTTCAATAATATATAGGTTATTGAACTCTTCATAGATTATGTCCTATATATTATAGGATGAACGACGCTATTCGCCATCTCGATCAACGTTTCTTGACGCTACGCGCTTTGACCCGTACCCAGCGGCCGCCGAAGGGCTGGCTGAGAGCGATCCGCAACGCCCTGGGCATGACGACCACCCAGTTTGCAAGAAGGCTCGCGGTTTCCCAGCCACGCATTATCAGGCTCGAAAAAGCCGAGGCGGACGGGAGTATTACACTTCAGACGCTCCAAAACGCCGCCGGAGCTCTCGGCTGTCGCGTGGTCTACGCACTCGTCCCCGAAAAGCCGCTGGCAGCGATCCTGCGCGAACGCGCTGAAGCCATGGCCGAACGCCAGTCGGGCGCGGTCGAGCACACGATGCGACTCGAAGATCAGGCGGTGCGCGACAAGAGCGCCGCCCGGCGACTGCGCGAGCAAATCATTGAGGAACTGCTGCGCCGCCCCGCCCGCCTGTGGGACGAAAAGTGATCGAGTCGCAAATGCGGGAGAATGGCTATGGCGGCAAAAAACCCCCTCATGGGAGGACCGAGCCAAACGGTTCCTTAAAGCCGAATTTGCACGTGCCGATGTCGGATACCGGGAATCGGCGGAACGGCTCAAAAAGCACGGCCTGAAAGAGACCGAAGCGAGCATTGCGAATAAGATCAGCCGGGGAACATTCTCCGCGACGTTCTTACCTCGCTTCGCTTAAGGCGATTGAGCGCGACCAATTAAGTTTGCAAGACATCTAAGGAAGCCAATTTCCTGATAAGGCTAGGATTGTACCTTGAGCGATCAGCGCAGCAGCGCTCACGCCAGTCCCCCAAGTAAGCCACCGATCGTCTGGCTTTGGTCTTGGTGTGTCGCCAAAATAAAACGCACGTTTCATGAGCGTCGCACCAAAAAGGAAAATGAATCCTCCCAAGATCGCTCGTCCAGACGAACGGCCACGGCGACTGTCTGGATCGCGATATTCGCTGTTGTTGCTGCGATAGTAGGAGTTTCTCAGGCCATTGTTGGCAATCGTCAATTGATCGCGATGCAAGGCCAGTTGGATACTATGGCCGCCGATCAGCGACCTTGGATTAAGCCTGTCTTCCAAATAATCGGATTGAAATTCACCGATTCGGGTGACGCCGAGATTACTTACTTGAGCAACTTCAAAAATGTAGGAAAATCTCCCGCTCAAAATATTAAAAGCCGAATCGTGGTCACCGTGATGACCAAAAAAACTGCTATCCAATCTGTCAATGAGGAAATGGAACAGTGCAGATTGGCCGCTAAAGATTCTGCCTCTGTCGAAGGCATCATGCCCGGTATTTTTCTCTTTCCCGGAGAAGAGGCACCGGAACTTATAGGAGGAAGGGGAGCTGGTCGCGCTTACGTCAGCACCGCTGAATTTTCTAAGGGATGGCCTGCTCCCAAGAGTCTCGTTTTCAAACTCATAGGATGTTTTGATTATTTGTTCTCCAAAGAAAGTAGACGCCGCGGCCAAACGGGTTTTGCTTATATCATTTCGAGAAAAGCTACAGATGGCTCCGGGCACCTGATGGGATTTCTCCCTTCCATAGGAGATATACCAATCGACCAAATTTTCTTCGCGCCAGACCCATTTAGCGGAGGCTTTATCAATTGAGACTGTCAATAGAAGCAATGATGATAGGACCCGTGTCAAAGTTCTTGGCGCGACGAGTTTTTGGGCAACTTCACGGATTTTTGGGCAGGACGGGGTTATTGGGCAAAGCCCCCAAAAGGGGAGAGGGAATATTTATGATTTTCCGTACACCGGCACGACGCCGCCGCGGGTGACACGGTTTTCCGGCGAGGCCAGGAACAAAATCGTCGCCGCCACGTCCTCGACCTTGGGCCAGAGATCGTAATTCGCTTTTGGCATGGCGCTGCGGTTGGCCGGCGTATCCATGATCGAGGGCGCTACCGCGTTGACCAGAATACCGTCCTTGGCGACTTCTTCGGCGAGCGCGACGGTCAGTGCGGCGACCGCCGCCTTGCTTGCGGCATAAGCCGCCATGCCGGCGCCGCTGCGCCATTCCAGGCCGGGGCGGGCCGCGATGTTGACAATGCGGCCGCCGTTGGCGGCCATCGCCGCGACCGCCGCGCGGCAGCACAACAGGCAACTGAGGAAGTTCATGTCGATCTGCTGGCGCAGCGTCTCGACTTTCGCCTCTCGCAGCAGGCCCGCGGCAAAGCCGCCGGCGATATGGATCGATCCCCACAGCGGGCCGATGCCGCCGTAGAGCCGGTTGATATTGCCTTCGTCGGCGAGGTTGCCGGTGACGCTGAGGACCACTTGCTTGTGGTCGCGCAGCCGGAAGCGTTGCGCTTCCGCCTCGTTGAAACAAGGCACGTGGCACATAGCGCCGGCCCCGATCAGCGCCTCGACCACGGCGCTGCCGAGCGCGCCGGCGCCGCCGGTGATCACCATGTGACGATCGCGATAATCCATGCCGCAAGTTTATCACCTCTCCCCGCCGGGCGGGGAGGGGGGCCCATACGCCGATATGAAAGAAACAGTATCCTCCGCGCGAAGGGGGAGAATCAGTGGCTGATTTCGACCTCGCCATCATCGGCGGCGGCATCAACGGCGTGGGCATCGCCCGCGATGCGGCCGGGCGCGGACTGAAAGTCGTGCTGGTCGAGCAAAACGACCTTGCCTCCGGCACGTCGTCGGCATCGTCCAAGCTCATCCACGGCGGCTTGCGCTATCTCGAACACGGCGCGCTGCGGCTGGTGCGCTCAGCGCTCCGCGAGCGCGAGATTTTGCTGCGCATGGCGCCGCATCTGATCCGGCCGCTCCGCTTTGTGTTGCCGCTCGACCCGGCCGGCCGCTCGCCATTGCTGCTGCGCCTTGGCTTGTTGGCTTACGACCTGATCGGCCGGCGCGAAATCCTGCCCCGCACCCGCGCACTCGATCTGACCACCGATGTGCTGGGGCTGCCGCTCAAGCGGCATTTTCACCACGGCTACGAATATTCCGATTGTTTCGCCGACGATGCGCGGCTTGTTGTCCTCAACGCGGTCGATGCGGCGGAGCGCGGCGCCTCGATCCGCACCCGCACGCGCTGCGTTCGCGCCGAGCGCGGCGAGGTGTGGCGGTTGATCCTTAACGCGCGCGGCGAACGCACGGAGCTGACCGCGCGCGTGCTGATCAACGCTTCCGGCGCCTGGGTGGAAACCGTCGCCACGACGGTGCTGCGTCAGGAGCCGCTGAACCGGCTTCGTCTCGACAAGGGCAGCCACATCGTCGTGCCGCGGCTCTACGACCACGACCGTGCTTATATCTTGCAGGCACCGGACGCGCGGGTGGTGTTTGCGATTCCGTTCCAGCGCGACTTCACTTTGATCGGCACGACCGATCACGGCTTTATCGGCGATCCCGGTGCGGCGGCGCCAGCCATGGGCGAAATCGACTATTTGTGCGGGATCATCAACCAATATTTTCGCGCCAGTATCACCGCGGCCGATGTGGTTTGGGCATTCGCCGGCGTGCGTGCGCTCTATGACGACGGCGCGCGCAAGATGCAGGATATCGACCGCGACTATGCGCTGGTTCTCGATAAGAACATTGGGCTGGCGCCGCTGCTCAGTGTCTATGGCGGCAAGCTGACGACGTTTCGCCGCCTCGCCGAAGACGTGCTGGCGCGGCTGGCGCATTTCTTTTCGCTGCCGCGGGCGTGGACTGCAGACGCGCCGTTACCGGGCGGCGATTTCGTTTTTGACGGCGGGCCGGCGCTGGTTGCGCGCACGCGGCGGCGGTGGCCGTTCCTGAGCCAGGACCACGCGCGCCGGCTGGTCGGCGCCTACGGCACGCGCGTCGAGCAGGTGTTGGGCGCGCCTGAGCGGGCGCAGGCCCTTGGCGAATGTTTCGGCGAGGATCTCACCGCGACCGAGGTGCGCTATCTGATGCGCAAGGAATGGGCGCTGACCGCCGACGACGTGCTGTGGCGCCGTTCCAAGCTCGGCTTGCGGTTTTCCGCCGCCCAGACCGCCGCTTTGGAAGCGTTCATGCAGGCAAAATGAGCGCGAAGTCGCTCGAATTTTAGCGATCCGTTTCATGCGGATTTTAGCCATTTGTGGTGAGCTAACCGGGCGATGTCCGAACAGATGGAACCGGCGACACACGCGATCGCACAGCGTCTGATGGCGCTGCGGGTGCTGATCGTCGATGACGAGCCCACCATGCGCAAGGTCACGCGCTCCCTCCTGCAAGCCATCGGCGTGCGGACGATTGACGAGGCCAGTGACGGCCACGCGGGGCTTGAAACGATATGCAGCTTCGGACCGGACGTGGTGATACTCGATTGGGAAATGCCAAGCCCTAACGGCCCCGAATTCGTGCGGACCGTGCGCTCGCCGGAGACGTTTGCGCGTCCCGACGTGCCGATCATTATGCTCACCGGCTACGGCGAGCGCTCGCGGGTAGAGGAAGCGGTCAACCTTGGCGTCAACGATTTTCTGCTCAAGCCGGTCTTGACCGAGGCGTTGATGGGCCGGCTGGTTTCGCTGATCGCCAAGCCGCGCAAGATGGTCAAGAAGGGCGATTATTACGGGCCCGAACCCCGGCAGCTGTCGAGCTACAAGCCGGAGTCGGAGATCATGTGCCTCTGACCGGTTAACGAAACGCTCACCACGTCGCCGGCGCGGCCGCGTCTGCCGCCGCATTACCGAACGCACGGCAAGTCTTTTTACCAACCCGCAAGGCGGTCATGGTCTGATGCCACCACCGATTGAAAATCACCGGATCGACATGTCGTCGAAGTTGCCAAAGCAAGACGTGACCGACCGCATCCAGTCGCTTTGCGTGCTGGTGGTCGACGACAATCAGTACATGCGCAAGATGGTCCGCAACCTGCTAGTCAATTGCGGCGTCAAGGATATTTATGAAGCGGCCGACGGCATCGCCGCGCTCGATACCATCCGCACGGTCGGGCCCGACGTGGTGATCCTCGATTGGGAAATGCCGCTGTTGAGCGGCGCGGAGCTGGTGCGGATCGTGCGGTCGCCCGGCGTGTTTCCAATGCCCGACGTGCCGATCATCATGCTCAGCGGCTATGGCGAGCGCTGGCGTGTGGTCGAGGCAATGCGGCTCGGTGTCAACGAATACCTGGTCAAGCCGGTCTCGGCGAAGGCGCTTTACGACCGGCTGGTGTCGATCACCATGGCGCCGCGTCCGGCGGTGCAACTGGGCGATTACTACGGTCCGGAGCCGCGCAAGCTCGCCAACGAGACGGTCGAGAGCGTCGATCGCGCCGCCTCGCTCGCCGCGACCGCGATCGTCGTCTGACGCCGCGCTCCCCTCGGCCCGGCATTTGTCGGCTTTCACGATTTGCGTTAGAGAAGCGGGCAGCATCATCTTCTTGCTGCGGAGCGTACGATCGCCGCATCGAAACAAGACTTCGCGCCTTGGGCCGATCAGAACTCTCGTCCGCTGCTGCGCATCGAGGCTCTTACCAAGCGTTTCGGCGCCACCGCCGTCGTCGATCAACTGTCCCTCGACATTTATGAAGGCGAGTTCTTCGCCCTGCTCGGACCGTCCGGCTGCGGCAAGACGACGTTGTTGCGGCTGATCGCCGGCCTCGAGCGGCCGAACGCCGGCCGCATCCTGCTCGACGGTGTCGATGTGACGCCGGTGCCGCCTTATCGGCGCCCGGTCAACCTGATGTTTCAGAGCTATGCGCTGTTCCCGCATCTCAACGTCGAGGCCAATGTCGGTTTCGGCCTCAAGCAGGAAGGATTGGCAAAGCGGGAAATCGGCCGGCGCGTCGCCGACATGCTCGCGCTGGTCAAGCTCGAAGGTTACGGCGCCCGCAAGCCGCATGAACTCTCCGGCGGCCAGCGCCAGCGCGTCGCGCTCGCGCGCTCGCTGGTCAAGCGCCCGCGCGTGCTCTTGCTTGACGAGCCGATGGCGGCGCTCGACAAGAAATTGCGCGGCGAGACCCAGTTCGAGCTGATGGAGTTGCAGCGCCAGGTCGGCTTGACGTTCGTCATTGTCACGCACGATCAAAGCGAGGCGATGACGCTCGCCCATCGCATCGGCGTGATGGATCGCGGCCGGTTGATGCAGGTCGCCCCGCCGGCCGACATCTACGAGCGGCCGGACTCGCGCTGGGTCGCGGACTTCGTGGGCGACGTCAATTTGCTCGAAGGCAGGCTCGGTGACGACGGGGTGAGCATCGAAGGTACCGCCGCGGGCCGCCTGCGCGTGGCTGCCAAGCCCGCCGCGGCGCCCGGCGCCATGGTGTGGGTGGCGGTGCGGCCGGAACGCCTTCGCATCAACCGCCAGCCGCCGTTGCCGGGGCTCGACAATTGTGTCGCCGCGACCGTCGTCGACATCGGGTATTTCGGCGACAGTTCGGTCTACAAGCTGCGCATCCGCGACGGCTCGCTGCTCAAGGCCGCAATCGCCAACCTGGGCGCGGCGGGTGACGGCATCATCGCAGTCAACGAGCAAGTATGGCTGACGTGGCCGCCCGAGGCCGCGCGGGTGCTGACGCGATGAGCGCGGTGCAGCGAAACAGTTCCACCCTGCAAAAGCTCGTCTTGCGCATCCCCCTTGTGTGGCTATGCGCGTTTTTTCTGCTGCCATTTCTGATCGTGCTGAAAATCAGCCTGTCGCAGACGGCGATCGCGCAGCCGCCCTACTCGCCGATATTCGACCTCGCCGCGGGCTGGCACGGCGCGGTCGCGTTCATCAATGGACTTTCGCTCGACAATTACCGGCTGCTCGGCTCCGACCCGATCTACGTCCTGTCCTACGTCAAGAGCGTGGAGATCGCCGCCTTTTCGACGCTCCTGCTGCTCCTTATCGGTTATCCGATCGCCTACGCGATCGCGCGGACGCCGCGGCGCATCCAGGCCGTGCTGGTGTTGCTGACGGTGCTGCCATTCTGGACCTCGCAACTCATCCGCATTTACGCCTGGATGAATATCCTGCAACGCGACGGCCCGTTGAACGACGTGCTGATGGCGCTGGGGCTGGTGAAGGAACCGCCGGCCTGGCTCGCGACCGACACCGCCATCTACATCGGTATCGTCTATTCCTACCTGCCGTTCATGGTGCTGCCGTTGTACGCGACCTTGCAAAAGCTCGACGAGCAGCTGTTGGAGGCGGCGGCCGATCTCGGCTGCCCGCGCTGGAAAATCTTCTGGCTGGTGACGCTGCCGCTGTCGTCGTCCGGCATCATTGCCGGCGTGTTGCTGTGCTTCATCCCGATCATCGGCGAGTTTGTCATTCCCGACCTGCTCGGCGGCTCACAATCGCCGATGATCGGGCAGACGATCTGGTTGGAATTTTTTGCCAACAAAGACTGGCCGGTGGCGTCGGCGGTCGCGGTTTTGCTGGTGGTTCTGTTGGTGACGCCGATCGTCATCTATCAGAACCGGGCGATGCGGGCGTTGGTGCGCGACTGATCATGCGCAAGGTCTCCACATTCAATCTTGCCGCCATTTTCGTCGGCATCGCTTTCCTCTATCTGCCGATCGCGGTGCTGGTGATCTATTCATTCAACGCGTCGCGTCTGGTGGCGGTGTGGGGCGGCTGGTCGATGCGATGGTATGCCGAGCTGCTCAACGACCGGCCGTTGCTGGATGCGGCCTCCATCAGTATCCGTCTGGCTTTGACCTCGGCGACGCTGGCGACGACCCTGGGCACGATGGCGGCGCTGGCGCTGGTTCGCTTCGGTCGCTTCCGCGGCCGGCTTGCGTTCGCGGCGATGGTCTACGCGCCGTTGGTGATGCCGGAAGTCATTACCGGCCTGTCCTTGCTGCTGCTGTTCGTTGCCGTCGCCGCCGATCGCGGCTTCTGGACGGTTGCGATCGCGCACACCACCATGGCGATATGCTTTGTCACCGTCATCGTGCAGTCGCGGCTGGTCGACTTCGACATGAGCCTCGAAGAGGCGGCGATGGATCTTGGCGCCTCACCGTTGCGGACGTTTGCGTCGGTGACTTTGCCGCTGATCTTGCCGGCGATTGCGGCGGCGTGGATGCTCGCTTTCGCGCTTTCC
>DATKRE010000171.1:0-31930 GCA_035532335.1 Xanthobacteraceae bacterium | reverse complement strand
CGTCGCCGCCGCTTTCCCCATTACGTTCGATTCTGGCTGTCCCATCACCGACCTTCTCCCGCTCACGGCTACTGCGCCGCGTTGGAGAGCATCGCTCAGGAGGGGAAATTCATTCCAGGGGCCTCGGCCACACGCTTACCGATCACTCGCCGTGCGCCCAGTCGATCGTCGCAAGATGCTCAGCGTCCAGTTCCGTTATCTCCCTCGCAATAGCCGGCCTGGCGCAATCCGTCAAGTCCAGTAGCCGGTGGTACGTTTACCGTTGATTTATCTGACGCTCAGCTCGAAGTAATCGGTGGTGGCACTATGCGACCTGTATGGACTGCCAAGGCCGAAAGCCTGGGCGTTGCGGAACGAGTACGGTGGCGAGGCTGGCTCCCTGACACGGCCAACGCGCCGAGCGTTTGCATGGCGCGACAGCTCTCTCTCGCTGGACAAACGGATAATATGCAGCTCAAGAGAGTGCCAATACTTGCGCCGCCACTTGCGGCGCGACGCGCAGAGCATTCGCTGCAATGGTGAGACTGGGGTTCACGGCGCCGCTACGAGGCATGAAAGAGGCGTCTACCACAAAGAGATTGTGGAGGTCGTGTGCTTTGCAGTCGCGATCGAGAACGTTCACAGAGGGGTCATCGCCGAATCGACACGTACCGCAAGGGTGTCCGTAGTTCATGGTGAGTTCCGACGAGATTTGCATGGGTCGCCATGGACGGACATGACTATAAAATGCTTGACGCAGTAGCGCGGATCGACGTCTGAGATCTTCGGTAATTGTATAGGTGAAACTGGCACCGTCGGGCTCGCGCGAATCGAGCACTATCCTGTTGTCAGGGTGTGGAAAGTCCTCAGTCATAGCGGCAAAGATGCCAGCACCGCCGAACATCAGCGCTGCAACGCCCGACGGAATTTTGACGAGCATGGACAACAGCAGTTCGTTAAAAATGCCGCGACGACGCAACCGATCCTTGAGATAGCCGGCTATCGTCCCGCGGCCGGCTTCGAGGCCCATGCTTTGTACGTAGCCCAGTCGTTCTCCCTCTCGAATGTAAAAATCGCGAACGGAGATTGCCTTTTTTTGGCGGGCTCGCCGGTCCAGGCGCCGCGGAGCCCAGAGCGCGATAATGTCGGAAGTGTGAAACATCAAATTTCGACCGACCTGATCGGAACTATTCGCCAGCCCATTCGGCCACAATGAGTTGCGTGAGCGAAGTAGAATCTGCGGCGAATGAAAGGCGCCTGCGGCGAGCACGACGACCGTCGCGTGAAGTTCAAGATCGCGTCCATCGTGCCGTGCTCTAACCACATGGACGCGATGGCTGTCTGCCTCGAGAGTGTGAACGTCGCAACGGTCGAGCAGTGCACAGTGGGGTTGGCGTAGCGCTTCCTCAAGACAAGCGACGCGAGCATCCGATTTGCACCCTCGCGGGCACACGGTTCCAATGCACTCTCGACATTCCGCATCGTATCGAATCGCGATGTGAAGCGGCTCCGGGCGTAGACCGTTGAGGCGCATTTGGTCCATCAGCGCTCGATCCCACTCGCTCATGCGTTGAGTCGCGGTGTCAATTGATTCTGCGTCAATTCCGTATAGAGTCTCTGCAGCTTTGTACGATTTTGCAAAATCAGCGAATGAAAGTGGCCATGCCGGTGTGCGCCCAGCAGGCGTTTGGATGGTATCGAAGTCGGTTGCATCCATGCGCTCCAGGGCGGCTGCATAGTGAATCGACGACCCGCCACGTGCGCAACCCAACGCGGCAAAGAATCGCTGACAGGTTCCATCAGGAAGGCGCCGGCTTACCGGAAATGGCCACCAACCGTGCGCCAATCGATCCTCGGCAGAGCATCCGTCGGCGAGTGTGCCGCTATTCGAGACATCGCCTCCTTTTTCCAGGAAAAGTACACTCAACCCTCGCATGGCGAGCGCCCTGCCTACCGTAGCGCCACCGACACCACTGCCGATGACGATGACGTCCCATCGCGACGCTTCGATGTCCTGGCTTGTCACGGAAATGCGGGGCAACACCCGGTGGTTGCAAAGAAAACTCGAGCATCGGACATGCCAATCCGCTGGTTAGTCGTTCCCGAAGACCGGTGGCTATTGAGCAAAGGTGAATCCCGCGAGGTTGTTGGCATAAAGATACAAGAGTAGATCGGGAATGGCGATATCGATGCTCGTTATTTGACTGCTTTGCGATGCTCCAACAATCGCGGATCTGGTGCACTGCGGTCACAGTGGTGGCATTCTCGCCTCCAAGGACGGGTGATGGGCCAGATCAACTGGCGTCACGAGGAATCTGCTTGGCATCAGGTATGAGACCGGGGCGGGTGGAAACGTCGAACCGCCGGCATATTACGTTTCTTCGGCCAGAGTATGCTGTGTCGCGAGATTGCGATATTGTGCGGGACGGGTCGGCGCCGACAATCAGTGGCCCGCCGGCGAGTTCCCGTCGGCGCTGGCCAGATCAGTGTCAGCGATGGTACCGATGCCACCGCGCTGCCGGCGTTCGCGGTCGCAGTGACAGCCATTGCGCGAGGCACCGCGACGCTTAGCTGGGATACGCCGACGATGAACACCGATGGCCCGGCGTTAATCGAGCTTGCCGGCTGCTATATCCACTGTGAGGCCAATACAGTTGCATTGAACTCGATGATCACTATGGGGAGCGAGAGTGCTACCAGGTAGGTAGCGGGAGAGATCAGCAGAGTATGTGGCACTTCAGTGTCGAGGCGTACGACCCGTCTGGCATACAAGCGCGATGTCAAACATCGGCCAAATGACTTTTTAACATATTGTAATATCGGCCGTACGTCGATTGGCTCCCAATTTGAGCATCCAATGCTTTGTATTCAATTGCCGACGCGTCGCCAGATTGAGTCAGGTTGCTCGGGGCAACCGAACACTGTTTACTGTGAGGCAACGTAAAAAGGGCAAATTAATTACGAGGAAGCGACGCAATGCCTCCGGTCCGCGGGATCTAAGGGCCTGAAACACAACGGGGTTACCGGCCGGAAATTTCTTCACTGCAAGGATCTTGCCGCTGACTCACGCCTCACGTCCCTACCCTCGAGCCGGAACTTCATCGCGCTTTAAACGAGGTCACGATGTACGCAGGTCGAACACTGAAGGTTTTGAACACGTCTCTGGCGCTGATCGCAATGGCGATGCTCGCGGTCTGCAAAGTCGCGTCCGCATCAGACAACTCTGCTTCGAGTACGCGTACCATGATTGCTTCGAGCAGCAGTGGTGGCGGCGCACCGTCAGGCCCAGGCGCATCTTTGGTTTTCAGTTATCCGAGCGGCTTTTCCGGAGCGTCCGGTACCATTCAAACCGTCACGGATGCCACGGACTTTAGCGGTTCGGTTATCGAACTCTCCAATGGAAAGGTAGGCGTGCACTCAGCCGGCGCTGCTTGGTATAAAACGCCGCAGAACATCACGGCCTTCACGACAGATTTCACATTCCAAATTGCGTCTGGCCTCCCCGTACCCTCTATAGTAGGCATTACTTTCTGCGTCCAGAACAGCAACAGCGCAACCAATCCATTGGGTTCCGGCAGTAATGTATCGGCGGATAGCAATCTGGCCGGTTACGGTGCCTATGATAGGTCGATAGGCAGTAGTCAAGCGCCGGTCGGCAATAGCATTGCTGTAAAGTTCGACCTGAACAATGATAGGCAGTTGAATTACCCGTCGGGTGGTTCTCCTACTTCCACCGGCCTGTACGTCAATGGGGGACCCAAAGCTTCATTGGTTCCTCAGAATGATCTCAGCCATTATGGGATCAATCTTTACAGCGGCCATATCATGGCGGTCCACATCGTCTACGACGGAAGCCTGTTGACCATGACTCTGAAAGACACGGTGACAAACGCCCAGTTCAGAACGAGTTGGCCGATCGATATTCCGGCGATCACGGGGGGCAACTCTGCCTGGGTCGGCTTCACCGCTGGCACGATCGCACCAGTGGCAAACGATCTGCTTACATGGAGCTTTAGCGAGGGGTACGCCCCAAGACTTCCAGCCCCAAGTTTCAGCGTCGCCGGAGGATCGTATGCGTCCGCGCAAAGCGTGTCGATCGGCGCATATCCGGGAGCGACAATCTACTACACGACCAACGGGCAGCAACCCACAAGCTCATCGAGTAAGTACACAGGTCCGATCTCGGTGAGTTCAAGCGAGGTTGTTCAGGCGATCGCGTTGCAGACGGGTTATACCGATAGCTTGGTGGCGGTGGCGAATTACGAGATCGCACCAGCCGCTACGCCACTCATCAACTTTCCAAACGGCTTCGCGAACGCTTCGAGCCTGGTCACCGTAAACGGCTCCGCCCAGTTCAACGGATCCGCGATTCAGTTGACGGATTCGGCCAATTTCGCTGAGGCGGGATCTGCCTGGTACGTCGTCCCGATCAACGTGCAATCGTTTACGACGAACTTCACGCTCCAGTTGCTAAATCCGAAGTCTAACGGGATGACGTTTACCATCCAGAACCAACCACCAGCCTCATCCGACCGCTCTATCCTCTATGTCAGTGGCGGCCCTAATGCCGTTGGGAACAATCAGACCGGCCTTGGTTACTCCGGCTTCACGGGAGCCGTGGGAGGACAAAACGCGGGACTTCTGAACAGCGTGGCGGTGATATTTGACTTATACAACGGATCTGGGGATTTGACTGGCCTTTACACGAACGGTGCAATGCCTACTGGGTCGTCCATCGATATGAGTTCTTCGGGGCTGAGCCTCCATAGCGGCAATCCTCTCAATGTGACGCTCGCCTACAACGGAACGACGCTCACGATGACGATCACGGATTCGACGACCAGAGCTTCTTTTACAAAGAGCTGGACGATCGATATCCCGACGACCGTGGGAGGGAACACCGCTTACGTCGGTTTCACGGGAGCCACGGGAGGACTAACCGCCGTTCAAGACGTAGTTTCTTGGACCTACTCTGCGAGTCCGGGGCAAACCTCCGCGGTCCCCGCAGCTCCAACGAACCTCCAGATTCAATGACGGCAGCGGGAGATAGCGCGCGTTGCTGGTCGATTGCACGATTTCGCGTAATGGACCCACCCGGTTTCGGGTAAAAGCCAAGTAGCCAGGGACGGTTACCCGCCCCCAGCCCTTTAAGAACCGCGCTTGACACTTTCGCGTCACACGGCTCAAGCCTTACAAAAGCCAGTGAAAGCCGGTAACTCGGTTTGCGGTGTCATGCAGAATTCCTATCAAGCGGACGCCCCCATATTGGGCCAACGCAGACGGCTCACCCGGCGAGATTGTGCACGACGAGCGAAGTAGTCCGTGAAGGCGGGATCGTACGGAGTTGTCTGTGCTTGAATCTTGATGTGCCGGACGATGGGAACACTCGCGGCTTGAAATAAATCAAGACAAGTGACCTTTCCCGACGCATCCCGGACCAATGCGAAGAACACCCAGTTGCGCCGGTCGTCGGAGCGAAAGTATCGCTGACGCTTCCATCGAGCCGATTTATTGGGATGCCTGCGATTGATCCAGACGATCAGTGCCCGATACACTTGGTCGTCTACATAGCTGAAGGTCTTCTTCGCCACGACGTGTCGGAAATAATTAGCCCAGCCCCTCACCTTGCTGTTGAGTTGCCGGATCAAGTCTTCCGTTTTGGTCGAACGTTGACCTTGATGATTTCGCGAATTCGTTCGAGGACTGGAGCGCTATCCAGAATTAGTCCGGTCTTGCTCGCCGAAAATAGTCCGTCTTGAGTAGCCGGGTGTCGGTGCGCGTTTACTGCTGAATGGATTTGAGGCGGTCAGCGGTCGTGCGCGGCCAACGCTGCGGCCTATGGATATCCGTCTCGGCAATGCTCCTCTCCTTTGATCTTCGTTATTCTTAGAAGCTGACGCCGAACAAGCGAAGGCCCGGGGATCAGATTTTGCGGTCGACCCCGGGCCTTCGTGCGGTGCGTGCGAGAGGCAGCTCCACGGCTCTTTTATGCACGTGCCGCACGGCATTGTCCAGTCCTGGAAGAGGATGGCATTGCGGTGGTGCGAGAGAGGACGTTCCGGGGATACGAGTGCCGGCGCTGCGGGGTCGCGGTGTGCATTTGCAGCGAGTGCGATGCCGGGCATGGTTACTGCAACGGAAGTTGCGCGCAGGAGCAACGGCGGCTGGACATGCGAGCTGCCGGCGTTCGTTACCAGCGCAGTCGCCGGGGAGCGCGCCGACACGCGGCCCGCCAGCAAAAATGGCGTATGCGTCAAGCGCAATGCTGCACGGCACAGAAAGAAGTGACGGATAGATGTTGATCTCTACATCTATGCGTCACTTCTTGGCGCTGGCGTAGCCGCCACCGCCTCTGTCGGGCAGCATGATGGTGCGCGCCCCGGCGGCTGCGTTGATAGCGCGCGCTGGCGCGGCGACGCGACTCCTGCCTGCGGATCTGCGCGCACTCTCCCGCACAATAAATGTTGCCGTGATCGCAGCGGCTGCAGATCCGCACCTGCACCGCACAACGCCGGCAGTTGTAAAGCCGATAGCTCGGCTCGCGCAGCCCCCGCAACGCCCCTCCCAAAACACTGGACAGTGCTCGGGCAAGGCAGGCATAAAGGACCTGCACAACTGCCTTTCCCAGGCACTGCGCACCGGGGGCTCGGGGGTTCGGACGCTAATCTGGAAACCCTGGGTCCTCGGTTCTTTGATCTGTCGCCGCGAGCATATCGCAGACGTTGCAGCACGCCTCGACACTGCAAACTCAACAACAAGATCTTCTGCCGCCGATGGCGACAGACTGCGTTACTCCGATAGCAAAGAAGAAGAATCGGCGATCCGAACGGACACCGATCAAATCAATCAGCCATAAATTGCTTGCGACAACCCGCAGGACAAAACCGCACCCATCGCCAGAAATGCGCGGATCTCAACAGCCATCAACAGCAGCCACTTCAGCACGGGCTTCGATACAAATTCCGGTCTGTTGTCCGAGCGCAAATAGGTCGGTGCGCCGTGCTGGCTGACCAATCGCGCCAATACCTCGATGAACCGTCCAGAGCGAATGGTGCCGGCGGCATTTATCGCCAGAGATACGCGCGTATGCCCGTCGATGACGGTGAGGCACTTGAGTTGCTGACCATTGGCGCAGGCGTCGAACACAAGGTCGTAAGCCCACACGTCGCTCGGCTGGGATCGCCCGGAAAGAGCCTCGGCCTAGAACCCGCTACACCTCGCCCAGGCCGCTTTCTCGACACCCGAAGCCCGGCTTGCCGCCAAAGTCGATGCGCCCGATCAGGGCTCATCTCGTGGCCGAGACCGGCGAGAAATATCTTGATGCGCCGATACCCATACCGCGGATACTGGCTCGACAGTTCCCGCATGACCATTATAATGGGGCCATCCTTTCGAGTTCCAGATCCCGCGCGGCGACCATCCTATTGAGCCGACCGTTCTCCTGCTCGAGCTGCTTCCGTCGCTTCACGTCCGAAATCTCCACCGTCCCGGACTTCATGCGCCATGCGCACAGCGCCTGTTCGCTGACCGCATGCTTCTTCGCCGTCGCCACTCGGATAGACCGGTTCAATTAGCGCCGTGAGCTACTGCCACGGCATCACCGAGTTCATCTGGGTCAGAAACTGCTCGCGCCGCGTCGCTTTGCGGTAGAACTCGAAGCCCGCCTCGGCAAAGGTCACTTGTTTCGGGCGCGCCGCTCAACCTCGCATGTTCTGCAGACGCTGCATTTTAAGGCATTTCAAGCGAATTAATCTGAATTTTCCTTACGCTTGATGCGTGTTTTTTTGTGTGTCAGGGAACGGATCTTTATACACCCCAATCAGCTGCCGAGCGAGCAAGTAAAGAAACGGCGGCTGGTGCACGAAATAACGACGCCATCGCTGCCGAGGTTCTCGCATCACTCGATAGAGCCATTCGAGTCCTGCGTTGGTGACCCAGGCCGGCGGCCGCTTCAGACTTTTCGCCTCGTAATCGATTGTGCCTCCGAGCGGCAGGAACAGCTTGACTCCCGGTAGGCGATCGCGGTATCGGAAGATAAACTTCTCCTGACGACCTCCGCCAAGCCCAACGACCAGCACGGTTGCCCCGGATTCGTTTATCTGTGCAATGATTCGTTCAATTTCGTCTGGCTGGCGGTCGTAGTCGCGCGAGGGCGCATTGGTACCGACCACCATTTGACGGCCAACCTTCGCATTTACGTTGCGGCGCGCACTCTCGGCGATACCGGAGTCCCCGCCGCAGATGAACACAGTTACGGAAGCATCGTCCTTGTACCGACTGTAGAAGCGCGGAAAGTAATCCGAGCCAGACACGCGCTCCTTCAACGGAGTACCCAGCAGTCGAGCCGCGACTATGAGTATTTGGCTATCGCACGTGACCACGTCGAACCGCGGTAACAGTCGGTAGAACTCACGGTCGTTTTGGAGTTTCATGATCGAGTCGACGTGCAGGGTCAGCATGACTCCTTGCCGGAAAGTTTCGACCAACTCGTCGATGGTGGTATCGTCAACATCAACGTTCAGCAACCTCACCTTTCGGTGCATTTTGCGGTACCTCCGAAGCACCAACCACATGGGGGGACTACAATAACATTTCCCCATCGCCGACAGCGGCCCAGCTGGGCCGCTGTCGGCATCGCCACGATCAAGGATGCGACGAGGCCACAATCGCTCCGACGCAGCGGGCGCTTCGAAAAATGCTGGATTGTGTGCCCTGATTTGGCTTTCAATAACGTCCCGGCACATCGGACCAAGATTCGCCACCTTTTTTTGGGAATTTTAGACAAACGTGACGCAGGCCACGTATTTTGCCCGCGTGGACCATGATTCTTTGTCATCGCGGAGGCATCGGGGAATCGACCGCGATCGCCGCAGGGTCCCTCCTGTCTCCACAATATGGAATCGCTGTATCACTGTCTGCGGTCACAATGGCATTCGGCCGGAATCGCAATTTGATTGGCGCGGCGAAAAGCGAGGCGCTTATAGAGTTTCTCCTGAAAGGTCAAATTCGATTCCTGACGTTCGATCTCACAACTCGGCATGGTTGAACGGTCATTAACAGACAAATAAGCGGAATACCTTCGGTCACAAAGAAATGCTCAGTCAATTCACGCAGCTCCATCAGCGGAGAGAGTTCAGTCAGTTGGTATCCGCTGGAGTTTGGACGTAGTGTGCGGAATGTTTTCATCCTGCCCGAAGCTCGCATCGTTGCGGATTGGGCTTAACGGTTCATGTCGAATCGTTCAATGAACTTAACGGTCTGCGCAATATTGCGCCGACTGGAAGCGCCGAAGACAATCGACTCAATATTGGAATATTTGCACACGTACTCAAGAGCTTGTTCTGGCGCTACCGCGCCGCTCGCAAAAACGGACATCGCAATCAATCGGCAACGCCCCTGGGTCATTATCTCTTCATATGCTTGTTGGCCGCCGCACATTCGAAAGTCAATTTTGTTGATGTTGGCGCAGATTATCGGATTCTCGATGCCAAGCAGAGTTAGTTTCTTCAACAAGCGCGGCGCATTCATGGTTATAAAGCCGGGCTCGGCACCGTAACGCTCGCGAACGTGAGCGGCGAAAATCCTGAACGCTTCGTCGAAGCCCAGACCCAGCAAAAAATCGGTGGCTACGTTCTGGAGGAATACGACGGGCGTGTCCAGCCCGGCGAACATTTTCATCTCAGCATCGATCAATAAGCCCGCGAGACCTTCGATATCCTTGCGTGCGAGGGATAACCCACCACTGAGCAAGGCGCCGAGGGCGTTCTCTTGCGGCAGGAAGTTGCGCAGCGCTCCCAACATACCGTGTTCGGCGGCCGCGTTCGCGTACTTGTGTGCGTACGGCATGCACGGATAGAACTTATACCCCGGATATCGCTGCTGGTGAATCCGAAAGTGATCGCAGACCGAGGAAATTCGTTCATGTGTCGTACACATGAACGTTTTGATACCCTCGAAATAGGCGTCATTCAATACCGCGATCACGGCGTCGATATCTTGGAAGCGCATCGCTTGTGCACGCGCTTTCTCCTCGGACATATGATTCACGCCGAAGAATTGATTATCGCCAAAAATGATTCTGTCCATCCTGTGCTGCGATTCAGGAGTTGAGGCCATGACGGTCTAACGCCTTTCGCCGCGCAATAGCCGAGCGATCAGTGAGCGCTCGCGGGATTTTTCCCCGACTTTTCCAGTGATTGGCGCAACCCCCGGCGCATTACCGAAGATTTGGATGGGCGTGCGAAATTTGTCGGCGTCAGTGCGCATCAGGGCGGCGACCAAAGATGCGTCACTTGCGCTTCGAAAGCTGCTTACTGTCCCTTTGCCGTTCGTGATGCATTGAACGAAGTGATCAATTTGGGCCGAGTATTCTTCACCACGGGCGTAAAACCAAACGGGCGGTGTGAGTTCAGTCGTATAGCGAACGTTCCAGCCGACGGAAAGACTGTCTATGCGTTTCGGCAACGAGCGAACATATATTTGGAGTTCCTGGCGGTCCGCACTGATTCGACCATTGGTGCCCCACATGCTCAATTTAACCGACATTTTTCGGTAACTGTCGTCGCTCCAATTCGCTGCCAACTGGCCGGATGCGCCGCCGGGAAACTGCAAAGTGGAGTAGACCTCGTCGTCAACATCGCTCGAGAACACGCTGTTCAGCACTGTCCCCGAAACGCTGCTGGGTCGACCCACGACATAGTTAACGAGATCAATTGCATGGCATGCGTAATCAAATAGACATCCGCCACCCTCGCTTCTTTTGGATCGCCACGTCGCTCCCGTCTTGCGCAGGACCACCGGACCGTACGCTTCGATGCGGACGTGATGAATGTCGCCGATCGCGTCTAGATCGAGCAGCCGTTTCGCTTCATTGAACGCTGCCACAAACCGGTAATGATAGCCGACTTGATTCGCCAAGCCCTTGGACTCCGCTAGATCCGCGAGACGGTAACCGTCCGAAGGATTCATCCCGAACGGCTTTTCGCAAAACACGTGCAGATTTCGTTCAAGTGCTGCATCGACGATTTCGACATGATACTTCGATGGTGTGGCAACGAACACGCAATCCAGCTGTTCCTCAACAAGCATCTTCTTGTAGTTCGAATACGTCTTGACGCCTGTATATTTCGCGAGTACGTCGAGCAGGTAATTCGTTGTGTCACAGACTGCCGTCAAGCGGATTTCTGGATGGGTGTTGGCGATCGCTAGGTGGGATAAGCCCATTTTTCCGAGACCAATTATACCGGCTCTAAGCATTAGGTTTTCCAGTCAATCAACTGTGACGATGGACCGATTGCATTCATGGTATCGCTGTCATGGGGACTCAGCCACAGCACTCGCACTGCAGGGCAAGCGGTCACCAACGAGTCGCGGCTAAATGAATGTGATCTGGCGAGATATTGCATTCGCCATTTACCCAAGTCTGCCTTTTACATTCGATTTGTCGGCTCCGAGCGATACAACTGCAATCTCTGCAGTGATCTCAAGTAACAGCCCAAGCTAGCATGATAGCCTTGCGCCGGAATCGTCAGGAATCGCGGATAGGGCATTCGATCTATCGACGGACTGTACCGACTATTGGATTGTGCGTTGGGATGGCTCTTGATCGGTTAGCGTCAAATCAACTCAGTAGATTTGGATAGATGGATGTCATTGATTATATTGAACTATCTGACTTAGGGCATTGCCAATGCCTGCGCCCAAGATGACATTGAGGACCCGCACTGACGCGTGCGGAACAAATGCCGACAAAACTAGCACGTAGCCTACAGTATCGTGCCAAAACATCCAACCAGTTCCGAGCGCGCCGAGAAAGTAAGATGATAGCATTTCCATTTGGGACCTATCGTGCGATGTCGATGATCGCAGTATGCGGGGCCTTTTTTTTTGGAATGCGTTGCCGGACTGAGTGGAATATCGTGGCTGTCGAGGGAGCAATGCTGCTAAATTCTGATCTTACGATAGGGTCCTTCCTGCCCGTCTCGCGGATGGAGGAGGTGGCGCTGACGGCGCGCACTTCCTATATGCATGCAAAGCCGTTCCCACATATTATTCTCGATGATTTTTTTGATCCTGATCTCATCGAATCGGTGCTGGCGGAATTTCCAAAGCCAGACGCAATCCCATGGCAAACCTTCGATAGCGCGCATGAAATCAAGCTTGCATCGGCGGCTGAGGCATCCTTTGGACCGGTGACGCGTTTGCTCATGTATCATTTGAATTCGATTACTTTTTTAGAGTTTGTCGGCCGTATCACCGGCATCGACAATTTAATTCCCGACCCTAGTTTTGAAGGCGGAGGCCTTCACCAGATCGTGCGTGGGGGCAAACTAGGCGTACATGCGGATTTCAACAGGCATCGCAAATTCGGGTTGGACAGGCGACTCAACCTTCTCTTGTATCTGAATAAAGATTGGCACGAGGAGTATGGCGGTCACTTGCAGTTGTGGGACCGCGATATGAGTCGGTGTGAGGCCAAGGTATTGCCGATATTCAATCGCGTGATGATCTTTGGCACGACGGACTTCACCTATCACGGTCACCCCGACCCGCTGCAGTGCCCCGAAGGCATGACCCGCAAATCCCTGGCGTTGTACTATTTCAGCAACGGTCGGCCGGCAGACGAGGTGACCGGTGAGCATTCGACGATATTTCGCGAACGCGACAAGAATGATTTCCGACTTACTTCGGCGCAGCGTTTACGACGTATTGCGAGTGACGTATTGCCACCGATTATTGCCCGCCAATTGCGGCGATTGTTGTGAGCCGCGGATTGACGCTAATCGTCACGGCGCTTGGATTTAACCCAATCTAGTTGCCTGGCCACTAAAAATCGTATGTAAATTGGAAATTTCCAAAGTGGATAAACAGCGCCAATGGCGAGGCTACCGAGGGAGATGATTCGCCGCCCAAAGCGTGCCCACGATAACAATACTGAGAGCGCAAGCAGCACGGCGGATATGGTTGCGATGAGAAGTGGAATCCGTATGCCGAAGAGCACGTAAACACTCGCGCTTACGCAGCCGATTGTTACCACCAGGATAGTTAATAAGGCTAGCGGTGGAACGATTAGATCGAGTGTCAACGCGAACATCGCCAGGTTCGTACGTCTAATCGCTTCCAGGAACATTGGGGGCGCTTCGCTCAAAATTATGTTCAAGTGGCCATGTTCCCACCGTGTTCGTTGGTCAATTACGCTACGCGCGGATGTGGGGAAATCGCTCGTCACCCGCGCTTCCGGGCAAAACACCGGCGGAGTGCCGGCGCGGGCGAGATCAAGACCCAACTTCAGATCTTCCGCCAAATGTCCGTTGGCGAGCGCCGCACTTCGAATGCATTTCCAGGGGAATGCCATGCCCGTTCCCGTCAGTTGACAGGGCAGGCCGAGTCTTTGGAGCCCAAGTGGACGCCCGTGATTTTTGACGGCTGACGCGAATTCGGCTACGCGCATCTTGAGGTTTGCATGCTGACCTGCACGGCTCAGATTCAACGCTTGTACCGGTCGCGACGTCTGCGTACAAAACCGAGCCAATCGATCGATCGCGCCGGCTTCGACCATACAATCCGCATCCACTACGATGACGATATCGGGAGGATCTGCTTCGAGGTGCCGCATGGCAAAGTCGAGCGCGAAACCCTTGCCGCGGCGCGTGAGGTCGGAACGCATGATGACTTCCGCATGTGCGTCGACTGCGATGGCGGCGGTTTTGTCCGTGCAATTATCGGCTACGACGATCAAGCGGTCATCCGATTGTAACTGTGGAACGATGGAGTTAATCGTTTCGCCGATCACAGTCTCCTCGTTGTGAGCTGGAATGACGACCGCCAGCCCGCGACGCTCGGCGTTGCAGATGATGGTGTTCGCTCGTTGTGTAATCGCGGCTAGGATCTCGAGGAAAAGCACCGCACACGGTACAAATACCAGCACTGCCGCCCCGGTAAGGCCAATCTCCAAAAATAAGTGCACGGCGTTATGTCCGCCGCGGCTTAATGACCGCCGGCGCGCCGACGGCGATGCAATTATCCGGTACGTCGTCGAGCACGACGGCATTTGCGCCAATCGCAACATTACTGCCGATCGCTATCGGCCCAAGAAGTTTAGCTCCGGCGCCGATGTCCACGTTGTCGCCGATCGTGGGCGCACGTGGCTCATCGACGCGGCGGAGTCCGACGACCACTCCATTGCGGATGCGGCAATTGTCGCCGAATTTGGCGTAGCCGCTAATGATGATGCCGCCAAAGTGATCAATCACGAAGTTCCTGCCGATTTGGACCTCACAGGGCAACTCCACGCCGGTGATGATCTGGATCAGTTTGAATGCGATCCTGTAAAGCAGGGAAAAGATTCTGCGCACGAACACCGGACGAAGGCCATATCGCCATCGACCAAAGCGATAGACGATAAGGACCCAGAAGCCTTGCGCGCCCCAGGCGCCACCGTGCGCTCTCAAGTCCTGCCGAATATTCTCAAACATAAAGGATTTCTTTCACGGCGAAAAGGCTGCAGTACGAAAGAGATTTTCTAGCTTTCGGGTCTCGCTTTCGATTGAATGCCGCTCGATAATGCGGTGATGGCCGGCTTCGCCCATTCGTTGTAAGTCCTCATCCGGCGTCGCCAAACACTCCTCCAATGCATGCGTAAGAGCATCGACGCAGCCTGCGGGAAAGAGCCAGCCGTCTGCTCCGGGGCGCACGAGCTCAGGGATGCCCGCGACGTACGTAGTTAGCACCGGTCGGCGCAATGCCATCGCCTCCATGATTACGACCGGTAAGCCTTCGGCGAAGGTGGGCAGAACCAAGGCTCGGGCTGCGAGAATCTCTTTGCGAACGCCAGCGCTGCTCAACCAGCCGCTAATGCGCACCTTATCGACTAGCCCAAATCGTTTCACCAAGCGCTCGATGTCGATGCGAAGCGCGCCATCACCCACCAACACCAACTCAAATATCATCCCTTTGGCCGCCATCCGAGCAGCCGCCTCGATCAAGAGGAGCTGGCCCTTCGCTTCGCAAAGCCGACCGACGCAAACGAAACGTGGAGATATAGGCAATGGCGACGAAAATCCATCGTAAAAGGAGCGCTCCAGTCCGCAATGAACCACGTGGATCTTGGGCCACGCGGCGTGAGGTGATCTGAGATAGAGCTGGCTACGCCCAAAAGAGCTAATCGTCACCGCGAATCGACAGCGATGAATTTTCTCATCGAGTGCCATCGGTCTCAAGAATTCGTCCGGCCCGTGCACGGTAAAACTGTAGGGCACTCGGCCCAAAACGTTGGCGAACATCGCGACCTCGGCGGAGTTCGTTCCGAAGTGCGCGTGCAAATGGACGGCGCCGTACCGCTTCACCAACGTTACTGTGCAGGACGCCTCCGCTATGCACACCAAATGGTGGAGAAGTCGATGGTCCGTACTTCTGCTCAATTTTATCGCTAGTAATACCGCGGATAGCAAACGGATCGGCGAGCGCACCAACGTAACCAGCGTCGGCGCGATCAATCCGAGCAACCCATATCTCAAGACGTAGCTCGTTCTGCGTTGTTCCGCAGCGTCTTCTGGATCCGGCAGCGACTCGTTCCATCCGCGCAACGCAATGCGTTGCACCTCGAAGCCGAGCAGTTCCAGCGCGATGATTTCCCGACGGATGAAGCTATGACTGATCTTCGGGTATTGATTGATGAAATACGCAATTTTCAAGAGTGGGTCTATTTATATTCGATTAGTCGGGACTGCACGCCCCGAAGGCGATCTACGACAAACTTGATCTGGCCAACCATCTCCGGAAATTTACAGAGTACAAGCGCCGCAGCCCTCCACCAATTCTCTCTGGCAGATCGCTTCCCGAACAGTGCCAGTCGAGTCACTTGGATGGGATATACTCCCAGCAACAGCATTCCCCACCAACCGTTCGTGATCACCACGATCAGCGTGGCTAACGGAATACCGAGACCCCAGATCCAAGCACTCCTAGATTCACGGACGTAATGATGTCCGGGGGCTGCGCCGTGCAACGCCGCGCCTTGCGCAAAACCGTATCCGCCGCGGAGCATTCGGTTCCACCACTGGTCAAAGCGGTACATTGCGGCATCGTGTAAGGTCATCGTCTCGTTCAATCGCCAAATGCGCCAGCCGGCATGGCGTAGTCGAACGCACATTTCTGGCTCTTCGCCGCAAATTAAATCGGCTCGATAGCCCCCTATTTGCTGAAATGCGCCTACGCGGATGAGCGCATCGCCACCGCAGAGTTTCGTCTCGCCTAGGGGATAATCACACCATTCAAAATCGCACAGCATGTTGTAGAGGGATTTCTCCGGGAATCGCTCGCGCCGGGAGCCCCAAACAACGGCTATGTCGTGCCGTTCATCGAGAAAATTACGGGCCTTATCGAGCCAGCCGGAGACGACTTCACAGTCGCCGTCAACAAAGAATACGAAATCCAGGTCGGGGCTTATCTGTAGCAACTTCTTAAAGCCCGCGTTACGGGCACGCGCCGCCGTAAACGGAGCGCTAAGATCGAGTTCGACGACGACCTCGCCGAGGGCCTTGGCGATGGCAATCGAGTCATCGGTGGACCCGGAATCCACATAGACCACACGGTTGCCTAAAGCGCGAACCGACTGTAGGCAACGCAATAACCGATCGCCCTCGTTACGCCCAATGACTACGGCGCCGAGTGTTTGTACGGCGGGCGTAGCAGCTGGATCTTGACCTATTGTCTCGGCAACCAATTTAATGCTCAACCTCAAACAACAATGCGCCCAGAAATCCCCATAAAAATTGATCCAGGTATCCTATCGCGGCCGATAATTGCAATACAGCACGGTATTTTAGCATGCCGGTTGCATGGAACCGCAGCCTATATTCTCGCCATTGCGACAATTGCCAGAACCATGAGGAGGGATCGTTGAGCGCGCGATTGCGTGACAGGTTCGGCGAGGTGGCAATGTCATTGCCGAATTGCGGCTACCAATTATGGAGATCGACGATGGGCAATCGCGGCATCGCGCGTCGCCGCGTAAATATCGATAGTATGCGTATTCTGGCGCCAGCGGCGGCCTTGTCGGCCTGCCGATCTCAAGGGCGTGGCCTTTCCGTGATTTATGACACATTCTGACGAGGTTCTACAGAAAGCGGATACTGTTTGCTGTTCTACGCGATTGTGCCATCCGCTAATATGTGGACGCGGTATACGTTGCGGACACTAGTGATCATAAACGAGACATTCGAAATACAATGAGCGCGGCTTGGCTAGAAACCTCCATGCAATCAGATGCTCAAATGACTGAGGCGCTTTATTTCGATTCGGGAGGACGTCAGCTTTTCGGGTGGCTGCATCGACCTGCTGAGCAAACCGCCGCCGGGGTGGGATTGGTGATTTGCAAGCCCTTCGGATACGAGGCCATATGCGCGCAGCGCAGCATACGAGCATTTGCGGAGGCGGCTGCACGAATAGGAGTTAGCGCGCTGCGATTCGACTACGCGGGCACAGGTGATTCGGCTGACATTGAGCCGCAGGAGGACCAGATCGCGGTGTGGTCCAGCGACGTGTCGGCGGCGGTCAATGAATTGAGCCGCCTTACCGGCGTAGACCACGTATGTATCCTGGGAATTCGACTCGGCGCACTGTTAGCAACGCTCGCTGCCGCCAATCGCAACGAGGCCTGTTCGTTGATCCTCATCTCACCGATCATTAGCGGTCCGCGCTATTTGCGCGAGTTGCGGACCACGCGTCTGGCGGCATTGCTCGGCGTTAGGGACGGGGATTTGGGCGATGGGACGGCGATGTCTGGTGAACTGGAACCTGACGGCTCGATGGAAGTCAGCGGCTTTTTATTGTCGCGCGCCACTCTTGCCGCTCTTGCCGAAATCGACTTGAAGGCACTGAGTGCAGCTCCGGCTAGCGAGATACTGATTTTGGACAGTACCAGCTTGCCGGTGGCCCGCGCTTGGCCAAGTATGCTGTCAGGGCTCGGGGTATCGACCAAATATCTGGCATTACCGGGGTTGATCGAGATGGTAATGACCGCGCCGCAATTTGCTGCAGTGCCCAATGCAATGATCGGAAAGATCTGTGATTGGTTGGACCACTTGAAGGGCGGGTCCCTTGCATCACTTAGTGTCGCCAGAGGGACCCGACCGATTACTGCGAGAAGTCAGGGGAAAGCGGTCCTTGTCTTGCACGGCGATGATTCAGGCAGCGCGCGCTCGATCAGTGAGCGCCCCGTTTCTCTGGCGTCTACGACTCTGTTGTTCGGAATCGTCACCGAACCGGTTGAGCAAGAGCGTCGCCGCCGCAGTGTAGTTTTGCTCAGTGTGGGCGCTGATTACCATATTGGTCCTAACCGGATGTACGTGGACCTTGCCCGGGGCTGGGCGCGGCATGGATATGTCGTCCTACGTATGGATTTGGCGGGCATCGGCGATAGCGGCACCCGTCCAGGATGTTCGGACGACGAGGTTTTCCCGCCGGCCGCGTTAGATGATATTCGAATTGCCATTGGGTTCTTGCGCGATCGATACGGCGTCACCAGAATCTCGTTGGTGGGAGTCTGTTCAGGTGCTTATCACGCACTGCGTGCGGCCGTTGCTGGTTTACCTGTAGATCGCATTTTGATGATCAATCCCGCCAATTACTTCTGGAAACGAGGCATGAACCTCGCCGACGTCCAATTAGCCGAAGCCGTGCGCAATCCAGGCGTTCACCGTGAACGGTTATTGTCGTTATTCGGCTGGAGAAGGCTGTTGACCGGCCAGGTCAATCTTTGGCGCACCCTCCTGATTTATTGTAAGCGCTTGAGTCTTGCCGCAGAGTCCACATTGCGTGATTGCGCTCGCACTCTCGGCATTAGGCTGCCGAACGATCTGGGTTTCGAGCTCGAGCAAATTTCTGCGCGCGGGGTACGGGTAGTTTTCTTATTCGCGAAAGATGAGCCGGGGATTGACTTACTGGCGCTTCAGGCTGGTTCCTCGGTGTCGCGATTGGGCGATCGTTGTCGCGTGCATATAATTGGCGGTGGCGACCACATCTTCAGTAAAAGCGCGGTGCGAAGCTTGATGAAAAATCTCCTAAGCAACGAGCTTTTTGAACATTCTGAGTACGGTGGCGCTCATCAACTCAACCATGACCATCACCACGCTTAGTCGAGACCGCATTAGGGAATTGCCTATCTCATCGGCGCGGCTGAAAGCATCTAACGGCCCTCAAATCGCGATTCTTGGCAAATATAGTGCTGTGTCGAAGAAGATCGCGGATGTAGTACGGGACGGCGTGCCGTCGGCGGCCGATTAACAATCGCTTGAGCCATCCTAGGGAATGCGCGACTAGTGCAGCGATATCGATTGCAATGGCGTGAGTAAGGCCGAACGTCATTGCAAAATAGCGCCGTCGCGATTCGAACCAATAGCTAGGTAGGCGCCTGGTCCCGCCGGCGAGATTGGTCACCTGCGTGCTCTGACCCATGATGTGCATGACGCGGCTCTCCGGGACGTACCATGTTGGAAACCCGGATTGCCTGGCGCGATAACATAGATCAGTCTCTTCGAAATAGAGAAAATAGTTCTCGTCGAAACCGCCGATAGCTGCAAATACCGCGGGGCGAATCATCATGGACGCACCGCAAATCCAGTCCGTTTGTTGAGGTACGGAGGGCATCTCTCGCGCAACCACCCATCGCTGTAGTATGCGCGTCAAAGGTCCGAATTCCATTCCGGCAATTATTTCGCTTACTAGCGTGGGAAAGCGGAACGCAATTGGCCATTCACTGCCGTCGGGGTTCTCAAAGCCACTGCCTGAAATCCCCACGTTCGGATGCGTTTCCATAAACCGTACCAACGCGGCGATCGCGCCAGACCGAACCTGCGTGTCGGGATTCAACAAATATATATATGCCGGTGCTCCGCCAAGGTATGCGTGTGCAATTCCCAAATTGTTACCATAGGCAAAGCCGCCATTTATAGGTGCATTGATAAGCGTGACCCACGACGACCAGTCGTTGTCGCGTACTGCCTGTGAGATTTGCAGGGCATCGCCGGACGCGTTGTCGACGACGATCGCTTGGATCGACAAACTCGCCGCGCCGCGCTCCGTTTCCACCGATCGCAGACATTCAATGGTTAGTTGCGCGCATTTGTAGGTTACGATTACCACTTTAATGCGCAACGTGTCGTCGTGATTGTCGGCAGATTGCAAATCGTCGCGGGCCGAATGGCCGCTTGTATGAACGAAGATCGCATCGGCGCCCGCGGTCATAAATGACGCAAACTGATGGTGGGCCATAAGTGCAGAATAACGCCACTTGTCAGATGGGCCGACAGGGTCAAGACGAGCGCAAATCCCAGTTTGTAAGCCTCGTATTTCAGGATCATCATTTTGTTTCTGCGTTGCAGCCACCAGTAATAAGCCAGCGGTGCCATTCCGCTTAGCGCAGTCCCATAAACGAACCCCAGGAACCCGAATAAGCGATACCCGACTAAGCTCGCACCGAACAATGCGATTACGCGGAATACATTTCCATGCAGGATTACTTTATAGTCGCCGGCGGCGATAAGGAGATCTTCAGCCGGAGCCGCAAAGGCGAGGATGCCGGCCCGCATCATGAATGCTTGCAGCACCACTCCGGCTTGCGCGTAAGTCGCAGGATAAAGAATGGTGATGACTAACTGGGCGGCACCGCCGAGTGCCGCGGGAAGAAGCATCATGCTTATAAACAGCTTGATATTATCGCGGTAGTACGCCAGAGCAAATCCGCTTCTGTTAGTGCGAAAGCTATGCGCACATCGTGGGTAAAGAACTGTTTGAGAAATTTTCGAGATCAGCGAACTGACGGATCCAGCGATATTCCCGGCAAGTCCGTATATGCCGAGTAATCGCAAATCAAACAGACGCAAGAAGATGACTTTGTCGAATTGATTTATGACGAGCGTGAGTACGCTGGACGGCATCGTGTACTTGCTCAGCCCGAGTAGGTCTCGCGCCGCGGCGCGATCGAACTGGAAGCGTGGAACAAGGTCCGGATAGAACTGGCGGCTGAGTAGGCTGAGCAGCGCGCGGTTAATCAGGATGCCGTAAATCATTCCCCAGTAATTGCGATAGAAATAACAATAGCCGACCGAGAATAGGGCGGATGCGAATGCCGCGGCAAGCTCCGAGTATACGATAATCCGCGCTTGTTTACGGCGGATCGCCAGAGGAAAGGACATTGACTGCAATCCGCCTATAATGAATGATAGCGAAAATACGCGCATAGGCGCGATCAATGCCGGCAAATGGTAGATCCATGTTGCGACCAGGGGCGCCAACAGAAATAATATGGCGCTGTTAAAAACCGCGCGCGAGATCTGGATCGTCCACGCCGTGTTCACGTAACGTGGCTGGTCGCCGTTCTCTTCGCGGATGATGAACAAGGTGGCGTTGGTATCTGCGATCATCTCCACGACAAACGCTATGGATGTAATGATCGTGATAATGCCGTATGCCTCCGGCAGCAGGATCCGCGTGAGTACCATGCTGCTGCCGAGCCTAATGAGGGCCTGAAGCGCGAAGCTGAGTACCGTGGCAATTAGATTGTTACTGAGGTAGCTCAGTATCCGGGACGCCATTTAGTGCGAGACCCTGGATGGCGTGATGATGGGATGTGAAACTACGGGCGTATCCGACGGGCGACTGAGGTTGGCATAGGCTGCGGCTAACCCCGCGAGTACGTAGAATAATTTTTGTATTCCAAGTATTAAGCTTGTGTCGGCAATAATGAATAATGTACCCAGTATGCAAGCGACCAGGCTTATGCCAAGCAAGCCGAGGTCGGGGTCAATCGGAATCGCAATTCGTGCTGCGCGAAATGCGCGATAAAGCCCAGTAAAGATGAACCCGAGGAATAACGTTAGTCCGACTAGACCGTTTAGAAGTGCAATCCCCGCGTACGTATTTACTAAATCGATGATACCTTGACCTTGGCGCAGATCCTCCATCTTGAGCATGGCCAACTGATCACCAAACCACGGATGTGCGCGAACCAGTTCATAAGTCCGCTCCGCGAGTCGCTGGCGGTAAATGAAATCCGCGCCGGAGCGCCAGCTGGTGATAGGCAATGCGTTGATGACGGTGTTGCCAAGCGGCGATAACATTACCGCGGCGAACATGAAAGCGAGGATCGTGCCGTATAGTAGGGAACGGGAGAAAACGCGCCGCCGCAAGGCGATAAACGCCATGTAGATTAACGCGGCACCGAGCCATGGCCCACGCGAATATGTGGCCAACAGTCCAAGCAATAATACGGCCGCCACGCTTAACTTTGCGGGCTTAAAAGTCTCGCGCGATCTAAGATACAGCCAAAATCCCAAGGCGATCGCCAATAGATACGCCAATGCAATGGCATGACCGGCGGACGCTTGTGCGCGCAGCGAGGCGCCACGTAACAAATACGCGAGCACAAATGTGAGATCGTGTCGGTTCCAACTGAGCGCAAGGCCCGAATAAAGCAACCAGTGACGCGAGGTCTCAAAAAATCCCACCAAAGCCATTACTACGCACGAAACGCAAAAAGAGGCCTCTGCGTCTACGATGGCACGTTTGTTCGCGCACGATCTACTTACGGAAAAATAAAGGACATAGACGTCGACGATGAAGAGAAAGAGCCGTCGCAATGCGTTGGTCAGAGAATCGTGAAGAATGACCTGATGCGGCAAGTCTGGGGGCACGAAAAGAGCCACTTGCACGGCTCCGTATGCGATTAACCACCTATCCATCGCACGGAAGCCAACGTTTCTATCGCGATTCCGCGAATGCCGTAGTCCCCAAGCAATTGGTATAAGGATGCAAAAGGACAGCAATCTATAGTTATCGATATCAAACAGTCGGTTAATAACAATAACCGGGATGTTGACTGAAACTGGCGGCACTACATGCAGCAAGAACAGGTACAGCGCAATTGGATTGCTGTCCTTGCGGCGCGCCCAGAGAATCATTGGTGTCGCAACCAGCGCGTACCACCAAAAACTGGGGCTCAGAAAACCAATGATGGTCAATAATAGCCATAAGTTGCGACGACGCACGAAGTCGGATTCGAGACTGAAGCGCAACGCGACAGGTTTGGCCAATAGAAATACGGGGCCGGCAATCGCCAGAACGACAATGAGTTCCTTCAAATGGGTAAACATGTGTCAATCTTATGCGGCGAGTTACCTTGAACGCACAACTTCACGGTCGGCCGAGAAATCCGTATAGGTCAAGGGGCTCGCCGGTGCCAAAGATCCCTTCCTGCACGCCGCGCCAAGAAGGAACGGCGCTCCCCTCAGTGAGAACCATCCAAAGTGTTCTGATGCCAATCTAGCCGCATACCCATCACACATAGACCCTAAATCAACGTCCAAGGAGCCTTTAATGTTGTGGTGCACATCTGAAGCGCAGCATGCATTCTTGCATTTTGAATTTCCATCTACAAGCACGTTTGGAACTACGCGCAAACACGATCGGGAGCATCCGTCCGGGAACTCAGGATTTTCTGGTGAGAAGCCACTAACATAGGCGTCTCGGAACGCAACGGAGGCCGAAAATGTCGGTACGCAGTACAGTCATCTCTCAGTTCGAACAGGTTGCAAGAGAGCAGCGTCGAAAGTTGGTGCGGCTATCCGACGACTTAAGGCTCCTCGATTGCGGCCTGGATTCGCTGAGCTTTGCGCTCATTGTGGCAAAACTGGAGGATACGCTAGGCTTCGATCCATTCGATACCTCGATGCCCATGACATTTCCGGTGACATTCGGCGATTTCGTCAAGCTTTACGAGAATCGCTAAAACTTGTACGTTGCGCTTCATCGTGACACAGCGCTAGGTGGCTAGTTTCGCGGACATCGCCTCTCGGCGCATTAAGATAAAGTTGTCATGTACGGGTGTGCTATCCAATTTCAACTGTAATCGCCGGACGACATTTAGATTGGAAGATGCTCAATGCGTTCGCGCAAAAGATCGAGCTCTGCGGTCAAACGAAGGGGACTTATACCGATCACTTCGGCGATCCGACGGAATCGCCAGCGCCAATCCAGCTTTTTGAGAGCCATTTTATGGTTGTTGACGGCCATCTCAGGACGCCAATCCTTTAAGGCTTCGGCAAGAATTGGAAGTCCCGTGTTGCGATGAGTTGAACCGAAATCGAGCGTTGCGCCGGACCACAACAATTCTTCGGTATTTCTACCGCGCGGAGTAACACCTGCGACGATCGCCCCGCATCCAATTGCATCCACCCAGCGTCCAGTTAAATATTCGCGTCTGGGGTGCGTGTAATTTTCCGGGTTCACTGCGTTGGAAAAGGCAATGATGTATTTCGAGTTGCCGTATACCTTCATAAGGAGTCGGTGATTTTCCAAAGTGGTCAATCCGTCGCCATTGGGGCGTCCCCGATATTTTATCCCAAACGATTTCGCGTCATTCAGCGCAACTAGATCGTCGTCCCATTCGGGCGGTTGTCGTCCGACGCGCGTGGCATCGTATTCGCGATTATCGGCACTGCCACCTAAGCGGAGCGCATCCGTGCCCCAAGGTATCCACGCTACTGGTGTCCGTGTGCGTTTCTTCCATTGGTCGGCGTCTTCCTCCGAAGTGACAAAGAGATGATCGAATGGCTTCGAGATACGAAGCGTCATTGGAATATGGTTAAGCCAAAACGAATCAATTATCCATGCTGTCAAATACTCGAAGCGCCTGCGCCAATCGTGGATATCGAGAAATCTGATTAGGTCGCCGGGCCCGGTACAAATGAGCATGCAGGATGCATGCGTACGTGGATTACGCGATCTTCCATTTAAAATGGACCAAATTTTCGAAATATTCGAGGGCTTATCGTTAGCGATGTTAAGTACCTGCGCGTCCATCAGCTCCGCAGCCAGTGAAACCATATATTGGATCGGACTCCAGCCGTGCGCATCCGGAATGCAATTCACGATAAGCACATTTTATCCTCAGTTATATCGCATACGCCTACGCTGGTTCGCGGAGGCCCGGTATCTGAGAGTATGTGCTTGGCGCCGGTCGATATACAGGCCTAGCTCACTTACGCGACAGGCAAACTGCGCAAAGCATCCGTTGCGCTGGCGAGAGCGATCGGCGAACCTAGGTGCAGATTATCTTCATCGTGTCGTCGGCCGGCGAGCCGTTTGAGTGCGCCGGCTATTTTTTTCAAGAACAGCATTCTGCGAGTTAGCGGAACGCGCAGAAACGCCACTTTTCGAACATACCGATTGATCGTCCATTCTGCGCTCGATCCGGCCGGGAAGAACACCGTATCGCCGCCGGTTAAAGTATGCACGGCGGGTTGGTGGTTATCCTTGATCGTGACCGAACCTTCCAAAATATAGACAGTCTCGTCGATATCGTATTGCCAATTGAACCGACCCGCGGTGCAATCCCAAATGTAGCTGCTGGCGGTGCCATCGTCGCTCTTCGACAGGAACCTATTGCGCGCCACAGGGTTGCCATCGATTATCCAGTCGGCGCGTATCGGAGCGGGCGTCAATTCGCCCGTAGTAGACCCCACCAATATCGTCCCGTCAGCCATTCGATCCTCCACAGGTTCAGGCTTTCACTGGCAATATCGAGAGAATACTTGTGAACTAGCTCGCAATATGTGCGTTATCGCACATGGAAGCTCGTGAAAGTCGCGCTCATGAATAGCTGCCGGCATTGCGACACGATCGTAGGAGGCCTCGAATAGTCCCTAATCGGCAAGCGGCGCACCACCAAAGGCCTCAAAGTCGATGGCGGGCGTTCTCCGGAAGGGCCGTAGCGCGTGATACATGCGTGAGAGCCGCTGGCGTTCTGGCCAGGGGTCTCGCTTCAATTCCTCGACGAGTGCCGGCTCTTCCATCGGCTCGTCGAGATAGGCGGCATCGATGCGCGCATGATGGGTATGAAGGATTGCGAGCGATGCGGGAAATAGCGCAACGGTATCGCCGGGTATCGGTCGGTGGGCGCTCGCCGTCGCTTGAGCGAAGAAGGCACCACAGAATTCTGTAACAAGGCTGCGTTGATCCGTGAATTCCAGATGGCCGAGCTGCGTCGAGCGCGGATTCATTTCGATCAAATGCGGTACGCCTGTATTGGCGTCGAGCACGTAGTCCAGGCCATAGAAACCGGTCAGATCGAGATGCTCGGCGATTAGTCTGGCATTATTTGCAAGGCGCGGATCGTTGAGTTTGCGCACGATCATGGCGGCGCCGGTCGGGCCGTCAGCGGCTAGGACGACGACCGATAGGACCGCAATCAGCTTGCCGTTCAGCGATGCGAACATGGAGTTAGCGGGACGACCGTCGACGAACCGTTGGATCGTGATCTCGTGGTCTGCCGCGTGCTGGCGTGTCCAGAGCGCGAGTGGATCGCGATTGATCGCAAGGCGCTTGCAGGCGGTGGCTAACCCGGGTCTCGCCCCGAGGTCTCGCCAGGCGGCAATGGATTCGGCGAACGATCTGCAGATACGCACGCCGTTGCCGCCGGATTCGCCGTCGACTTTGACGACGCCAAGCGGAGCGACGTCGCGGTACCAGGCCGCAAGGTCATCGATGCTTGTGACGATTTTCGTTGTCGGCACAGTGATGCCGAGTTCGGTCGCGACTTTTAATAGCCGGTGGCGGTGCCTGGTGATCACATAACTCGACGCCGGGCCCAATGAGGCCTCGATCAATTCGCGCAGTGACGGCTCCTCGCGGTGCAAGGCATGCAATTGCGCAACGACCCCGTCGTCGCAAGGGACGATGATGTCGCAAGGATTGCCGCTGACCGCCTGCCGCAGGCTCCTGAGGGAATCGAGTCCGCGGTAGCGCAAGACTCTTTCGAGCCCGGATACCAGGGTCAGGGGATGATGCGCGGGGCACAGGGCGCTGACACGGCATCCGTTTTGCACAAGTGCGATCGCCATGCGTGCCGCAGGGGCCCACCACTTGGTGATTGCGATCAATACGCGGGTGTGGCGACTAATCAAAGAGCGATCTCGGTGGGGGATGGCGAATTATCCCCATTGCTGCAAAGAAGATTTTGGGTACATGCGCGGGAGCTCAACAGTGTCGATAATTTCAAGCGCGATCCATTAGAACCGAGACCCAGGGACCTGGCGATGGTGGCTGCTGTGATGCAGTATATGGAGGCGATTTTCTCAATACTGTTAAATGGATCGCCTTTAGGCGAAGGTATGGGCCGCATTCCAGTGCTTTTCGGAGGTTATCTTGGGTGTTGACTTCGTCGAACTGGCGATCATTGGGGCTGGTCCCTATGGTTTGTCGCTTGCGGCGCACATGCAGGATAGCGGTCAATCGTACCGGATTTTTGGCGATCCGATGGGATTTTGGACGCAGCACATGCCCCCAGGCATGCGTCTGAAGTCCGAGGGATTTGCGTCTGATCTTTACGATCCGCACACGGAATTCCCGCTGAAGGCCTTCTGTGCCGAGAACGACATTCCGTACGGCGACATCGGTGTGCCGGTGAAGGTCGAAACCTTTGTGTCCTACGGACAGGAGTTCCAACGCCGCTATGTCCCGCAATTGGAGGCGCTGAGCGTCCACTCACTGGCGCGGCGCAATGGCGGATTTGAGTTGGCAACCGCGACCGGCGAGACCCTGCGCGCGCGCAAGGTCGTGGTCGCTACCGGCATTGCGAATTTTGCGTATGTGCCACCCGAGCTCGACGGCCTTCCCTCGACGCGGCTCACGCACAGTTCGCAGTACGGAGATGTGAGCCGATTCAAAGGCCGGCGTGTGGCGGTGCTCGGCGCCGGTGCCTCCGCAATCGACGTCGCCGCGGCGCTCAACAAGGCCGGTGCGGCGGTCGACCTTATCGCGCGTGTCGACGAAATTCGCTTCCACGACGCCCCCCGGGAACCGCGTCCCTTGATCGAACGTATCCAGGCACCGCGCTCGGGCCTGGGCATAGGCTGGCGCTCGCGTCTGTGCACCGATTTACCCCTGGTTTTCCGCGCTCTGCCGCAGGCATTGCGCTTTCGCGCCGTCGCCCGGCATTTGGGGCCCGCACCCTGTTGGTTTACGCGTGATGACATCGTAGGGCGCGTCGCGATGCATTTGGGGGTGTCCGTGGCCGATGCGAAGATGCTGGATGGCAGCCTGTGTCTGAGCTTGCGTGAGCCCAACGGGGCCACCAGGGTGCTCGAAGTGGATCATCTGGTTGCGGCAACGGGTTTTCGGGTCGCGGTGTCACGGTTGGGGTTTTTAGCCCCGGCATTGAAATCGGGCCTGACGCTCGCGGACGATACACCCGTGCTCGGCCGTCACTTCGAATCGTCGGTCCCGGGCCTTTATTTCATCGGCGCGGCGGCCGCGAATACCTTCGGCCCCATGCTGCGCTTTGCCTTCGGTGCCAACTACGCCGCGAAGCGTGTATTGCGCCATTTGCTCAAGGCCCGGGCGTGAACGATCGTAAGTTCGCTCGAGCGGCGTGGATTCGCGCGCTCGAGCGCACTGCGGCGATCGAGCGCGACCCCGAGTGTTCGATGCCGCTGCTGATCGAGCGGCTCGCCGAGCGATTCGGCATGGCTTCCGCCTTGGCGTCGCGCGAAGCGACTTTCAGCTATCGCGGCCTCGCCGCGCGCTGTCACCAATATGCGCGCTGGGGCCTCGCGCAGGGGCTCACCGCGGGCGATGTGGCGGCCTTGTTGATGCCTAATTGTGCAGAATATCTCGCTGTCTGGTTGGGGTTGACGCGCTTAGGGGTCAAGGTTGCGCTCGTCAATACCAATCTTTCCGGCCCTGCGCTCGTCCATTCGATTTCGATCGTCGCGCCGAAGATATTGATTGTCGATGCCGCATTGGCGCCTCGAGTGTCGGCGGTGAGGGCGCAACTCGCAGGGGATTTGCGGTGCTGGGTCTACGGCGAAAGCGCCGATGAGTTCGCATCGCTTCAGTCAGCGCTCGCACGCACTGCGCAAGATCCTATTCCGCCGGTAGAGCATCGGCCGCCGTCGCTCGATGCGACGGCGCTCTACATCTATACCTCCGGCACGACCGGCCTGCCGAAGGCGGCGCACGTCAGTCACTATCGATTGATGCGTTGGAGTCATTGGTTTGCGGGGCTCCTTGATACGGGTCCTGACGATCGCATGTACGACTGTCTGCCGCTTTATCACAGTGTCGGTGGCATCGTTGCCACCGGCGCGACGCTGCTCGGCGGCGGTGCCGTCGTGATCCGCAGCCACTTCTCAGCCTCGGAGTTCTGGCACGACCTACGCGAGGAACGCTGTACCTTGTTCCAATATATCGGCGATCTGTGCCGGTATTTGGTCAATGCGCCGCCGCAGCCGCTGGAAGCGGAGCACTCCTTGCGCATTGCTTGCGGCAACGGCCTGCGTCCCGAAGTCTGGGAGAAGTTCAGGGCGCGATTTGGGATTCCGCGGATCCTCGAGTACTACGCCTCTACGGAGGGAAATTTCTCCCTCTATAACTGTGAAGGCAAACCCGGCGCGATCGGCCGTATACCGTCCTTCTTATCGCACCGGCTCGCGGTGGCGCTCGTGCGTTTCGATGTCGAGCGGGACGAACCCTTGCGCAACGTCGATGGCTTCTGTGAACGCTGCGCGGTGGGGGAGGTCGGCGAGGCGCTCGGGCTGATTCCGGACGACGGCACCGTACGGGCGGGGCGCTTCGAGGGCTATGAGGATCGCGAGGCGTCGGCGCAGAAGGTCCTGCGCAGCGTATTCAAAGAGGGCGACGCCTGGTATCGAACCGGTGATTTGATGCGTCGCGATGAGCAAGGGTTCTTTTACTTCGTCGATCGCGTCGGAGAAACCTTTCGCTGGAAGGGAGAGAATGTGTCGACGGGCGAAGTATTGTCGGCGTTGTGCGCGGCTCCCGGTGTCATCGAGGGTGTCGTCTACGGGATCTCGGTTCCGGGCGCCGACGGGCGGGCGGGGATGGCGGCGCTCGTCGTTTCCCGTGATTTCGATCTTGGGTTGTTCCGTACCGACATCGCCGCTCGGTTGCCAGCTTACGCGCGGCCGGTGTTTCTGCGCCTATTGCCGGCGCTCGAAGCGACTGCAACGTTCAAGCCGCGCAAGCAAGACCTCATGGAGGCGGGGTTCGATCCTGCGCGCATTACTGATCCCTTGTATGTCGATGATCCGCGCGCTGGCGCCTATTTGCCACTCGATGCCGTGCGCCGCGCGGCGATCGTTTCCGGGAAATTGCGCCTCTAAGCGCAGTGCAGGTCAGGCGGTATTGCCGGCATCGACGGTGAGCACGGTGCCGGTGATATTGCGCCCCGCCTCGCCCATCAGGAACACGACACTCTGCGCCACATCGCCCGCATCGACCATGCGCTGCAGAGCGCTGCGCCGCACAATCTGCTCGCGCTGCGCCTCGGTGAGTTCTCCGGTCATGTCGGTGGCGATGAACCCGGGTGCGATGGCATTGACGGTGATGCCGAGCGGACCGAGCTCGCGCGCCAGCGATCGGCTGAAGCCGATGAGTGCGGCCTTGGTCGCGCTGTAGACCGACAAACCGCTGTAACCGGTCGAGGCGACGATCGAAGCGATGTTGATGATCCGGCCGCTGCGCGCAGTCATCATCGATCGGGCGATGTATTTGCAGAGTACGATCGGTGCGCTGCAGTTAAGCCGGATCAATTGCTCGATCTGTGCATCCGGCATCATGCTGAGCAGCCCGCTGCTTCCGAGACCCGCATTGTTGACGAGTCCATAGAGCGTCCCGAAGTCCGCACGCAGACTGCGCACGAAACCACCGATCTCCTCGAGTTTCGATAAATCGAACGGCCGAAACTCGATGGCGCCGTTGCCGTCGGCGGTGCGGCTCGCGACCTTTAGTTCGTCGCTGGGATTTCGGGCCACAGCAATGACCCGATATCCGGCGGCGGCAAGCGCGCGCGACATCGCAAGGCCGAGGCCGCGGCTGGCGCCCGTAACGATGACATTAAGCACCGGGCCGCACCATCTTGCCGGCGCCGGTCACGTCGAGCGACGGCACGAAGCGCAGCAGCGCGGGGACCTTATGGGCGGGCAAGGTACGCCGGCAAAGATCGAGCAGATCGGTTCGCAGCTTCTCCGCGGCGGCCTCGAAAGGAATGCCAAGGGGGTCCGACAGCACAATGTCGGCGACGACGATGGCGCCGGTAATGGGATTGCGGCGGGCGCGCACCAGCGACATTCGCACGCGCGGATCGGCGTTCAGCACCGCTTCGACCTCCTCTGGGTATACCTTCAAGCCGCCCACGTTGATAATGCCGCCTTTACGGCCGCGGAAGTAGTAGCGGCCGGAAGAAAGCTCGACCAAATCGCCAGTATCGACGTACCCGTCTTCCTCAGCGAGCATGGCCGGTGCGCCGCCCAAGTAGCCGGCGGCGGTGCGTTGTGACCGTATGCGCAAGGTGCCGTCAACGACTTTCATCGAGATATCGGTGCCCGCTTGGCCGATGAATGCGGCTGGAAAACCGGCGCGGCCGTCATCGACGTCGAATGCAACGCCCGCTTCGGTCGACGCAAAGGCGTGAGCGATCTTGGCGTTAGGATACGCAGCGTGCAGTTGATCGAGCAAAGTTTGATCCGCCACCTCGCCCGAGAGGCGCACGTAGGCGGGATTGATGTGCCCAGTCTGGCCGCTCATCAAGGCACGGCGCCAGTGCGACGGCGTGCCGGAGATGTGCGTGACACCTGCGGCGCCAGCACGCGCGAGGAATTCTACAGTCGACTCCTCGGGGCTCGAGAGCACCAGCGGCGCGCCGCCGAGCACAGCGCGCAAATAGATTTGCAATCCGCCGTAGCGGCGAATGTCGTAGAAGGTACTCCAAACCGCCGCCGGCGGTGACTGATGCGGCAGCGTTCCACCGAGGCTTTCCAGCGTATGCACGACAAGCTTAGGGTGACCCGTGGTACCGGAGGTCAGCAAGATCCACTCGGTCGCGGTGGATTTGTGTCGGTCGATGAATCCTGCGGAAGGATCGGGCGTCATGAGG
>DATKRE010000170.1:0-17072 GCA_035532335.1 Xanthobacteraceae bacterium | reverse complement strand
ATGCTGAGCGATCGTCCGACGCGCCGCATCGGCGAGCGCCGTCACACCGAAATCCGTGGTGTTCGAGGTGTGCCGCGCGCTCGATGAGCTCCTTGGTTCCTTCATCCAGCCGGAAGCCAAGCCGCTCGGCACGGCCCATCGTATTTAACCCTAGGGCGTCGTTTCAGCAAACATGCAAGTCAGCTCGACGATCGGTTCAAAGCCGCGCCGATACCAACACGGGCGGCAGATACCAACAAAAATACCAACAGTTTTGTTCGTTGGACCACGTGCGCCGACCGACGCCCTCGTGCGCTCAACAACGCCGAAAGAACCATTCAACGCTTTCATCGGCCGCTAAGTCCTAGGTAGATAAGCGTATTTGGGGCGAGAAGAACACACGATCTCTCCGTGGCGTGCCCGAAGTTGGAATCGAATTGTTCGGAGAAAACGACGAAAAATCAAATACTTAGAGGGCTGGTGCCCAGGGGCGGAATCAAAATCAACCGAATTGCCGAGGCTTTCCGCGCCTTTCGCCTGTGAGGTACGATCCGATACCAACAAAAATACCAACACAAGTTCTGCCTGCCCAAGTTCGGAGGCGGAAAATCCACATCGGGATCTCCTCCCCTCCCGAGCGCAATGAGGGAAGCCGCCGACTACGACCAAGCCCGTCTCGTGCGTGACCGCCTGTGCAGCAGCTGCATGGTCTGCTGGCGCTTGCGATTGGCGCCTGCGCGGCACCGTCCATCGATGGCCGCCGATTATCATTCGACCGGGCCAGGCAATTCCGCCCGCTTGGTCAGAATTCGATTCCCGTCGTCGACATACACAACGGCGGGGGGCGTCGCGTCCCCGGGATGGGTCGCGAATTGAAACGTCGCGATGATGACGAGATTGCCGACATTGATGAGATGCGCGGCGGCGCCGTTCGCACAAATGATTCCGCTGTTGGAAGGTGCCTCAATAGCATAGGTGGTCAAGCGAGTGCCGCGGGTGATGTTCCAAACATGGACTTCCTCGAACGGCGCAATATCTACTTCTTCCATCAGGCGGCGATCGATGGACAGGCTGCCCTCATAGTGCAAATCGGCGTGTGTAACCGTTGCACGATGTATCTTGGAGCGAAGAAATGATCGCATGGTGACAGTTGCGCGTTCTGCCGAGTGCGCCTACCGGTCTAGTACTATCTGGCTTAGAGAACGGGACTTAGTTCTCATCTCATCGTACACCCGTGTCCGCCGTCGCTGTTCGTCGGTCAATGGCGCTGAAAATTGTCATGTCTTGCAATTGCACGCTACAGAATTTGCCCAGACGCCGATGGGATAGGCATGGTTTCGGCCGGGTCGTAGAAGAACCGCTCCGACTGGATTCGCTCGTCGCGCCAAGTCTGCAACGCCAGCTCTTCGCGGCGGCGGGTCACGTTCGAAGAATCCGTGATGTCGAAGACCCAGAATATCGCCACATGGTCACCATCGACGAGCACGGCGCGAGGCGGATGGGTGAATACTCTTACACGCTCAAGGAAAGCTTGTTCCTGGGCAATCGACGCATCGCGGCCGCAACGGGGCGGCTGACTGTTCTCCTGCATGGACGCGTCCTCCCAGTAGAAATCCTCGATCGCCTTGACATGGTCATTCGATACGACCGTGGCGACAAAAGCATCGACGCGCGCGCGAGTCGGCATGGCTCAGTCCCTCCAGAAACAAAACACCTTTTCTCAAGGCAATCCGCAATGTGGTGCGTGACAATTGGGATGTAAATTCGGTGCCATATGTGACGACGATCAATTTCGTTTTGTCCCACGCAAGAACAAGAGTTCACTTACATGACAAAGATCGCGGCGGTGCCGGAGAGAATCACACCTGCGATAACTGCGGCCTCAAGCATCGGCAGTACCTCCCATCCTATAGCGCGCGATCACATCGCCGCCTGTGTCGTCCATTCGATCGCCTCGAACTCCGCAATGTGCGAGAGGAAGCGCTGACCGCTCGGATCGACGAAGAGATAGCACCTGAACCGGTAGCGCACGCCCATCAGCACGAACGCCCCCTCGAAGGTGAGGCTCTGTCCGCCATCCTCATGCGTTTCGACATGCGTGCATCGGCGCATCACGGAGAGGTCATCTTCGAGCGCCGTCGGCACCGCACCCGAGAGACACCCGTCGCACAGCGCATCCTCCAAGGTCACCCGCCAGCGGTTCCGCAGAAACCGATCGACCACCTGAAAGGCGTCCATCACCGTCCCTTCCAGCCGACCGCTAAGCGTGCCAGACTGTCGGGAACATTTCAAGAACGACGACTCAGCCCATGCGGCCCCAATTCGGACCGATCGAACGCCTTTCGGAGGCGTGCGCGGCCCACAACTTCCTATGGATTCTATGCGTGAACTGCGGCCACGCGGTGCGGCTGGATCCGCGAAAGCTCATCGCGATCCGGGGCGACATCACGCTGAGAGAGCTTCGGGAGAAGCTCAAGTGCGACCGGTGCAAGCGCCGCGTGCCGCCGGCGATCGTGCCGAGCGATCAAGGCTGGGAATCGCGATGATCGATTTCCCGTCAGTGCGGCGACTGAGCGGGCGATCCGTGCCAGCGATTCAGGTGCGTGGTCTCGAAGGCGCCGGTTACGTCGTCAAGAAAACGCCCCGCTGCCGAATAGGGAGGTGCGGGGGCACTATTCTCCAAGAGCGCGGTGCCCCGCGACGGGGACCGCAAAAACACCCTCGCACTGAACCGCTGCCGATTTCGATAATCGATGGGTACCCTACGCTGACTGTTTAACCTTCGCCGGATGTTGATGGACAAGACGGTTGCCATCCCACAGTTCGATCCCGACGAACTCGCCTTTACGTTCCTCGTACAGCCGCATGGCTTGGTCGATTGCGGCTTCGTCGGACGTGCAACGCACGACTTCAACAGCCCTAATGACACCATTTTTCAAGAAGTAGCATCGCATGGTCTTCTTCTCGCCTGACCAAGTTGCACGAGCGTGAGAAAAGGGCGCTGACGGCAGGTGCGTCGGCAACCCCACCGCAGAATCCCGAAGTCCAAAGCCCCGCGCCGGGGGAATGGCGCGGGGCGCCTCTGCTGGGGAACAGAGGGGAGGACTTACGTGTCGAACAGTTGTAGGGGCCTCACGCGACAAATCATCCCCGGCAAGAGAAGCGCCGTGTCGTCTCGTTGGCGGCCGGTCGGGCTATTTCCGGGCGTGTGACATCCTAAAAAGATCGATTGGCGCGCGGGGATAAGCTGGTGCCACTGACGCGTATCATAGGTTGTCGGGGAGCACCGTTTTCATACGCCGGGGGCTCGTCTTTCACTGCGCGTGAGGTGACACGATCGGAGCCATTCTGCTGTGGGCCGGAGGCGCGGCTTTGGTCGTCATTCTCTTCGGCCTGATCCCAGGACCCATATTCTGGACCGGCGTCTATTGGCTCGGAGTCTCGACTATTGCCGCAGGGTTGGCGACTCTCGCCTATCAGGTTTTGGTTCGACTTTCTGATGGATACTGGCTCGGCTGGACGGTTCACGATGCCGCGGCCGCCTTGGGACTCGCGAACAGCGGATCTGCCGTAAACGGTACGAACAGTATTGTACCGTGGGTCGTCACCCTCCCAGCCGGACTCGTACTCATTATACTTGGGTTAGGCGTCGGGTGGATTGCAGCGGTTGGACAATCCGCAGCGAGAAAGCGCGAGGCGCGCAGAAGGCGCAACGCTTAAGGACCATGACCCGGCAAGGCGACTGAGACTGGTTGAAACCATCGTGACGACGCAAACGCGTGCTGGCCAGGGGAGACAAGATGATAAAAGCCGCATTGATGACAGCGGTCGCCGTTATGATGATTGGATCTATTCCCGTGTTCGCACAAACCTCTGCGCCCGCATTGACGGTGATTGAATATGATCAATGCATCGACAAGCCCCATGCCACTAATGCCGATTGGCAAAAGTGCGGTATGGAATTCGTGAGGCGCGAGGAAGATGGGCTGAACGCGACGTGGAAGCGCGTCTACGGCAATACGAGCGGTCAGACGAAGATCGATCTGCTTACCGAGGAGCGGGCATGGATAGCCTTCAAGGACAAATCGTGCCGCTTCTACGCCAGTGACGACTGGGGCCGTGAAGGCTCGGTGTTGCACTTCTACACTTGTCGGGGTGGGGTAATCGCCGACAGGCAACATGCGCTCGAAGCTTACGGTTCATTCTTTAGACAGTGAACAAGCTGGCGGTACGTCTTAGATCCGCGCGGATTGAGTAAGTAGCGATGCGTTTACGCGACTGGTTCTACACCGCCGTTCTCGTGCTGCTCAACTCCGGCTCGGCGGGATTTGCCGCGTCGCCGGCGCCATCGTCGTCACATCCCGCTGACATATCCGGTAATTGGATTCTACACCTTGGCCCCCGTTGCACGGGCCCGTTGCATGTCAGTGCTCCACTCGACACTGGCGGTACCCGATGGACGGCGACGCTCACCGCCGTGTGCGATGGCGATGTCCGCCACGCGGTCTATTCCGTTCGTATGGATTCCCGCGGCGGGTATGATTTCAGCGGTACAGTGATCTTTGACGACGGAACGCGTGTTGCCAGTTCCTTCGACCTATATTGGACGCGTGCCGGCGACGCACTGGCCGATCTGCGCGGCCACCAAGTGGACCGATGACCGTGCCACGCGCCGTACCGCATGTGGACGGAGGGGCGCGACGCTGACCCATCCAGGCTGGGAGGAAACATAAAAAAACACTTCACTGGCTGACTGGGATATCGGAATCAAGGAAAATAGCCCGCCGTTCGCTGACCGTCATGCCGGATAGCCGATGCTAGCTGTCCATCCCGCCTCCCAAGCGATTTTCTCGGATTCGCCGATGCATGTGCTTCTCGTCGAAGACGACATCGAAATTTCGGCGATGCTTAGAGATGTGCTTTTGGAGAGCGGGTTCAACGCCTCGACCGTTACTTCCGCCGCGGAAATCGATGATGTCCTTGGGCGAGAGGTGATCGATCTGATCGTGCTCGACATCATGCTGCCAGGGGAGAATGGCATAAGCGTCTGCAACCGGCTGAGAAGAGCGTCAACCATTCCTATCATCATGTTGACGGCCCTTGGTGAAGATGTCGATCGCATCGTCGGACTCGAGATCGGCGCAGACGATTACGTCACGAAACCATTCAATTCGCGGGAGCTTGTCGCTCGCATACGAGCGCTCCTGCGCCGAACACGTGCTGAAAGCCCGGCAGGAAATCGGATGCGGACCCTCCGATTTTCAGGATGGCGGGTCAACCCTGCCACGCGCCAGATTCATAACCCAGAGGGGATGCGGGTGACAATGACGAGCGCCGAATTCGATCTGCTTCTGGCGTTTTGCCAGAATCCCGGTCGCATTCTTTCACGCGAGCAACTGCTCGATCTGACGCATGGCGGGCTGGCCGGTCCGATTGAGCGCAGCGTCGATGTGCATGTGAGCCGCATCCGACAAAAGATCGAGTCGGATCCGCGCGACCCCAGCTTGATCAAGACCGTGCGCCTCGCGGGTTACATTTTCACGCCAGCGGTGGAGCCGGCCTAGATGCGTTTCCCTACTCGCTTTTTGCCCCAAACGATCACGGCTCAGATCACTGGCTTGGTCGTTGCCGCGGTGTTGTTGGGAATTGGCCTGACCGCGGCATTCCTCCTGTTTTTCTTCCAAGGTTCGGAAGGAGCCACGCATCCGGACGCCGTGGCAACACGCATCGCCACGATTACGGAACTCGCGAGGTCCGCTCAATCGCAAACCGAGGTGGCCCATCTGCTTGAATCTGCACGCCGGTCAGGAATCGATGTCGAACAGGTCGATCGCGCCGAGCTTGCAGTGCCGCCTGCAAGTTCTCCCGCCGAGCCACTCGCCTTAAGATTGCTGATTGATCGATTAGAAAATTCGTTCGGAGTTGTTCCGTTGAAAGGAGTCTCTCTTCGCGGCGGCGTTGCGAATTCAATCGTCGTCAAGCTGAACGACAATACTGCATTGATCTTTCACCCTAGTTCAAAAATTGTTATTCCTCTGGTCAAAATGATTCTCGTTCCGTCGGCTTTCGCGCTGACGATCGTTGCGGTCTGCGTGGCCTTCCTGTCGGCCTATGCGATAGGCTGGATTACCTCGCCGCTCTCGTCGATTGCCGCGGCAGCGCATGCTTTCGGGCGTTCCTCCCCTGACGAACAGATGCTTAGCGACAAAGGGCCTCGCGAGATCAGCCAAGTTGCGCGCGCGCTGAACGATATGCGTACGCGCATTCGAGCGCTCGTCGATGATCGCACCCGCATGCTGGTCGCCATCAGCCATGATCTTCGCACACCGCTTACCCGCCTGCGCCTTCGCGCCGAACGAATTTCTGATGTCGCCATGCGGGATAGCATGTTGCACGACATCTCCCGGATCAACGATATGCTCGGTGAGACGTTAATCTATTTGCGCGAAGGTGCGCACCCGGAAGACGTTCAGGGCGTGGACCTCCCGAGCCTGTTGCAAACGATCTGCACCGAGTTCACCGATGTCGGTCACAGGGTGTCCTACGACGGCCCGCGTCGATTTGCCTATGCTTGCCGGCCTAGTTCGCTAACGCGCGCTGTCACTAATCTTGTTGAGAACGGGATCAAACACGGGTCCGTTGTGACAGTGGAACTTCACGTCTTGAACAGTAGCCGTATCAAGATTGATGTCTCGGACGACGGCCCTGGAATTCCGTCTTCGCTTCGAGAGAAGGTGCTAGAACCATTTTTCAAGGGCGATAGCGCGCGAGCATCGGCGGAGCGGAGCGGCTTCGGCCTCGGTCTGTCCATTGCGCGCGACATCGTGAGAGGCCATGGCGGAGACATCGACCTCCTCGACCATGCGCCCCACGGACTAACGGTTCGCATGTCGCTCTCGGCGGAAAGCGGTGACCATGTCTTTGTCGGGCAGTCAACCTGGCCGTCTGGTGGGCCAGATTAAGTAGCGCCTCCCGGCTCGCAGATGTTCGCGCTCAGGTCAAGCTGCCAGAGATGACCTAAGCGTCACGGCATTTCATCCCGTCCTCAGGGCGCGCGGTGAAACGCTCTGCCTCGGAAATATCTCTTAACATCACTTTAAATCGCCGGCCTCCGTTCGCGCCTACGTTCGGGACGTCTCAGCCGAGGCGAATTCGTCGGCATACGGTCACCGAAAAGCGACAAGAAGGCGAAATCTACGCATTTGCCTCGCCCGAACTGAGCCCGCACGATCCTGCAGGAGAAGACCAGTGGCGTTCAATGGCGCACTTCGACGGTCCGGGACTAAACTCAAAAGCACTGTAATTGCGGTAATGACATTGGTAGGCGCGCTGTTGAGCGCATATCCGCTAGCGGCGTGGGCACAAGCCCTGCCTGAGGAGGAACTGGAACAGAAAGGGCTCGCGCCGCAGGCCCCGCCGGGAAATTGGGATATTACGCTTGGTGCCGGCATCGCCGCCGTTCCCACGTACCCGGGCGCGAAAGACTATCACGCACGGCTAGTCCCTCTTGCGTCGATCACCTACCGTAACACTTTCTTCCTCGGGCCGTCCGGATTGGGCATGAACGCCATAAATTGGAATGGTTTTCGCGCCGGCCCGGTGCTTGGGTACCTGGGCGGTCGCAATCAGAGCGACGACCCGCACCTCAACGGGCTTGGAGATATCCAACCCAGTCTCACAGCCGGAATGTTTGCCTCCTATCGCATGGGTCCCTTCGAGGTGGGCGGCACAGTTCGCCAGGCGGTGGTTCATACGAACAACGGGCTGGTCGGGAGAGTTCAGCTCGATTACCGAAGACCAATCATCGCCAACAAACTCGAGTTCGACGTTGGACCCGAAATCGACCTCGGCGATAGTCAATATGAGCGAACTTGGTTCGGGGTATCTCCGGGTCAATCGGCTCGGTCGGGATTACCGGCTTTTACCCCCGGCGGCGGTGTCACGGATGCTGGGGCACATTTGATGTTTAATTACCGCTATTCGGAGCACATTCTCTTTCGCGCCTTTGGCGATGTTCGAGAATTCGTCGGCGACGCCAGCAACAGCCCGATTGTTCAGAGCAAGACCCAGGCGATCATCGGTATCGGGATCGCATATCATTGGGGAGCCGGAGATGCCAACGCGCTGCGGACTGGGGGAGCTGACTAGTCGTTGTACGTGAGGCGTATTTTCGGTCCTTTCAGACGCGGTGAAATCCGTCTGCGTTCCTTCCGTCATTCGCAACCGATCGGACTTGGGCCCGAACCAGGAGTCGACAGCGAAAGGACGGCGCGTGGCCGACGCCATCGACCTTAAGGCGCTGATCGCCGGCAGCAAGGTGCAATGGGACGCGTTCGTCCGGGGCCACGCCGGCCTGATCCTGTTCGCGGTGCGGACGCAGGCGCGCGCGGAGGCCGAGACCGAGGACCTGGTCCAGGACGTCTTCCTGCGGCTATGCAAAGACGACTTCCGGCTGCTCAAGACCTACGATCCGGAGCGCGCCGGACTGTCGACCTGGCTCACCATCGTCGCGCGCTCGACCGCGCGCACCGTGCTGCGCCGGCGTCAGCCGCTGACCACGCCCTACGAGGCGGTGCCGGAAGCGGCGCTCGCCGTGACCGCCGAGCCGACGGAGCGGATCGAGCTACCCGAGGGCTTGCTGTCGCCCCGGCAAAAGCTGATCCTGACCATGCTCTACGACCGCGACATGGACGTGGCCGAGGTGGCGGCCGCCCTCAAGGTCGATCCGCAAACCATCCGCAGCACCCACCACAAGGTGATGCTGAAGCTGCGGGAGCATTTCGCCCCGGGAAGCCCGGCGAAATCGGGCTCCCGAGGGGATGAATCGATGAAGCCGAAGATCCGCAGATGATCGCAGCGTTGATGGGGGACTCACGTTTTTTCGGCCGCAGTGGGCCTCACGAACTTGCAAACGTTGCAAAGGCGGCACGCGGAAGCGCACCTGACAGCGCTCTATTGCTGAGAGGTGTGGCGCCATTGCAAAGCGCGGGGCCGCACGATGTGAGTTTCTTAGACAATCGACGCTATGTGTCAGCCCTTGAGCGTACATCGGCGGGTGCGGTGATTGTGCATCCTGATATGCAAGCCCGAGTGCCGCCTGCAACAGCGGCAATCGTGACGGTCGAACCTTACGCAGCTTGGGCGCGCGTTGCCGCCTTGTTCCATCCAGTGCCACCGATTTGCCCCGGCATCCACCCCTCAGCCGTCATCGCGGACAGCGCCTTTGTCAATCCGTCGGCGGAAGTTGGAGCACTGTCGGTGATTGAGGCGGGGGCGGAGATCGGGCCCGGCTGCCGGGTCGGACCGTGCGCCGTAATCGGCTGCGGCGTAGTGCTCGGTCGCGATTGCCGCATCGGTCCACAGGCGAGCGTCACCCATGCACTGCTGGGGGCGCGTGTCTACGTTTATCCCGGAGCAAGGATCGGTCAGGAAGGATTTGGCTTTGCAGCCACCGCAGAGGGGTTCCTTACGGTACCCCAGCTCGGGCGGGTAATTATCGAAGATGACGTGGAAGTCGGCGCCAATTCGACAGTCGATCGTGGTTCGACGCGAGACACGATAATCGGCGCCGGATCACGCATCGATAATCTCGTGCAGATCGGTCATAACGTCGTTATCGGTCGATGCTGCGTCATAGTCGCGCAAGTCGGTATTGCAGGGTCGGCAACGATAGGCGACTTTGTCCAGATCGGCGGCCAGGCGGCAATCGCGGGACATCTCCGGATTGGACGCGACGCTCAGATCGGGGCGCAGGCGGGCGTGATATCCGATGTGTCGCCAGGCACGACTCTGCTCGGCAGCCCGGCTCAACTAAAAAGAGAATTTTTCCGACAAGTAGCAAGGCTGAAGCAAATGGCGCGGCGATAGAGTTGGCGCGCTCGATCCGCAACGGTGCGTTCGACAAGAGTTTTCGTCCGGCATGTCCCCCACATGTCGGCTGCCGCCGGGCCTCGTCGTTCTCCCAGACTTGGTCCGGCGGCATTTGCGCAGATTCGTGTCTTCTCCTCGTTCATCGTCGGCTTCAGCTTGGTCACGAGCTCTCGCAGTCGTCGCAGAGCCTCTTCTGCTTTGCCCTTTCTGCACAGGATCACGAGGTCGTCGGCATAGATGACGATGCGCGTTCCGAGGCTGTGCTCCAGCCCGAGCTTCTTCCATCCCAACACGAACCGGCGCATGTAGATGTTCGCCAGCAACGGTGAGATGGGTGACCCTTGCGGGATGCCCCGCCGTCTGTCCCGGGCTTCGGTCGTACGCTTCCGCCGTCCTCGATCGTCGGTTTCTTCCACGGGACAGTCCAGCCACTGCCTGATCAGGTGCAGCACGCGCCGATCAACGATCCGACGCGCAACACACTTCGTCAGTTCGGCATGGGGAATGCTCCCGAAGTAGTCCGCCAGGTCGGTGTCAACGCACGCGCTTGTCGATCACCCTAGGTTGGAAAAAAGGCTCGGTGACCGGTCGGCTGATGACGAGTTACCCTCGATACCTGGGTTGATGCGGGGATGCATTTTTACCGACTATTAAAAGGGTTAGCTGCTATCCTGCGCTCCTCGGAAGGGGGGCTAGGAGCACCCTTTGAGTTACGACCTATACAATGACCCAATCCTTGGCGCTGCGCTGGCATACTGGCGCGCGAAGAGTGGCGCACGCGCGATGCCTCGGCGGAGCGACATCGAGCCGACTGAAATCCCGAGGTTGCTTCCCAATCTGCAGATCACTGAAATCGTTGATGGTGGCAAACGCATCAGGTATCGCTTGGTCGGCACGGCGATAGTCGAAGCGTACGCCAATGAATTAACCGGCAAGCACTACGACGAAATATTCTCGGGCAAAAGACTGCGTTTCATCGAGGCCCATTACCGAACGTTGTGCTCCGAAAAGCGGCCTATCCTATCTCGCAATCGCTTTTTCACGGACACGCATATAGATGGGCGTTTCTGTAATCGGTTGATGATGCCCCTGTCTGCCGACGGCGAAACGGTCAATCAATGTCTAACTGCCGTGACGTTCGAGTTTCCTGGGCTAGCCTATCGGTGGCTCGGCCAATGGTTCCGTAACGACGATCAGTTCGACTACGACAAATCCAGAATCGCCATCGTCGAATAATAGGTTCCAAGAAGCGCCACGTTGCGGATCCAAATCCTGGATCATGCGTAACATGCCGCCGGTGTTCAAAGCGCCGCATCGCCTTCCGTATCGATATTCGGTGCTGGTTCGCGCCAGGGATCTATCACACAATGAATTGCGTGCGGGCGTTGCGGCGGCTATTCAATGATCGGGGCCCGTCGGATTGGCTGCTCGACTGCCCGTAACAAAGGAACCTGCTCCAACCGGACAAATATTCGGCGAACAGAGTTGGAAACGCGCGTTCTAAACGCGCTCCGCCATCATCTGATGGATCCGGCTGTGTTCAAAGACTTCTGTGATGAGTTCGCGCGCGAAATCGGTCGACGCCGGATGGATGGTCGAGCCACGCTGGCGGCGGCAAGAGCCGAGATCAAGCGGATCGATCGTGAGCTCGATCGGCTGCTGCAGTTCATCCGCGGATCGGATGATTTTGAGGCGTCCAGGCGGGTGAACAAGCAGATGAAGGTGCTCGAAGCGCGCCAGGATGAACTCCAGCGCCTCTTGGGCGAGGCTGTTGAGCCGCCCCCGTTGCTTCACCCTGAGATGGCGACATTCTATCGCGAGCAAGTGGGGCGGCTGTACGAAGCGTTACAGGGAGATACCGAGACGATACGGCTTCAAGCGTCGGCCGTCTTGCGTTCGCTGATTGAGAGTATCGTCCTGACGCCAGAGGACGGTGAACTAAAGATCGATGTCCGGGGCGATCTAGCCGGCATTTTGACGATTGCCCTCAAACGGAAACCGACATCCACATCAAGCGAGTTCTCGAAAATCGAAATCGGCCGCCGGGAAGGCCGGCCGGCCGGTTTGATCGAGCAAGTCAAGATGGTTGCAGGGGAGTGCAACCATCTTGAATTGCTGTTCCGGGCGGCGGCGTGAATCATCATCAACTGAGTGTCGAGCCGGTTCGGATAGTGGGCAACCGTCATTAATTGCGCTCAAGTACGCACACCCGCGCCGTATGGCGGCACCGCGGACATAAGGCCCGGACCCGGGGTTTTTTTAAGCCGGTTTCTTGCTGAACGACAACGACGACAACGTCGTCGTCGGCAGCACCGTCATTCCTACCGCCATCATCATGATCGCCGGCAACACTCGAGGCAGCGGCATGATGAAAGTGACGATGTTTCGGCCGTAAGACCTAGCAATTTGCTCTAAATGGATTTGGTGGCATCGTGTGCCCAGGATGGATTCTCACGCAGAACTGACCTTCGATGCCGTCGATGATCTGGTGGGCGCCTACAGCCGGGGGCGGCTGGAGCAACCGCGTCCGAGTCATCGCTTTGTCCCGGGCGCCATAGGCCCCCTAATCGAGCTGGCGTATCATGCCCAGGGCGGGAAATTTGCAGGTCTTAGCACCTCGCCCTGGCTTGATCCGGTCGCACAAGCCGATCTGCGGTCGACTCTTCTTGGCACGACCGTTTGCTGGTTTGACCATTCGCACCATCGCGGATTTCTGAGAACGGTCGTCAATCCACTCGATGTCCGTGACGATCCGGTGCGGACCGGATTCCTGCTCGCGGGCCGCAAGGCGGCCGAGGCGGTGGGATTTCCCGTGCCGATCGCGCAAAGCCTGTCCGCTGCGATCCGGGAGATGGAATCGAATATCCATGAACATTCTCAGCGCCCGCGCACGGGCGTGCTCGCCTATCAGGCCAATGGCGGTGGATTCGAGTTCGTGATCGCCGATGAAGGCATAGGTGTGCTGGCATCTTTGCGTCAAGCGCCCGAGTTCAAAAACTTGTCGGACCACGGGCGGGCGCTTCATGCGGCACTCCAGGAGGGCGTCTCACGTCACGGCCGCGCCGCCAATCGCGGAACGGGATTTAAAGATCTGTTTTTGGGGCTTACGAGTCTAAACGCGAATTTGCGGTTTCGGTCGGGCGACCACGCTCTGATAATTCGGGGGCCAAGTCCGAATTTGAAGACGGCGCAGCTCGTGCAGAAGCCGTTTTATCAGGGCTTCTTGATATCGGTGCAGTGCGATCTTCCAGCGCCATCGCGCGCGAGGCATTAACGAGCCGTTCGACATAGGCGCGCATGACTTCGATATTGCGAGCCAGGAGATCGTCGAGCGGCGCTCCGACCTCAGTCAATTCGGCGGCGGGCTTGAGCTTGCCGTCATGGCCTTCCATGATTCGCTGGCGGTGCATTGCCTTCATGAAGGCCGACGTATCGATAAAACTCAAGCTGGCAAACGCGGAAGCCAGTGTCGGAATCGCCGGAAGGCCGCCGACCATAATGAGGTTTAACGGGCGGCCAACCGAGGCTGCGAGGCCGGCAATATGCTGCTGGTGAAACGGCCGGCGGCCGGGCCAAGCAGCGCCGGTCGCAAACTCAAAAGCAACGTCCGTCACTTCATCACGCTGCCGAATGAATTCCGCCAGGCGGTCATAGTCGCGTGCCGTTCGCGCATTGAGGTGCAAAGCGCCGGATACGTTGCCGGCAAGGAATTCCTGCCAGGCGATGCCGATGCGCTTGATGTTGTAGATGTCGTCGAAACGCGGCTGATCGGTAAAGAGGCTGTAGTTGGGCGAGGTCACGAGTTCGACGCCAAGTTTCGCGAGGGCAGCGATGATCTCGGCCCTGGACTCGCTAAGACCCCACCAGGCTTCGATCGGCTTATCACGGCCGCAGCCAACTAAAACTAATTGCGCGTCAAGCGAGATGCCGAACGCAGCGGCAATTTCTGCCCGGCTGGCATAGCGAAGCCGGCGTTCACCCCGGCTATAAAGCCTGTGAAAAGGGATCGCTGCCGCCTCGCCTTTCAAGGGTTCTGCCCGGCGATTGCGGTGATAGATCACCGGAATGTAAACCGGCAAAGGCGGCGCGGGACGCACGGCTGCGCGCGGAATGTTATGCAAATCATAGCCGTCGATTTCGCGCAGGCGCTGGATGAAGGCGGTTCTGTTTTTCGGGCAAACGACGTCGCAGGTCGCGGGATTGGCGCAGCAATCGTCGAGGCAAGAATAATGATTTTGCCTCTTATGCATCCCGCCGCAGGTCTCACGCTCCACGCAGTTTACGCATCCGAGCGCAAGTGAATGCTCTTCCGCATCATCCCAGCGACGGCGTTCGCGCCGCAGATTCCTCCCGGCCTTTTTGGCGTTATCGGGCGCGATCACTCGCAAATCGCGATCTCCGCCGTCCCGCTGAGGGGATGAACGACTTTCACCTCGGCGCCGGCGATCCCTCCCCCCGCTTGCACGAAATTGAGATATTCGGCGGGCGGATTCGGAAGTTCGGCGACAACGGCGTTATCGCGCTGGGCGACAAGCTTTTCGCCCAAGGAGCGCAGGAAGATTTTTTCGCCGGCCCGCAATTGGACGTCCTGGCAGATTTCCGCCGCGGCGGTTCGAGCAACACAAGCGATATCGGTCGTGAAGAGCGTAGGTGTACGTAGCTCGACAGCGCGGCGGTCGAGGGCTTTGTGGAAGGTGGGGGCGCAGCGTCGCAGAAAATCGGCGCCCATTACGCTGCCTCAAGGACGGGCCGATAGCGCTTGGCGCGTCCGGCAGAAAATTCTCTGAGAAGTCCTTTTTCGGCGAGCGCGTTCAGGCGATTGTTCCATGCGGTCGGACCGACGCTTTCGGTCTCGCCGGCATTCGCGTGAAGGTCGGTTGCACCAACCTCGCCCTTCGATCGCGCCAAATCGAAGATTTGCCGAAGCTTGGGTTCGAGGTAACCGATCACTTGAGGATTGGAGACTTGTTCATCCTCCGACAGGTCGCAGGCCAAAAACGCGTCGTGGGCGCGTCCTAACAGCTCGTCGAACTCGTCGCGGACCTTTTCATTGAGGTTTGCAATGACCGTATAGGCGGGAACGCGCCTCAGGCGCAGGTGATCGCGGAGCGCCAGTACCGCTTCGCTCAAATAGCTGGATGTGGCGAGGGAGACCGAACGAAAATCGAGAATGACGACGGTGGGCTCTTGGAGCGCCGGGAGCATTTCCAGGAGGCGAGCGAAGGTGCGTTTGCCATCCAGCCGTCCAGCAAGGACTGGCTCGGTTCCGGGAGACACCATCGACAGAATAACAGGCGGCATAAATCTCACCTTTCTCAGTGAGATTAATAGATCGCCCGCCGGGGCGCAAGACTTTTTCAACGGCTGGTATTGAGGGCGAAACAACCAACTATGGGGAGGCCTTGGATTGCGACGCGTAATCCATTATCATGAAAAAGTGACTGTATAATCGTTTTTCATGATCTATAATGGTTTTTCAAATATTTCGGCGTCTCTAAATCGAATTTCGCCGGAGAGTAGGATTTTTCATGACCCCGCGGGATAAACACGATTTTTCAGGGCCGGTAACGGTTTTTCGCGAGCGCGCCCTGCCTGAGAGGGCGACGCCGGCCGGCTACGCGGCCCTGATCGATGCCTATGGTCTGGAGGCCCCCTTACCGCGCACGCTCTCCGCTACCGGCGAGCATCATCGGATAAAGGAAGAAGGCGGCTGGCGAATCCTCACGCCTCGGCACGCGGCCACGCCCGATCTCGAAGGTCATCTCACCTTCGCCCTCAAATATGAGGGGCTGGACCTCGCGGTTCTCAAGCGACTGTTTGAAGCAGCGGGATCCAGCGAGATTGAAGACATCGTGCGCGCGACGCCGACGGGGAGTTATGCGCGGCGTATCTGGTTCCTCTATGAGTGGCTGACTGGTAGACGCCTCGATCTTCCAGATGCCGATAAAGGCACCTATGTGCCCGTCGTCGACCCCAACCAACAATGGGCGATCGACGGAGAAAACTCGTCCCGTCATCACGTCCGCAACAACTTGCCGGGAACGCCTGCCTTTTGCCCCTTGGTGTTCCGGACAAAGGCCCTCGAAGAGTTTGCCGCAATGGACTTAGCACGGCGGGCGCAAACCGCTGTCGCCGGCGTGCCGCGCGATGTCTTGTCGCGCACCGCCGCCTTTCTGCTGTTGAAGGATTCGAAATCGAGCTACGCCATCGAAGGGGAGCGTGCGCCGCAGAACCGCATCCAGCGCTGGGGCCGCGCGATCGGCGAAGCTGGGCGCCGGCCGATCGACCTCGATGAGCTGCTACGGCTGCAACGGATCGTTATCGAGGATGCAAGGTTCGTTGCTATGGGGCTGCGAAAAGAGGGCGGTTTTGTCGGCGAGCATGACCGGGATTCTCGAATGCCTTTGCCGGACCATATCAGTGCGAGGCCAGAGGATTTGCCGTTGCTGATCGACGGCATGATCTCCTTCGACCGAGGCGCGGCGCAGAAACTCGATGTTGTGATTGCCGCCGCTGTTTTGGCATTTGGCTTCGTCTATATTCATCCCTTCGCTGACGGCAATGGCCGAATCCATCGCTACCTGATCCATCATGTGCTGGCGCAGCAGGGTTTCAATCCGCCGGGCGTGGTATTTCCCGTATCGGCCGCCATTTTAGAGAAAATCGACGCCTACAAAGCCGTGCTGGAGGATTATTCCCGGCGCTTGTTACCTTTGATTCGGTGGGAGCCAACAGCCGACGGCAATGTCAACGTGCTGAACGACACTGGCGATTTCTACCGCTTCTTCGATGCGACGCCGCATGCGGAGTTCCTATACGCCTGCGTGAAGAAAACGATCGAGGAGGACCTGCCGCAGGAGACTGAGTTTCTGCGCCGCTATGATCGGTTTCGCGCGCGCGTTGAAGGCATGATCGACATGCCCGACCGAACGGTCGATTTGCTCTTCCGCTTCCTTCAGCAAAACGGCGGTAGTCTGTCGAAACGGGCGCGGGAGCGAGAGTTCGGTAAACTCACGGATGAAGAAGCAAAGGCGATCGAGAACGCTTATGCCGAAATCTTCCGTGACTAACCGAGCAACGTGCTAATCTTACTGCGTCACGAGTTGAGGCGGTTGCGTGGAGCGTTTGTGCGTGCGCAGCAGGGACATCGCGGTGCGCTTCTGACGAGAGCGACGATCAGGCGCCGCCGCATGGTCGCGATCGAGTTAGGAATGTGACGCTCT
>DATKRE010000169.1:0-8449 GCA_035532335.1 Xanthobacteraceae bacterium | reverse complement strand
TCGGCGGCGGCGCGGCCATGCACCAGCGCAGTCGTTTCGGTCGCCAGCACTTTCTTCGCTTCGTTGATTTCGGCGCCCTTCAGCGCGCCGAGCCGCTCGATCTCCGGAACGGGCAGCACGGTAAACAGCTTGAGGAAGCGGGCGACATCGGCATCCTCGGTGTTGCGCCAATATTGCCAATAGTCGTAGGGGCTCATCTGATCGGCGTTAAGCCATACCGCGCCGGCCGCGGTCTTGCCCATCTTGGCGCCCGACGAAGTAGTGATCAGCGGCGAGGTCAGCGCAAACAGCTGCGCGTTGCTCAAACGGCGGCCGAGGTCGATGCCGTTGACGATGTTGCCCCACTGGTCGGAGCCGCCCATTTGCAGCACGCAACCGTAACGCCGATAGAGTTCGACGAAATCGTAAGCCTGCAAGATCATGTAATTGAATTCGAGGAACGAGAGTTCTTGCTGCCGGTCGAGCCGCAATTTCACCGAGTCGAAGGCGAGCATGCGGTTGATCGAAAAGTGGCGGCCGACATCGCGCAGGAAGTCGATGTAGTTGAGCTTATTCAGCCAGTCGGCGTTGTTGGCCATGACCGCGTTGCCGCCGGCATTTTCGAACTTCAGAAATTTGGCGAAGATCGCCCGGATGCCCTTCAGATTGTTGTCGATGTCATCGCCGGTCAGGAGCCGCCGGCTCTCATCCTTGCCGGAAGGGTCGCCGACCCGTGTCGTGCCGCCGCCCATCAGCGCGATCGGCCGGTGCCCGGTCTGCTGCAACCAGTAAAGCAGCATGATCGGTAACAGCGAGCCGATATGCAGCGACGGCGCGGTGCAGTCAAAGCCGATATAGGCGGTGACGGTCGACGAGCGCGCCAACGCGTCCAGCGCGTCGGGTTCGGAGACCTGGTGAATGAACCCCCGGACCGCCAGCACGTTGAGAAAATCGGATTTGTAGGTACTCATCGGGCTCCGGCCGTTCGCGCCAAAGACGTCGGCCGCTGATATAACAGGCGGTCAGACCGATTCAAAGGAATCGTCGAACAATAGATGCCGACGTCAACGCAAGCAAAATTGCCACCGGTCGTCGCCATCGGGCTGATGAGCGGCACGTCGCAGGATGGCGTCGACGTCGCATTGATCGAGACCGACGGCGAAGTCATTACCCGTTTTGGGCCGACGGCGTACCGGACTTATTCGCGTGCCGAGCGCGCGCTTCTGCGCAGCGCCACCGCCGCGGCAGCCAACATCACCGACCGCGCGGCCCGGCCGGGCGCCGTTGGCGAGGCTGAGGTCGCGGTGACGGATGCGCATGCCGAAGCGGTCGAGACATTTCTTGCCGCCAACGGCATCGCCCCAGGCGATGTCACCGTGATCGGCTTCCACGGTCAGACCGTGCTGCATCGCCCGGCGCAGCGGCTGACGGTGCAGATCGGCAACGGGCACGCGCTCGCCGGCCGGCTCGGCATTGCCGTGGTCTACGATTTCCGCGCCGCCGACGTGGCGGCGGGTGGGGAGGGCGCGCCGCTCGCGCCGGTGTTTCATCGCGCGCTGGTGCGCCGGCTCGACCGCGCGGCTACGGTTGCGGTGCTAAATCTCGGCGGCGTCGCCAACGTCACCTTCATCGACGGCGATACCTTGATCGCCTGCGATACCGGGCCGGGCAATGCGCCGATCGACGACTTCGTGCGGGTGCGCACCGGCGCGTTGCTCGACGTTGACGGCAAGACCGCACAGGCCGGCAAAGTCGACGAGCAAGCCATCGCGCGCGTTCTGGCGGATTCGTTTTTCGCCAAGCCGCCGCCGAAATCGCTCGACCGCAACGACTTTCGCGGCTTGATCGGCGAAGCCTTCGATAACCGCCGCGTCGAGGACGGCGCCGCCACACTCACCGCGCTCACCGCCGCTGCGGTCGCGCGCGTCGTGCCGCTGCTGCCGCGGGCGCCGACAACCTGGATCGTCGCCGGCGGTGGCGTGCGCAATCTTACTTTGATGCGCATGCTCGCCGAACGTCTCGCGCCTGCCGGCGTCGAGTCCGGCCACGCTGCCGGCTGGTCGGTGGACTCGCTCGAAGCGCAGGCGTTTGCCTATCTGGCGGTTCGCAGCCTGCACGGTTTGCCGCTGAGTTTCCCGACCACCACCGGCGTGCCGCATGCGCTGACCGGCGGAGTGTTGGCGCGGCCCTGAAATCAGTGGCCTTGCCGCTTCAGCCGTTCGCGCGTGAGGATGTATTTCATGATCTGCGCGGTGCCGTCGCCGATCTCGAGCCCCATCACGTCGCGCAACCGCTGCTGATGCGGCAGGTCGAGCGACCAGCCGTAATGGCCGTGCGTCAGCAGGCATTGATGGATGGTATCGACCGCGGTCTTCGGTCCGAGCCATTTGCACATCGCCGCCTCCGACGTGTGCGGCTCGCCGGAGTCGCGCAGCCGCAGCGTGTGGTAGCAAAGCTGCCGCACCGCTGCGATCAGGCCTTCGCACTCGGCGAGCGGGAAAGTAACGCCCTGGTTGCGCGACAGCGGCGCGCCGAACGCCTGGCGCTCGGTCACATAGGCCCAGGTCTCGTCGAGCGAGGCTTGCGCCGGGCCGATGCATTGCAGCCCGATCAGCGCGCGGCTGAAGTCGAACCCCTGCATCACCTGCACAAAGCCCTTATTTTCGGCGCCGATCATGTTTTCGCTCGGCACCGCCACGTCATCGAAGAAAATCGAGCCGCGGCCGACCACTTTGCTGCCGAGATCGTTGAGGCGGCTGGTGGCGATACCCGGTGCGTCCATCGGTACCAGAAACGCCGAGATGCCGTGCGCGCCGTCCTCGGGCTTGCCGGTACGTGCGAACACCAGCACCGCGTCGGCCTGGATGGCGAGGCTGATCGAGGTTTTCTCGCCCTTGAGCACGTAGCCCGCATTGCTGCGCCGCGCCGATAGCGCGAGGTTGGCGGCATCAGAGCCGCCGCGCGGTTCGGTCAACCCGATCGCGAACAGGGTTTCGCCTGAAACGACGCGTGGCAGCCAGTATCCGGCAAGCTCGGCATTAGCATGTCGCGCGATAATCTGGCCGCACAGCGAGCTCAGCAATTGCACGTAGCCGATATTGGGATCGCCATAGGCGATCGCTTCCATGATCAGGCCGCTGGTTTCGCTCGACTGGCCGAGCCCGCCGTGCCGCTCCGGCAGATCTGGCGCAATCAGCCCGAGCGCGCCCATTTCGCGCATCAGCGCGCGGTCGATTATCAGGTCGCGCTCGCGCGCCTGATAGCCGGGTTTGAGTTTCTCGCGCGCGAAGCGGTCGGCGGTCGCCCGGAATTCGCGCTGCTCATCGGAGAGCGGCAGGGTTACGTTGTTCATAATTGTTGGCTCATGGTTTTTTGCTTCACCCGGCCATGGTGAGGCCACCCGAGACGCTGATCACCTGGCCGGTGATGAAAGCCGCATCGTCGCTGGCAAGAAAGCAGATCGCGCCGTGCAAATCGTCCGGCTCGCCGAGGCGGCCGAGCGGGATGGCGCGCCGAAACGCGTCGTCGAGCTTCTCCGGATTGCGCGCGCCCTGCTTGTAATTGGCGTAGAGGTTGGTCTTCACCACACCCGGACAGACGACGTTGACGGTAATGCGGTGACGCGCGTGCTCGCGCGCGATGGTCTTGGAAAATCCGATCAGGCCGGCTTTGCAGGCGGCATAGACCGCTTCGCCCGATGAACCGACGCGGGCGGCGTCGGAGGAGACATTGACGATCCGGCCCGCCTTGCGCGCGATCATGCCCGGTAGCACCGCGTGGTGCATGTTCAGCGCGCCGGTGAGATTGATGGCGATGATCTTCGCCCAATCGGCCGGTGCCGTGTCGGCGAAGAGTTTGAACACGTCCCAGCCGGCATTGTTGACCAGTACATCGACCGGCCCGAGCGCCGCCTCGGCATCGCGCACGGCATTGAGGCAACGCGCGTGATCGGTGATGTCGCAGGTAAACGCCGCGGCCTTGCCACTGGATTGCGCGATCGCGGCCGCGGTGCGTTCGGCCGCCGCTTGGTCGACGTCGAACACCGCGACCTTGGCGCCTTCCTCGGCAAACCGCCGGCAGGCGGCGCCACCAATGCCGCCGCCGCCGCCGGTCACGATGACGGTCTTGTCCCGCAAGCCTCGCATCGGAGCGTTTCCTGTCCCTGCGCCGATAAGACAATGGCGCGGAGGGGGAGGCAAGTGGTCCACTTGCACGCGCTCTCGTCATTGCGAGCCGACGGGTCTGGCCCAAAGTAGCCGACCTATGACGAACTCCCGCGAAGCGATCCATTCCGTACGCGAAGCATGGATTGCTTCGTCGCTGTCGCTCCTCGCAACGAGACAGAGAGATCGGACGCTATAAAAAAGAACGCTGCGGTCCCCTAATTCCACTTATTTCGTGTGATTTTCTGCGATCTTTCGCCGACACCGGCCGTGACGAATCATTGTATCGTCCCGCTGCTTGCTCCGCGTTGCTCGCGTGCCGACCCGGAAAGCTTGAACCAAGCAAGATCCGCGGCCCGTGGCGGGCCGCAGGAGAGCGCGCATGAACGTAATCGCATGAACGTCATCACCATGGCGTCGCGCAAAGGCGGCTCCGGCAAGAGCACGCTGACCGCGCATCTGGCCTCTTTCTGCCACGAAGCCGGCAAGCGCTGCCTGGTCATCGACGCCGATCCGCAAGGTTCGCTCACGCTCTGGCACTCGTTGCGGCTCGATGGCCAACCGCCGCTCCAAAGCGGCGCCCGTGGCATCGACCGGGCGTTGGCGATGGCTATGGTCGACGGCTGCGAGTGGGTGTTCATCGACACCGCCGCCAGCATGTGGGTGGTGGCGCAAGAAGCGATCCGCGCCGCCACTTTGGTGCTCATTCCGGCGCGGCCGGGATTTTTCGATCTCGACGCGGTGCGCGCCACCGTCGACGCCGCGCGCGAGCGCAACAAGCCTTATGCGGTGGTGCTCAACGCCACGCCGCCGAAGCGCGGTGACAAGGAAGCCGCCGCGGTCGCCCAATCGCGGGCGTATTTCGAGCGGCTGGCAATTCCGGTCTGGGCCGGCCAGATCAGCCAGCGCGCCGGCTACGTGCTCACGCTCGCCGCCGGCGAAAGCGTCTGCGAGGCGCCGGATACGATGGCCGCCTCTGAAATGGCGCGGCTGTGGTCGGCGGTGGAACGCTCGGTCGCGGCGATCAACGAGGCGCATGCGGCGGCGGCCGCAGCGCAAGGGGAGGCGGCTTAAAGTTTGCGGCGGCGTTCGCCGCAGCATCTGCGATCAACAAGGAGAAAGAAGATGGCTGGAGCCATTCTTGGTCTGGAGCAGGCAACGGCGCTGGTCGGGCGCTTAAAAAAGGTGACGGAGGGCAGGGAGCGTTTCTCCGACCTCGTCATGCCCAACGGGCAGAAGCTTGCCGATTGCACGCTCGGATATATCGCCGAGATCAGCGAGGCGATGCAAACGATGGGCTATTGCATGCCGGAGTCGTTCGGGGCGGGGTAAGCGACCCGGCGGCGTCATTGCGACGGATGGCTGGCGGTTAGCCGGCCTCGTTCCACAATTTCAATGCGGAATGCTTTGCGAAGCGTTTGAAGTCGCTGTCGGCGGTCAGCATGGTCAAGTCGTGCCGAATGCACAGCTGTGCCAAAAGAGCATCGATGGTGCCGATCTGGATACCCGAGCGGCGGCAAGTATTGCGCAATTCGGCGGCACTAACGTGATCTTCGCGGTCGGGGACAAGCAAAGGCACCGCGGAAAATTGATTCAGAATTTGCTCGCGGGCTCTCGGTCCGGAAAAGCCCTGTAGAAGTTCCTGAAGCACGAGGCCTGTCGTCAGTAGCGTCTCGCCGGCTTCAATCGCGCGCATCAGTGTTTGAACGTGCGCGGCTTGTGGCGGCGTATCGCGCCGCAGCGCCAGCGACCACACACTGGTATCGACAAATAAGCTCAATCGCGCGCCCGCTCCGCCTTATAGTCGTAAGCCGCGTCCCACTGCAGCTTGCCCATCAGATCGAGCAGGCGCTTCTGGCGTCGGCGTGCGATAAATTCTTGCAGCGCTTTTGTCACGGCGGCTTTTTTGGTGCGCTCGCCGCTGACTTTCAATGCGTGCTCGATAAGTTTCGGATCGATCGAAAGGTTCGTGGCCATTTGTGAATACCTTCGCGGCCATGTGTGAAATGCCACACATAGTTTGACACAAAGCGGGGCATGAAGCAACGACGGCGTTTGGGCCGCGTTACGCGGCGCGCCGGGTGAGGGTCACTGTTAATCCCCCGCCGCCTCGCTCACGTGTTCCGCTCGGCAACCCCCCAACAGGAGCGGAGAAGCGTTACGCCGCGGTGGTGCGCGCGCCGCTTTTGGTGCCGAGCCGCTTGTCGAGATATTGGCCGATCGAGGTCATCAGCGGTTCCACCTTGCCGTCGAAGAAATGGTTGGCGCCGGCGACGACCCTTTGCTCGATCACGATGCCCTTCTGCGTCTTCAGCTTCTCGACCAGGTTGGTGACATCGCGCGGCGGCACCACTGCGTCGCGGTCGCCGTGGATGATCAGGCCCGACGACGGGCAGGGCGCCAGGAAGGAAAAGTCGTAGAGGTTCGCGGGCGGCGCAATCGAGATGAAGCCTTCGATCTCCGGCCGGCGCATCAGAAGCTGCATGCCGATCCAGGCGCCGAACGAGAAGCCGGCGATCCAGCAGCTGCGCGCCTCCGTATTGATCGTCTGCGCCCAGTCGAGCGCAGAAGCGGCATCGGAGAGTTCGCCGATGCCGTGGTCGAAGCCGCCCTGGCTGCGGCCAACGCCGCGGAAGTTGAAACGCAGCGCCGAAAAGCCACGATGCACGAACCCGTAATAGAGCTGGTAGACGATCTGATGGTTCATCGTGCCGCCGAATTGCGGATGTGGATGCAGCACGATGCCGATCGGCGCGTTTTTCTGCTGTGCTGGGTGATAGCGGCCTTCGATGCGGCCGGCCGGACCGGTGAAGATGACTTCAGGCATTACGGAACCTCGGTTTGGCGTGCTGCGGGCACGAATCCGCGCTCGCTTGACGGCCCCGGCGGGTGCACGTAAGTGTTTAAAACCATTTCAGATTTTTGAACTGGCGTCGTGCATGAAGCCGGCTAAAATGAAGCGCCGCGACTTCTAGCACAGGGCACAGGGCAAAAAGCAAGCATAACCGACATGACTCGTCGCTCAATCCGCTCGTCCCCGCGAAAGCGGGCACCCAGAACGAGTCCATGATCCCGCGGTTTCTCAGTGGGTTCCCGCTGACGCGGGAATGAGCGTAAAGAGTGGGCAGCATGGCCGAGCGCAGCTATTTCGATTGGAACGCGACCGCGCCGTTGCGGCCAGAGGCCCGCGACGCACTGGCGGCCGCGCTTGCGCTGACCGGGAACCCGTCGTCGGTGCACGCCGAAGGCCGCGCGGCGCGGCAGCTGGTCGAACACGCGCGCGAGGATGTCGCGAGGCTTGTCGGCGCGAGGCCCGCCGACGTGATTTTTACGTCCAGCGGAACCGAGGCGAATGCGCTCGCGCTGACACCTTCGATCGAGACCGCCGAGGAGAAAAAACCGCGCGGCAAGCTTTTGATCTCCGCCATTGAGCATCCGTCGGTGCGCACCGGCGGCCGGTTTGCGCGTGAAGCCATTGCCGACATCCCGGTTGATGCCGACGGGCGTGTCGATCTTGCCCAGTTGCGCGTGGCGCTGTCGCAGACGGTGCGGCCGCTCGTTTCCATCATGCTTGCCAACAACGAAACCGGCGTGATCCAGCCGATCGCGGACGTAGCAGCGATGGTGCACGCGGCCGGCGGCCTGCTGCATGTCGATGCGGTGCAGGCGGCGGGGCGCCTTGCCATCGATATCGGTGCGCTCGGTGCCGATTTACTCACGCTGTCGGCGCACAAGATCGGCGGCGTGAAGGGCGTGGGCGCGCTGATCCGCGCCCGCGAGGACATTCATTTTCCCGAACCGCTCATCCGCGGTGGCGGGCAGGAGCGGGGACTGCGCGCCGGCACCGAGAATGTCGCCGGCATTGCCGCCTTCGGCGCCGCCGCGAAGGCGTCGCTGCGGGCGCGTGCCGACGAAGCCGCACATATGCTGGCGTTACGCAACGCGCTGGAAGCCGGGATTCGCGAAGTCGCCCCGCAGGCGGTGATTTTCGGCGCCGCCGCCGAACGGCTGCCGAACACCACCCTTTTCGCGGTCCCCGGTATGAAGGCGGAAACCGCCATTATCGCTTTCGACCTTGAGGGTATTGCGGTTTCGTCGGGCGCGGCCTGCTCATCGGGCAAGGTAGAGCCCTCCCATGTGCTTGCGGCGATGGGGGTTTCGCCGCCGCTGACGCGCGGAGCGCTGCGGGTAAGTTTAGGATTTTCGACGGTATTGCGGGAGGTTGAACGGTTCCAAGCAGCTTGGAGAAAGCTTGCCGGTGCATTATGTAGTGGGTCAGGCGAGCGGAGCGGCATTGCGGCCTAAGG
>DATKRE010000168.1:0-9787 GCA_035532335.1 Xanthobacteraceae bacterium | reverse complement strand
GCGTCGCGCCAGACCGCCCAGTTCTCTACCAATTCGCGGATAACGGTCTTATCGGCGGCGATGTCGGACATTGCGGGATCCGTCGTCATTGCGAGCGTAAGCGAAGCAATCCAGCGGCACGCGAAGGCTGGATTGCTTCGTCGCTTACGCTCCTCGCAATGACGTGACAAGAGCGGAAAGACTTTAGATGTCGCGCCCTTCGACCTTCTCGCTCAAGGTCTTGACGACGTCGGGTAGGCTTTCCAGGTGGGGATCGATGGCGAGCGCCTTGCGGTAGGCATCGAGCGCGTCCTTGTCGTCGCCGATGTCCTGCAAGATCAGGCCGAGACCGGACAGCGCACCGAAATGACGCGGCTCACGAATGAGCACTTGGCGAATGTCGGCGAGCGAATGACCGTAGTCCCTGGTCAGGTAGTAGACGGTGGCGCGGCGGTTCCAGGCTTCGACGTAATCGGGCTTGATCTCGATCACCGCGTCGAGAAGCTTGATCGCCAGCTCGTAGTCCTTGGCGTCGGTGGCGCTCTTCACCCGGCCCATCAGCAGATTGCAGGTGTCGCCGCCCGACGCCATCCAAAGCGCCCAAATGCGGTTTTCGATCGCCTTGGCGCTTTCGGGGTCCGGCGCGATCTTGAGCGCGGCAAACAAAGTGTCGAGATTGTAGCTATGCCCGCCCCGCTCGGGCGCCGGCAGGTCGCTCGGCGGAGCAACCCAACCCGGCGCCGGCGGGTCGTCCGGAGCGCTTTGCGGTTCCGCAACGGCAAGAGTTGGCGCGAACAGGACGGCGCCGAGCGCAACGGCCGGAAGGAATCGCAAGGCCATAGCCAAAGAATCTAATCACGACCTGCCCTGCGGCAAGGCCGAATTCGTCTGCGTGCTCAAAAAATCCGGCGAGGTCCGCTTCAATCCGAATGCGACCGAATTGCCGCGCTGAAGCGAAATGCCGCGATGGGCACAGACGTGATCTAGTCGCGCCGCCTATGACCGGCGAGTTCGGCCTCGTAGAGCGTCAGCTCTTCCTGATAGGCTCTGGCGATGCTGGGTCGTATTCGCAGCCGACGGTGGTACTCTTTTATGGCCGGATACCGCGACGATGACACCCGAGCCTGCACGCTCCAGTTCAACACCGCGTCGAGATACGCGTCAGCAACCGTGAAATGGTCAAGCAAAATGAAGCTCAACCGTTGTTGCAGACGCGCGTGCCAGTTCATCCGGAGGCGCGAGGTTCGATACGCGAAATCGATTGGCAATGTATTGGAGAACCGCGGCGTTTTCGCTCAGCAACGAACCGTCATCAAGGTGTAGCAACGGGACTAGCCCGAGTGGGTAAACCGCAGCAAAGTCGGAGTCATCCGATAGTCTTGGGGTCTACCTCGATGAGACGGGCCTCAATCCCAGCCTCGTAGAGCGCAATCCGCGCAGCGAGTGAGCCCGCAAGCGGTGAAAAGTAGAGGTCCATGCAATTCCTCCCCGTGGTGCGCTGTCGGGCGTGCGCCTGACAGCCGAAATCACAGCGGACGCCCGACATCGACGCTCAGCTCCAATAGGCGACTCCTTCACCAATCATATTAGCCTTACCTTACGGACACTGCTGGATGCAGAACTTCAGCCAATGCGGCGAGGAGTGTCAGGGCGTCGGTTGTCCCGTCGGCCTTACCCTTTTCAAAATCGCCTTCGTTCACGCCCATCCTGTTCGTCACATGTGCTAGGCATATAATCGCAGCGTTCCGTCGGTGCGCAAACGTATAGAGGGCGGCGGCTTCCATCTCGACAGCCAAGATACCTTTGGCGCGTGCCGCTTCTACAGCAGCAACCGTTTCGCGAAATGGCGCGTCGGTCGTCCAACTTGGACCGACATAGGCCCGTAAACCGGCATCGGTGACGGCCCTGATGGCTGTAGCGATGATTTGGGAATCTGCCTCGGCAAAGGTTTGGGACAGCGCATAGTGGTAGCTGGTACCCTCATCGCGGAGCGCGCGGTCAATCACGACAAAATAAGGCGGCTCGCCTGCTGACGTAATCTGCCCGGCCGACGTCAGGCTGATCAGGATGCGACATCCGCACGCGAACAATTGTTCTGCGATCAAAACGGCGAATGGCGCACCTACCGCACATCCGATGATGCCGGCAGTTTTGCCGGCGAGCATAAATTCGAAAAGGTCAGTGTGATAGCACGGCCATATCGTTGAGAGTTTCGCTTGCCCCGAATGCCTCAGGCGACGAACAATGTCACCGTCGGGATCGAGGATGCAGAGAGCCGGCACGTCGGCAACCGGCAGACCCTTCTGCCGGCGTGCTTCTCGCAACAGTGCAGCCGGCTGAAACACTGATGGGGCGCCGGGGTCCTTGTTGTCGAGAATAGGTGCCGATAACATATATAGCTCCTGACGATACTGGACGGTCGATATGAGTACGCTTCAAAAGCAATCTCACTGGCAGAGCGTTTATGAAACCAAGGGCGAGCGTGATGTCAGTTGGTTTCAGGAAATCCCAATCATTTCACTCGACCTCATCCATGCAACCGGCGTGAATGCTGACGCGTCGATTATTGACATTGGGGGTGGTGCATCACGTCTGGTTGATGCCCTTGTTACCGATGGCTTTCGCTCCGTCACTGTCCTCGACTTGTCTGAAAAGGCGCTTGCTACGTCTCGGAGCAGGCTCGGCCCGCGCGGCCAACATGTTACCTGGATTGTTGCCGATGCGATGGCATTGCGTCCCGACAGAAACTACGATCTTTGGCACGACCGAGCTGCGTTCCATTTCCTGATAGATCCGAGCGACCGCGCAGCATACGCCGCATCTGTGCGACACGCGGTGAGTCCCGGCGGGCACGTGATCATCGGGACGTTTGCGCCGGACGGACCGGAGCGATGCAGCGGCTTGCCAGTTGCCCGCCATGACGCCGCTTCGGTTGGTAAGGTGCTTGGTCCCTCATTCACGCTGATCGAGAGTCGTCGGGACGACCATCGGACGCCCGGCGGTAACATCCAGCAGTTCCAGTTCAGCCGGTTCCAACGGCAACCTGCTTCGCGCCGAAAACGGACCTGAGGCCGGGCGCAACATCGAAAAGGGGCTGACGAGTCCGCGCCCTGATCTCAAAGCCGTACGAAATTGTGGCAGGCCTGCGGGCGACCGGTGAGGAAGGTTCGTTCGTCCGGGGACGGGACCGGCCTTTAGCCCTGGCGGGCTTTGAAACGCCGGTGCGTCTTATTGATGACGTAGACGCGGCCTTTGCGGCGCACGATGCGGTTGTCGCGATGGCGACCGCGCAGCGATTTCAACGAATTACGGACTTTCATGATCGTTCCCGCCTGTTGGCGGTTGCTTACGGAGCCGTCGGCGGCTTGTCAATGTCGCCGCCCGGCCGTCACGAGACCGGCGTCGCGGTGCTGACGCCGCAGCGATACTGACGCATGCATTCGCTCGTCTTTGCGCTGGCGTATGTGTTCGATCCAGTTCCGATAGAACCGCCGCGCCGAACGCCGCCAAGTACCGTCGATCCCCGCCGCCACGGCCGCGAACTGGAACTCCTGCGCAAGATCGAGGTAGCGGTCGGCGATGGCGCGGGTGCGAAATACCTCAAGCAGCGTGCCGCCGTATCGGCTGAAGTAATTTTGCGGCGCAGCCGGGTAATGCTCCCGCGCGCCACGCAGATAAAGACCGATGTCGCGCCGGTATTCGCGCAGCAGCGAATCCGCGTCGTATTCCGGGTGACCCTGGAAGAAGACAAAGAGCGAGCCGCCCTGCTCGTCGCGGGCGAAAGCATCGACGCCGGCGACAGCCGACTGGCTGAGCAATTGGTAGCCGGCGGCCACAAGCGCCGCCGCCGGCAGATCGTTATAGCGCGAATGCGGCACGCCAAGCGGCACGACACCGGCCATCAGCGGATGCGGCTCGACCGTTTCGCAGGCGAAAACGCCGGACAGCTTTTCGGCGAGCCGCACGCGCCCGATGCGGTCGGCGTACAGCACCACGGCATGCGCGGCCAGGCACGACCAGATAGTCGAGAGCGTATTGTCGCGCGCCCAATCGCCGAGGCGCGTCATGGTCGGCCAATATGGCTCGTCGGCAAGTTTCTCGGCCCGCGGCTCGGCGCCGGTGACGATCAGTCCGTCGAGCTGCGCGTTCCACAATTCGTCGACGTCGCGGTAGCGTTGCCCGAGCGCTTGCCGCGTCTTGCGGGCGCGCGCCACCTCAGGCGTGACAAAAAGCTTGCAACGGATGCGGCCTTCCGGCGCCGCCGCGCGGACGAGATCGAGGAATTGCCGTTCGGTCGCTTCGAATGCCGCATCGGGCATGTTGTTGACGAGCCCGATCGTCAGGCCGTCACCGCCTTGCATCGCCGGGATTTTGTGCGACCGCGCATGATCGAGAATAAGCACCATACGTCGCGGCTCCCAATATCTATTCGGCGGCAACCAGCCGCGCCGCGCCGGACGTCGTGGCGGCCAGCGCCTGGTCGAGGTCGGCAACAATGTCGTCGATATGCTCGATGCCGACCGACAGACGGATCATCTCCGGCCGCACGCCGGCCTTGGCTTGCTCGTCCGCCGACATCTGGCGGTGCGTGCTCGAAGCCGGATGACAGGCGAGCGATTTGGCATCGCCCATATTGACCAGCCGCTTGAACAATTTGAGCGCGTCGTAAAACGCCTTGCTCGCCTCGAACCCGCCGGCGACGCCGAATGTCAGGATCGAGCAGGCTTGCCCGCCAAAATATTTTTGCGCCAGCGCATGATACGGATTGTCGGGAAAGCCCGCGTAATTGACCCAGGCGACACGCGGGTCGCCGCGCAGGAATTCGGCGACACGGCGCGCGTTCTCGACATGACGTTCGACGCGCAGCGCCACGGTCTCGATCCCTTGCAGGAGCTGGAACGCGGCAAACGGCGACAGCACCGCGCCGGTCGTGCGCTGATAGACGCTGCGCGCGCGCGCAATGTAGGCGGCCGGCCCGAAATGCTCGGCGTAAACCAGCCCGTGATAGGAGGCGTCGGGCGTGTTGAACATCGGAAAACGGCGCGCATGGTCGCGCCACGCAAAGCGTCCGGAATCGACGATCGCGCCGCCCAGCGTGGTGCCGTGCCCGCCCAGGAATTTGGTCAGCGAGTGGACGACGATATCGGCGCCGTGTTCGATCGGACGCAGCAGGATCGGGGTCGCCACCGTATTGTCGACCATCAGCGGCACGCCGTGCCGCGCGGCGACCTTCGCCAGCGCCGCAATATCGCAGATGTTGCCGGCCGGATTGCCGACGCTCTCGCAGAATACCGCGCGCGTATTGTCGTCGATCAGCTTTTCGATCGCGGCTGCGGTATCGTTTTCGGCGAAGCGGACGGTGACGCCCTGACCCGGCAGGATGTGCGCGAATAGCGTGTAGGTGGTGCCGTAGAGCTGCGGGATCGAAACGATGTTGCTGCCCATTTCAGTCAGATTTTGCACGGCGTAACTCAGCGCCGCCTGGCCGGAAGCGACGCACAACGCCTCGAGGCCGCCTTCCAGCGCGGCGACGCGGCGCTCGAGCACCGCGGTGGTCGGATTGCTGATCCGGCTGTAGCGGAATCCCTCGGCTTCGAGGTTGAACAAAGCGGCACCGTGGTCGGCGCTGTCGAACTCATAGGCGACAGTCTGATAGATCGGCACCGCGACGGCTTTGGTCGTCGGGTCCGTCTCATAACCGCCGTGGACGGCTACCGTGTCGCGTTTCATCTGTCCCGCGTGTCGCTTGTTGCCCCGTCGCGATAGTATCGCCGGCGCATTGTCTATCCGTGGCGCCGATACCGAGCATTTTGCCGGTCGCGTATTCGAATCGATAACCTTAATTTTTTGCAAGCCGCGGGCGCCCTGCCTTTCTCACACATAAAAGACTGTGCTTTGCGCAAGATTCATTTCCTTGCGCGATCATTCGGCATGGTTCTGATCGATACCGAGCGGGCGGCGCGGGCAAGCGGCGGCAAAGACACCGCGCTGCGCGACTGGGTGCGCGCTCTTGACGCAATCGCGCCGATCGCAACCCATCCGCAGCGATTGTTGCCGAGCATCGTCGATGAATTGGCGCGCGCGCAAAGTGACGCACCCGCGCTGCTCTCGGCGCCGGAATCTTTCAGTTACGGAGCGCTCGCGGCGCGGATGAACCGTTACGCGCGCTGGGCGCGCGATTGTGACCTCGCCAAAGGCGACGTGGTTGGCCTGATGATGCCTAATCGGCCGGAATATCTGGCGATCTGGCTCGGGCTTACCAGCGTCGGTATTGTCGTTGCGCTGATCAACACGCAATTGCGCGGGCCCTCGCTTGCCCCTTGCATCGATGCGGCGGCGCCCAAGCACATTATCGCCGCCGCGGAATTCTGCGCCACGCTGACGGAAGCACCCGCGTTGCAAAGCCACCCGAAGCTCTGGGCGCATGGCGGCGGCACGCAATTCGACCGCGTCGATCTTGCGGTCGAAACGTTTTCGACGGCGCCGCTTATCCCGGCCGAGCGCCGCGCGGTGACGATCGCCGACCGCGCGCTGCTCATTTACACCTCCGGCACCACCGGCCTGCCCAAGGCCGCCAACGTCAGCCACCGCCGTGTGTTGCAGTGGAGCTTCTGGTTCGCCGGCCTGATGCACACCGGTCCCGACGATCGCCTGTATGATTGTTTGCCGCTCTATCACAGCGTCGGCGGCGTGGTCGCCGTCGGAGCGCTCTTGGTGCACGGCGGCTCGGTCGTCATCCGCGACAAGTTCTCCGCCAAAGATTTTTGGCAGGATGTCACGGACTATGATTGCACGCTGGTGCAGTATATCGGCGAGCTTGCGCGTTATCTGCTCAACGCGCCGCACCACCCGCGCGAGCGCGCCCACCGGCTGCGGCTTGTCTGCGGCAACGGGCTCAAGGCCGATATCTGGCAAAAATTCCAGGACCGCTTCGCCATTCCGCGCATCGTGGAATTCTATGCCGCGACCGAAGCCAACGTCTCGCTCACCAACGTTGAGGGTAAGGTTGGCTCCATCGGCCGCGTTCCGCCGTTTCTCGCGCACCGCTTTCCGCTGGCGCTGGTCGAGTTCGACGCACACAGCGGCGCACCGGCGCGCGACACCGGCGGCTTTTGCGTCCGTTGCGGGCCCGACCGGATCGGCGAAGCCATCGGCAGAATCCGCGGCGCAATGTCGGAGCAAGGTGGCGCCTTCGAAGGCTATACCGATGCCGCCGATACCGAGCGCAAAATCCTGCGCGACGTATTCGAACGCGGCGACGCCTGGTATCGCACCGGCGATCTGATGCGCATGGATGCGGCGGGCTTCTATTATTTCATCGACCGGATCGGCGACACCTTCCGCTGGAAGAGTGAGAACGTCGCCGCCGCCGAGGTTGCCGCGGCGCTAACCGCTTTCCCCGGTATTGCAGACACGGCGGTCTATGGTGTGCATGTTCCCGAAACTGACGGCGCGGCGGGGATGGCCGCGATCGTATGCGAGAGCGCGCCGGACCTTGCCGGTTTGCGCGAGTACCTGGCGCGCCGGTTGCCGGCTTACGCCCGTCCGAAATTCCTGCGCATCGCCGACCAGATCGCGGTGACCTCGACGTTTAAGCACAGCAAGACCCAATTGCAGCGCGAAAGCTTCGATCCGACGATAATCCGCGACCCGATCTATGTCGACGACGCCGCGAGCGGGTCGTATGTGCGGCTCGATGCAGCTTTGTACGCGCGCATTATTTCCGGCCAAATGCGGTTCTAAGCGTGATCGCTCCTAACTAATCCCGCCCCGCGTAGCGGGGGAGGCGGGACCGCCCGAAGCTCGCGACAGCGAGCGCAGGGGGAACGGTCACCGGCATCACGGCACTACCCATGGCGGCACTGTACTATGAAATTGGGAAATGTCCGTCGTGGGCAAAACGTATATCTCCCTACCCTTCAAAAGGATCGTATGCCGCGACATCACGATTATTAACTTCACACTGTTCAACGTGCCGTCCTTGAGTTTTATGTCCATGAGCTTCGCAGATTCGAGAACGGAATAGCCGAGCCACTGGCCGCCGCACGCCGCCGTCGTGACGAACAATATGAGCATGAATGTGGATTGGATGACGTTTGGCAGCGTACAAGTGTTCATGTATCCGACGATCTGGAGAACGACAGTTACGCCAAGCGCAATGACGAGGGCACCGAAAAGGATGTGGAAATATCCTTCGCCTTGATGCACCGAACTCCAGATGTTGAAGCCAACGACAGCTACGAGAAGCGGAGAAAGGCCGATTGTCCAACGCCGTTTGCCGCGGGTGTCCAATTTGAACAGGTTGATGATCGTTTGCGCGGCCGCTTGAAGGAAAACAATTGAGCCTGAGACGATGCCCAGAGCGATCAAACCGAAGGTCACGATATCCGTATACTCGATGAACCAGAGCAAGTGCCAATCGAACGCGCTTAGATATGCAGCAAGAAATATCGTCGCGAAACCCACACCGAGGAGAAACGCGACGCCGGACACGACGAGAAAGTTGTCTTTTACCGCCCCAAGGAGTTGGCGTCCGGTAAGGGCGCCTGGTTGGGGCGGCTGGGTGCCGCCGGATGTATCCGACATTCCTCACCTATACTTTCGCCCAATCAAACACATCGATCGTCACCTTTGTGATACGAAGGGCAAGCGCAAAGGCGAGAAAAAATGGCCAGATCACCCATCGACCGACTTCGAGCATTATCTTGGTTTTGTCATCCGTCTTTGATCGGACCTCGTCCACCTTCGGCGCGTGCTCGGCGTACTGTTTCCAGTCGTCAAATTTTATTTGAACGGACACTACCGGAAGTAGCAGGTTCGGATTTTTGGATAACTCGTCTGCCGGAAATATCCGCGCGTAAGGAATTGTCACTTTTTTCTCGAACTCTTCTGAGATTGACGCGATTTCCGCCGGCGAGTGGCCCGGTCGAATTTGTGAAGCTACCTTCTTGAGGCCGGCGCACGCTTCTTTCGCATTCTTCAAATCAACGCACAAAAACTTTGAAAGTGAACCAATTTCCTCGTTTACCGACACAACAACAGAAGATTCACCAGCTTCATAAACCTTTTTACTGAACTTAGCGATCGTCGCTTCGCGTTCAGTCGAATAGCCGAACGCGGCGAGAAACAAACCAATGGCACCGGCGCTTAGATACCAATAATCCATCCGTCGCACTTTTCTTTGCGACAGATTTTCCATGAATGCGTATTTATAATGATCTCCAAAAAGAAAAAGAAAAAACGTCAGAACCAAAAGAACTATGAACCCCACCCCCTCCTGGTAAGCAACAAATATGCCGATGAAGCAGATGATGGAGCAGAAGCCTCCAATATATCCTACGAGCCGCTGACCTCGCGGAGTTGCGTTGTGGCGCGCGGCCAATTCCCGAAATATGTTAGTCGTTTTCTGCTCCTCATTTGTAGCTAAGGCTTCAGGCCGCCCGGCTTCTCGTACATCCATAGCCGCATTCATCCATAGCCGCATTTTAGCACGCAAATGCGCGGCCCCACGGTTATCCACATCCCGATGCTTGCCCGCCGATTTGCCGCCGCAGCATGCTTCGGGTAAATCCGGTGAGCTAAACTCGCGGAGAAGCTCGTGTCGGAAGCGGTAGCGACAGACGCCGTCGGCGGCAGCGGCATCGATTGGCGCAACCTCATCTGGGTGGCGCTGGCGCTTGCCGTGCTGATCGTGACCATCGTCGCCGGCAATCGTTGGGCGCTGAATTTTATGCACGTGATGTGCGGCGTGTTGTGGACCGGGATCGACCTGTTCATGGGTTTCGTCGTCGGCCCGATCATCCGGACC